>CAZLOQ010000435.1:0-1524 GCA_964561125.1 uncultured Chitinophaga sp. | reverse complement strand
GCGGACTGCAGCGTCTCACGTCCTCGCAGCGGCAACTCCGTCACGTTCTGCGGAATCGGCACACGCAGCCGGCTTTCCACCGCCAGCATGTCCGCCACCGCCAGCTGATAACGGTTCGCTGCGAGTCCCGAATTCCCATTGCCCTCCAGCACATACATCAGCGCTCGCAGCCGGCGGGCCATGTAGTTGTCGTTACACTTTTCAATCGCCATTGTAAAACGCTCCACCGCCGCCTGGTTGGCCCGCGAGATAATCATCCCCACGCCTTCCGCCACCCGCTCCTGCGACTCCAGCTCATTATTCACCTCCTCAATCGTCCGCCGCTTCACTGTCCCCAAAGCTGCCTGCTGCTCAGCACTCAGCCGCGTCAGCACCAGCTCTCCAGTCGCATGAATGTCGGCCCACGGACGCTGGGAATCGTCGTGATTGCTCCGCACATACCGGAGCGTCTCCCGGCTGGCATACTCACTCAACTCCGCCGCCGTCACCTCGCCGTTGAAATCCCCGACGTCCCGGTCCGCCAGCCCCCGCAGGCCCTGACTGATGAAGTGCAGATACACCCCGTTCTGCAGCGTGTCGTCCTCCCACGACTGCTGACCATGCAGACACGACGAAAACAACACAATCCCCTCCGCACTTTCTGATCCCCCCAGCCGCATCTTCTGCAGCCCCGATGTCAGATTGAACTCACTCGATTCCCGATTGATCCCGTCGTTGCGGCACGCATCCGCAATCAGATACTTCGTGTCATAAGGTGCGTCCGCCAGCATCCGCACAATCTCAGCCACCGCCAGCGACGAAGCCTCTCGACGCGACACATCAAAATCCGCCGGACACAGGAAACTCTCCCCGTTGCTGTTGAAACCATGCCCCGCATACACCACAACAATCGACTTGCCCCGGCCTCCCTCCGGCTGCTCACCACCCTCAATCGCTTCCAGAATCCGCTCCCGCTCCGGTCGCAGCTCCGCCTCACCCGCGTCACTCGTGAGCATCACAATCTCGTCCTCTTCATATCCCGTCGCCAGCAGCGACTCACGCAGATCCTGCACGTCGTTCACCGCATACTTCAGGGCAGCCAGCTTTGACTCCGGCTGATACTGATTGACGCCAATCAACACCACCCGCCGGTCGCCACCCTCAACCGGCAACGCCGCCACCCCCGCCAGCGCCAGCATCCCCGCTCCACGCAGCCACCGCAACCACCATCCACGCATGCTCATGACAACACTCCTTCAAAATCAGGCAGCCACAATCAGCCACCCGCGTCCACAGCAAGCCAGCCACCGACCATCAGCAACCAGCCCCTGTACCCCCACAGCCCCGAACTCAGCACTGCAATCCCGGATTTTTTTGCAATTTCCGCCAGCCCCCCACCCCAAACGACGCCGGCCGCAAGGCCACAGTCGCCTCACCGGTCTCCTCAGGAGCCCCGGTGCATGTGGCCTGATGGTTATGGGGGAGTTATGGGTGCGCGGGTGCTATGGGACCTATATGTCTTATGGGACCTATATGTCTTATAAA
>CAZLOQ010000434.1:0-1534 GCA_964561125.1 uncultured Chitinophaga sp. | reverse complement strand
GGGCGTCTCTTTTTGCTCTTCACGTCAACGTCAAGAACTCAATGACGCAGCATGAGCTGCAGCAATCTGGAAATCCAGAACTGAAGCTGTCCAGCCAGACTGTCCGTAAAAGTATCCCCCGACACCAGCATTTCTCAGGCCCGCAGGCAACAGCATCTCCACTGAAGCCGATGCTGTGCGCTCCCCGCGGCAGGTCCCGCAGGGGCTCAGAGATTACGGGGCAGGAGAGACAGGTCCAGCAGGTCTGAAGAGTCGATAGGCGAGAATGGTGGCCACGATGCACAGAATGGGGGCTGTCATGCTGACGCCTGCGTGGGCGCCCCGCGCGTTCATAACCAAACCGATAAACAGCGTGCAGGACGCCCCGCCTGCAAGCACCAGACCGCGACCAATCTGCCGCAGCACCGAGTCACGGGGGGACTGCGGCACGCCGACGACGGCGTAAGGAGAACCGCTGTCGGTCTCCGGAAAATCGCCGGTTCTGCCGCTAAAGCTATCGAGCGGAGTGCTGCCCGGGTGCTCCGGGATCCTGGCTTCAACATTCAGCCGGGCGCAGTACCGGTTGGCGACAACAGATGAGACGGTAATCACCAGAAACAGGGAGATCAGCGAAATTATCAGCGGATACCACGAATCCTGAGGAATTCCGAAGTACCCCAGGGCGAAGCCTCCGGCAAATGAAATCGGCAGGTGCGCCAGCAGAATGAGACTGCAGATACGGGCTGGAGCTCCGGTCAGCATCCGACCTTTTGAGGCCGAGAATTTTCCGGTGCACAGACCATAGAAACCCATGCCGAGGACGATCAGTTCAATCATTGTTCTGCTCCGTGCTGAAGGTTTGTGACGAGGGGAAACACAAGCCATTAGTCGCGAAAGCACGAGGTGTGACGAGGGATTCGGGAATTTTCAGGGAGCGGCAGTGAACGGGCCACCGGATGGAAGGGTGAACCGAATTGTGTCACGGCTCGACTGCGTTTGGGACCTGTGTTGAACGTAAGACGGATGCTCGCCACCACGGTCGGTCCGGGGGCTGTCACCCAATGCCACCTGCTTTTAGCGGAACGGCGCGAGCTGTCCGGTGATGAATGCTGAAATTTCCTGTCGTTACCGGACGGCTCGCGCCGTTCCGCTTCCAGTTGGAGCCGAAAGCAGGTGGCAGTGGGCGGTGGCCAGTGGAAAGTCAATGGTGTCGTGGGCAGCCAAAGGTTGCGTGCAACAGCTCAGCTGTGTTTACGGCCTGTAAGGCCAGGTCCATCAGCCTGGCATGAAATGCCAGGTCAGGCCGCCCCCCGTGCAGCTTCGCCCTGTAAGGGCAGTTCTCAGGCGAACGCTGCGCGTTCGGTGTGAGCCGGGTGCGCGGCCGCGGGCTTTGCGGGGCGAGTTGATTTGGGGAGGCTCGCGCTTTCCGGGGTGAACACCAAGGGCTTTGGACGCACCCTCGCACGATTTCTCTGCGCTGCCTCCACTCCTCTGTGCCTCTGTGTTCAAAACCCATCCCTTCTCCACATGGGCGTTGGAGGGGCGTCGCCGAGGC
>CAZLOQ010000433.1:0-1602 GCA_964561125.1 uncultured Chitinophaga sp. | reverse complement strand
CTGTCGGGTGGGACCCAGTGCTGGTCGATGCTGCGAATTACCGACCAGGTCACCGACCAGGGTCAGCGCAGACCAGCCCTTCTGATTTCTGAGCGCAGCCATCCACGCTTGTGCTCCTACTTTGCTCGCGTCGGCGTTGATTGCGATGGACGCGAGCAAGGCGTTCCGCCTGGCGGACAGGGTGGCAGCCGGTGCGGATGTGGTCTGGTCGTTGACGGCCCGGATGTCGGGACGGGGTGGACGGTCGGTACTTTAGCTTTCTACCCTCGCATCCCCCATCGCTGTCTCCCATTCCTTTGAAAAGTCGATCCCGACGTCCTGGTGCGGTGCGAAGTGTTTGAAGGCGGCGTACATGATGGCACACAGGTGGATACCGCTGAAGTGGCCGGGGAGGGAACGGAGGGTGTATTGCGGGTTCGGATTGTTGATGTCGAGGCCGGATTGGCCGAGCATCGCGATTTCGATGCCGATGGCACGCACTTCTTCTGTTGAAAGACCCTGGAATTTGTCGATGGCCCCACGCAGATAGCTTGCCACATCCATCCGCAGCGGTGCGCGATTCCGCATGGTTTGCTGGGCAATGACTGTTCGGCGGTCTTTCGCCAACAACACCAGTTGCTCCGGTCCGCCGGCACGGATAATACGGAGGTACAGATCGTCGGCTTCGGCGGTTCTGCCCACTTCCTCCAGCGCCTGTGCAAGTCCGATTACGGTGTGCATGTCGTTGGGGCCAACTTCGATGGCCAGTTCCAGCACAGCGAGGGCTTCCGCAGACTTGCCACGCTTCAGCAGGCAGCCGCCGAGATTGCGGAGCGCCCACAGATTTCGCGGTTCCAGACGCAGAGCCCGCCGGAGCAGGTCTTCCCCCCTGGAATACTGCTCAGCCCGCACAAACGCGACTCCCAGAGCCACCAGGCCGTGAACGTGGTGAGGATCCAGCGAACGCCCTGACCACGAAAACCCTTGGGGATGCCGCCGAACACTACGCACTCAGCCAGTTCGCCTTTGCCGGTATGCCGGGAACCAGAATGCCGGATAACTGGAAGGGGTACGACCTTGCGGTCGAGACTGGTGATGGACTTCAACGAGTCAGCGTGAAGTTGCGATCGGAGTCTGTACGAAGGAAACTGGGAAATGCAGCGGGCGTTTTCTCCGACCTGCTGACTGTGTGGGTCGGCGGGAGCGCCATGTCGGGAGTTTTGAGCGGGATCGTGCAAGCTGTTCGGTGGGGGGGCCTGGGATTTCGAGTCGTTACCGGACGGCTCGCGCCGTACCGCTTCTATTTGGAGCCGAAAGCAGGTGGCATTGGGTTCGCGCCGTACCGCTTTTGGTTCCAGCGGTAATCCGGTCTGAATGCTGGTGGCGTTACGGCGTTGGTGTACGGATCGGGTGTATGGTGACACGAAAACGAAAAAAACCAGAAAAAAGCTGGGTTTTTGCTTTTACAAGCCCAGGAGAATCCGTTGCCAAAGCGGAGAAAATGCGAATTAGTGGGGGGATTAGTGGGGGGACTTGTTGAACGCCAAAATGCCCTCGAAACCACGCCGCGCGCGGCGCCTTTCCAACAGAGGCCACGGGCCAGCTGACAGCCGCAAGGGACCT
>CAZLOQ010000432.1:0-1637 GCA_964561125.1 uncultured Chitinophaga sp. | reverse complement strand
CTTTGCCTCCTCGCGTCTTTGCCTGAGTTTGTCTGGTCTGCCGTCGTCCTGCTGTAAACGGTTACCCGCAGAATTCCACTTATGCGTCTCCCGCAGTGCCACATGCCAGTGATACCAGACGTCGATACCGCGCCAGTACCTCCGGCCGGATCCTCTGCGACGCTGGTCCACCGGCACACCGCCGATGGAGCCAGGTGACCGGTGAAAGCAGCAGCGAAGCTGCCACGCAAACCCGCAGCAACTCATGCTCCATGCCCGTCCAGTGTTCCGGCTGGAAACCCACCGGCAGATGCCCCCCGGCGCTGGAGCCCACTGCAGGGATGACAGCGGACGACAGCAGATTCAATGCCCGCCAGCCGTACCAGCTGGCGAGCAGTCGGGAATAGTCGAACGCCGGGTGGTCCGAAAAGGCTGCGTTCCAGTCGATCACACCTGTGACCTGATCTCCGCTGAACAGAATGTGCGGCTGCCAGAGATCCCGCAGGACCGGCTGGAGCGAAAAGGTGCAGGGGGCCAGTTCTTCGAGGTGGCGGGCGAGTCCGGGCAGTCGCTGCTGCAGGCAGCGTTCCAGCTGCTGTGACAGCTGACGGAATTCGCCGTCAGGGTCCTGCGCGGCTGAAGCGAACAGCCTCGCAAGTGCACCCGACTGCAGTTCGCGGACAAGGAGCAGCCTGCGCTGCAGTCCGGGCGATGTCGCTGCGGCCAGTCGCAGACTGTTGCCACCCGGCGGACCGCCACCTGGTGATTCCTGCAGAGCCCAGCTGCGTCCCGTCTGATGCAGACGCGAAACCGCCGCGAGTGCCTGCTGAAGCTGCAGGGGCGAAGGGGCCGTGTCCACCGGATGTCCGGGCATCCACGTTTCCAGCTGCCACCAGCCATCAGGTTGTGTGAGCAGAAAATTGCCGACGGCCCCCAGTGGCCTGAACGGCTGCGGAACCCACTCACAGCCGGCAGCGCGGGCAAACTGCATCCAGCGGCAAATCGACTCGCGGCGTTCCAGTTCCGACCGCTCCAGCGGTTCCGGCGACCAGCGAAGCCCCATGAACCGGTCGCCCCGCGTCCGCACCCGCCAGACGCACGCCCCGCTGAACCCGCCACCGATCGCCTCGACTTCCTCCGGTCTGACCCCGAACTGCTGCAGCACTGCAGCGAGCCGCAGGTCATCCGCTGATGCTGCCATCGCCGTGTCCTATGCCAGAATCTCCTGAATGACGCGGCCATGCACATCCGTGAGTCGACGGGCGATGCCGTTGTGTCTGAACGTGAGTCGTTCGTGGTCGAGTCCGAGGATGTGCAGAATGGTGGCATTCAGGTCGTGAATCGAGAGTACGTTTTCGACGGCCTTGAAGCCGAGCTCATCGGTCCTGCCGAAGCTCACCCCGCGACGCACTCCCGCACCCGTCAGAAATGCGGTAAAGCCGTCGGGATTGTGATCACGTCCGGCCGCACCTTTCTGGAACATCGGCATGCGACCGAATTCGGTACACCAGACGACGAGTGTATCCTGCAGCAGTCCGCGCTGGTCGAGGTCCCGGATCAGTGCTGCTGTGGGCTGATCCAGAATCCGACCATGTACATCGTACTGCTCGCGGAGTGCCTGATGGCCGTCCCAGTTGAGTCGACCACCGCTGGCATAG
>CAZLOQ010000431.1:0-1666 GCA_964561125.1 uncultured Chitinophaga sp. | reverse complement strand
ATAGGCGAAGGTGTACAGCCCGACACCGGCGGAACTGGTGAGCTTTTCGCGATCTTCGGCTGCTTCGCGAGCCAGCCCGAAGTCGGCCAGCTTGATGATGCCGTAAGGATCCAGCAGCAGATTGGCCGGCTTGAGATCGCGATGCACGATGCCCTGCTTGTGAGCACACAGCAGTGCCTGACAGATCTGCCTGGCGAAGTTGAGTATCTGATCCGCAGGCAGTGGGCCGCTCTGCCGCACCAGATCGTGCAGGTTGGGGCCATTAATCAGTTCCATGACGATATACAGGCCCTGTTCGTCGCGACCCCAGTCTTCAATGCGGACGATGTTGGGTGCCTGCAGCGGTGCCAGCAGTCGCACTTCACGCACAAATCGCCTCTGGTCTGATTCGGAAAACTGGCGATCCGCATGGATCCGCTTGATTGCCACCTTTTGTTCAAGGTGCTTCTTGCAGCCAACTTCGACCGTTCCAAATCCGCCGCTGCCCAGAGTGACGCCGATGAGTCTGTAAGTGTCAAGCAGCGGACGTTCCGGGATCTCCGGCAGCCAGATCCGAAGAACGCGGCTGGTAATGAGCAGATTTTCGTCCAGAGGGGAAGACATAGGAGCTGTCTGTGGCTGGAGGGTGGAGTATTAGTCGGGGGGCTGGAATTATGGCAATTCCGGACAGAAAAATCGAACACGTTGCATTGGAATGAGCGATGTGGATGCAGAAGTTGCGCGCGCCCGTGCAGAGTTTTCCGGGACAGGGTGCGATGTCGAGGTGCCAATGTCCACGTACCATGCACCGACAGCGTTGCCATCACCGCTGGCTCCGCTCAGGCGTGTGGAAACACAAACTCGTTTCCAGGACACTGGAAATCGAGGACTGTCGTCAAAACGACTTCGGACAGATCCTGTCACACCTAACGCACGAGCGTACGGCGACGTGGTGGTCTGCATGTGACCTCCACGGACAAAAGCCGCAGCTTTGCATGAAAATGCTCGCATTCTGTGTTACACTCCCGGGTAACCCCCTCCGCCCGCACGTTCTTTTCCTGCAAGCCGCCCGCCCATGTCAACCACGGAAAGCCAGCTTGAACAGCAGTTCATCCAGAAACTGCAGAGTCTCAAGTACGAATACCGACCTGACATCCATGACCGCGCGGCGCTGGAAGCCAATTTCCGCCGCCATTTTGAATCGCTGAATCGCGTCCGGCTGACCGACACAGAATTCCAGCGTCTGTTAGGCGAAATCGTCAATGCCGACGTCTTCACCAGCTCCCGAGTTCTGCGGGACATCAACAGCTTCACTCGTGATGATGGTACCCAGCTGAATTTCATGCTGGTCAATATCAACGACTGGTGCAAAAACACCTTCGAAGTTGTCAACCAGCTGCGAATCAACACCGACAACAGCCACCATCGCTACGACGTGATCCTGCTGATCAACGGCGTCCCGGTCGTGCAGGTCGAACTCAAGACGCTCAGCATCAGCCCCCGCCGGGCCATGGAACAGATCGTCGAATACAAGCACGATCCCGGCAGCGGCTACACCCGCATGGACCAGGTGCATGGCATCTTTTGAAGTATTTTGAAGCATTTTGGCACCTTTTGACGCCTTTGTGTTTGCGGCCTGTAAGGCCAGTTCCATCAGCCTGGCATGAAATGCCAGGTCAGGCCGCCC
>CAZLOQ010000430.1:0-1690 GCA_964561125.1 uncultured Chitinophaga sp. | reverse complement strand
GACATCCGGGAGTCGATCGAGGAGCTCGAGCATTACAGACGGACGTTGTTTCGGGTTGGTTAGCCCTGGAGCGTCAGCACTGCTGCGCACTCGCGCGACGTTCAACGCTGGCGCGCGGTGAAATGAATCAGATGAATAGCCACATCCAGAACAGAATGCTCAATGCAGCCTACGCCTGCATGCTTCCCATTGCCCGGTTGCTGCTTCGGGCCGGAATCACATATCGGCAGTTCGATAACGTAGCCAAGCGCGCTTTCGTTCGTGAGGCATTGACAGATGGTGATACGCGCGGACGCGCGACGAACACATCAAGAGTTGCCGTGAAAACAGGTTTGTCACGAAAAGAAGTGAAGCGAGTTCGCGAGTCGATTGGATCTGTTGATTGGGCAGGATTCGGGACCACGACGGATCAATCAGGTCCCCCATCTCGTGTTCTGCATGCGTGGCATGTGGATGAACGGTTCTTAGATGAGCATGGGCATCCAAGAATCTTGGAGTTCCAGAATGACATTTCGGGTTTCAGCGCTCTGGTCCGAGCAGTTGCGGGTGACATTCCTCCTGGCGCTGTGCGCGCGGAGTTAAAGCGTGCAGGCTATCAAGAGGTACTACGTTCCGGGAAACGTCGACGAGAAAGCGATTACGGTTATGTCGGCTATGGTTTTCCCGATGGCGGCCGGAGTCGCTCATAATTCCGATCCGCTGCGCGAATCGGAAGGATTTATTCAAAGATTTGCGTTTTCGGACAGTCTGGATGCTTCGATGGTGCCGATGTTTCGGCAATGGTCACGTCTTGAAGCGACAAAATTCATTGAAGCCATGGATGACTGGCTGGCCCAGCACGAAAGCGAGGCGCCCGCGGACGGTGGCGAGGCGCGAACGACGGCGGGCATCGGAGTCTTCTACTACGAGGGCCCGAAGGCCGAGACAGTAATTCAGGAGGATTCCAAGTAGCTGGTCGTCGCCTGCCTGAACGCAAGAGAAAGACGCTGCTCAGAATACAAAGCGCCGGCAGAGATACCCTGTCGGCGCTTTGCTTTGGCCACACCCTGCGGTGGATATCTCCTAGCGATTGACTTTGATCAACTCGCTTGCGTAAAGGGCATCGCCATTCTGATACTGAACACCATTCACTCGCACAACATCGCCCACTTTGAGTGACATGGGGCCCTTCGCCAAAGTCTGGCTGTAATCCACTTCAAGTTTGCCAACGGCAATTTTGGCAGTCGCGCTATCGACCGCGGTTATGCGACCACTGGCCACCACGCTCGAGACCCCAGGCACATACTGATCGGAAATGATCGCTAAAGACGTGCGCTTAAGATCTCCGTTGCCGCCAAGTTGTCCATAGATCGCAAGTTGAACGATCTCGCCGGTCATAGTCGAGTCAGCGATTCGGCCGAAGATTGCGCTGGACTTCGGAAGCTGGAAATTTCGGCCGAGCACAGCGACGGTTCCCTCGGCGGCATTGAAAGACGTGACTGGGCCCATCAAGGCAACTTGGATCTTGTCCGAGGTGCTCTTTGCGGCGACCGTCTCGGAACGAGAAGTTACCAGGCCGTCGCTGCCAGTGCCGCTGATCGCATTGGACTCGCCGCCACGACCGGTGCCAATGATCGCGTCGACTCCTGTGCCGATGATCGCGTTGGCGCCGGTACCGATAATCGCATCAGCGCCCGTGCCGATGATGGCA
>CAZLOQ010000429.1:0-1742 GCA_964561125.1 uncultured Chitinophaga sp. | reverse complement strand
GACGAATGACAGCATGACAATCAACAGCCCTCGCCTGACTGCCGCCGCCACTGCCGATGTCCGTGATAGCGCGGTCTGCCTGACTTCCCTTCGAGGCGTGGTGAATCGCAACTATCGCTGCATCCATTTCCGAAGCGAACGCATCAACCTGATTCGCAAACTGCGTCTGAGAATCGTTGTCGTTCTCTTGAAGCCCGTTGCAAAAAAATCTGTATCGTGCATCCAGAAGAATCAGTGATAACTGGCCTCGCTTGTAGCGAGCTTTGCAGATCTTCGCGACTCCCTCGAAGTCCCGCCAGTTGCCCCGCAAAGACAGATATTCAAACGGGTGCTTCACGTGGTCCGGTCCCAGCTCCATCGCTCGCCCGATCTCAAACAAGCGGGATTCCAAGGTTTCCGGATGCAGCTCGTTATCGATCAAAAGGACAGGTCCCGGGGCCACTCGCCGGCCTAAGAAATTCCGTCCAGCTGCGATACTAAACAACAGCTGCATACCGAACCAACTTTTCCCCGTCTTCGTGGACGCGATAATGTTTGCCGTCTCACCTCGTCGAAGGAGTCCTTCGATCAGAACGGGCTTCAACGGTTGCGGCTTGAAGCTGGCCGCCCAGGCGTCTTTGAACTCCAGCAGCTTTCCACCCTCTTCCCGCACGTCACCCGGTTCCCCTGCCGCATCGTCTGCGCTGTCGGTTGCCGCCCCGATGATTTCCTCAGCGATATCAGGCAGCGAATCCAGGCGTTGCTGCAGCTGCTGAAACGACTCGCCTTTACGCGCGGCCAACCACTCAACCGCATCGCCCTTTTCCGGCAGTCCTGAGAAATCGTCTCTCAGCCTGGCAATCGCTATTCCCGGTTGCGGCTTCAGTGCTCGAAGGATCGAAGCCACCTTCGACGCGTACCGTTCGCCGGCTCCGTCGTTGTCGGGCAGCACGATAACTCCACGGCCGGCCAGTGGTGCCCAGTCCGTGCTGTCCGGCTTCGAGCTCCCCCCCGAACTCGTCGTGGCGATGAAGCCAGCGCCGCGCAGTGCATCGCAAGCCTTCTCACCTTCGACGATGTAAACCGGCCGGGAGGGGTCAGCAGCCAGCAACTCCTGCAGTCTATACAGGGGCCTCGCTGCATTCGGTGCGGGGCCAGCGACAACCCAGCCGGCGTCGACTCGCCGAATCTGTCGCAGCTCTTTTCGTCGTCCCTCTGGTGTCTCCACGTGCCATCGGCAGACACTGAAAACAGGCGCGCCGGCTGCGTTGCAATAATCAAAGACGAAAGCTGGAGTGGTGTTTGACTCGAAGGCAACTCCTGCGCTCTCCATCGCCCGTGCGAGCCCATAGCCAGCCGCCCGAATTGCCGCGTCCTTGTCCGGATGCAGGGTCAACTGCCGGCCGTCGATGTCGACTCTGCGCCGATCACGTTTCGGTGCCGACGTGCGGGAAGGTGTCGGGTGCAGATCGGCCATCGTCAGACCCACCGCCGCCGTGATTTGCTCCGCGGTGCAGCCCTTCGAATGACAGCACAGCAAGGCGCGGCCGTCATCGCCCATCGAAGCCGTGACCGAATCGCGTTTTCCGCCATGCGCGGGGCAGCGAAAACGAAACACATCGCCACCGCTTCCGCCAGAGACGACCTTGATTCCTCTGGCGGTCAGTGCCTGGTGAAGCCGCGAAATCGGGTTGCTGCTCATGACTCCACCCCCCGCGCTTGACGCGTGCGGCCAAGGTGCAGGAGGATCGTTCCAAGCTCAC
>CAZLOQ010000428.1:0-1756 GCA_964561125.1 uncultured Chitinophaga sp. | reverse complement strand
TGTTCCTCGTGCCTTGTTCCTCGTGCCTTGTTCCTCGCTCCTGCCCCCCACTCCCTCGCCCCAAATTTGCTTAGCCCCTGCCCTTGTGGCATTCTCTCTGGTACTCGGAGAAGCGGAGGCAGGCTCTGCTGGGAAGCAACCTGCTGAGGAATATCCGAGTCTCGCGTCGAAGCGGGGGTGTGGTGGCGGTTGTGTAACTGAAACGAGCCTTTTGGTTCCGACCGCCCCCACCTGCTTCACGGCTCACGCGTTGTTTTGCCTGTCAGGTTCAAATTCGAAGGTTCTTGCAAAGGATTCAGCTGCTGCGGTCACAGCTTGAAAAGGTTCCATTCCCGCCCTCCTTTTGACCGCAATTCTCCTGCTTCCAGCCAATTCAAAAACTGCTGATTACGCAACTGGAAGAGAGACCGGGTGGTGCATGAAATCTGGTCTGCTCTCCTTTGTTGCGAATGATCAAACGGCCAGATTCAGCAGGCTGCCGATTTTCTGGTCCAGTTCGGTTCTGTCGCCAATCCAGCGAACAATGCCCGTCAGACGAGTCAACGCGTCGACGACGGAAAAAATGGTCAGGCGCCCGTTACGGCTGGCCAGTTCCACTGCTTCCTTCGCCATCTTTCTCGGAATGCCTCGCTGCGACAACTTGTTCAGCACCGCATCCGCATCGTCACCCAGCGGACGCCGCATGGCCGAACGAATCGTGCTGACAATCCCCACACTGCGACGGCCCACTTCGGAATTCCACAGAAAGAACCCCGGAGCAAACGCCTCGCCGTCAATCTCTGTCCAGCCCAGCGGGTCAATCAGGAACACAAACATGTCCTGCTCGCCGCAGTACAGGCCCGTTTTTCCCAGCATTCCCTGCTGTGCCGGCTGACATGACGTTATCAACTTTCTGATTTCCAGAGTTTCCAAAACACGGCCGCATCCACAAAGACGCAGCCCAACCTGAAGACCAGATTCTGCACCACCGGTCTCTCGCGAAGGCGACTGGCCGCACGCCCATCGCATCCGCGAGTTCCCGGAGGTCATGACTTCTACCCGCACCGTCTTGTCCCATGCCCGCGACTCCCCGCCGCAGCACTCAACCAGCGTTATGGCCCCACGGCCGCCCTGCGTTGCATATTTCCGGTGCTCGCCCCGCAATCCAAATTTCCGGTGTTTCGGCCTCCCGGCGGGACGCCGCTGCCCTGTTTTTTTTGGGGGGGGACAGGGATGGTTACGGCCTTCCGTCTGCTGCTCTGCCAATCACCGGTTTTCAATCACAATCTTCGAACCACCGTGATTCGTTGGTTTGATGGATACGCCCTTAAGCGTCATCGGGGGCAGTCCGACTCTGCGGCAGACGATTTCCGGGCGCTGCATCAATCTGCGGGGGATCTTCGGGGACCTCGACAGTCTTCAATGTCAACTCGCCACGACAGTGAGCAACACTCTCCTGCAGACCTTTCTACAGTCTCTCAAACAGCGAGGTTCCTGGCGTTCTGCTCATTTTTCATTCGCCACATACTGCTTTTGCAGCCCTCTGAGGCCAACCGGAAGCCGCTCTGCAAAACAGCTGCGATGGAGCCTTGTCAGCTGGGCTGTGCCAGTTACCAAAGGATAGGCAGATCATAGTTCTTTATCCGGTGATCTGCAGAAACAAGCGTCAGCCCTTCGACCTGAACCTGAGCGATTAGAAGTCGATCGAACGGGTCTGAGTGATGGTGTGGAAGACGGCGAACCTCGAGTGCGTGCGACAGATCCACGGGCAGCAGCT
>CAZLOQ010000427.1:0-1765 GCA_964561125.1 uncultured Chitinophaga sp. | reverse complement strand
AATTCTGCCGCCCCGCCGTTCGGTCGCCGGAGCCTTGAGGGACAGACCCTCGGAAGGATTGCAGCGATTGAGTCGGCGCAAGCGACAGCGACGATGCCAGCAGTTGTCTCGGTCAGTTCCAGTCAGACCTGAGCGCACTTTTCCAGCAGCAGGGATGCAGTTTTGGAATTTGTCGATTCCAGTGGTGCTGCCGTGACGCTGGTTCCTGGCGGGCTCAACAGACATACCGTCGATGTTTCGATTCAGACAGAGATGCTGTCCGATTCGGAAGTTGCTTCCGCGACTGCTGGAGCGACTGTGCCGGCAGCCTGGGAAGATCTGAGCCCTGGCCTGCTGAGCCCGACACAGGCTCGACAGTTGGTGTAGTTGCCCATGGGCAACCCGGTCGAAGCACTGGATACAGTACGCCGGGACTCCCTGTCGTCTCTGGAGTTTCGCGGATTCATCGATCTGCTGCCCGCAAGGAGTACCCGGGAGAAGAAAGCGTTTGTTCTCCAAAAGCCTCGACTGGGCCCCCGAGGGAATCGCATTCAAGAGCAGCTGAGCCACCTTCCTGGACAGGTCAGCCGTAGGGAGAACCGGCCGTCGCAGAGTGGCCGCGGAGAACTGGCTGCGTGCGATTCCATCATCCTGAGCTTTGATTCGTGAGCTCACCGCATCGCTGGCCGACGGAACTTTGCCGCAGCAGCTGTCATACCGGACGAATTTCGACCTTGTCTGCGGACAAGGCCGACAACGACTCCCGAGTCGCCCACGGGGGGAATTGCAGACAGGCGCGGATGTCTGAGTGTTCGAGATCCGGCAATTCGTCGCGGATCTGCTCAGGCGTCGGCCCATCTGCAGCGAGATGCGTTGTTCCAACACACCAACTGGACAGCGCCAGGTTCGACGTTTGGCATGGCCACGATTGTGAAGCAGTGTCGACGGGCGAGGTCGTCGAGCATGGCACAAACGAACAGTGTGCAACGCGGAGATCTCATTTTCCACCACGCCGGCTTCCCACGCATCCTCGATCCTCTCCTCTGTGCCTCTGTGTTTCAAAACCCATCCCTCCTCGACACACTGACCTGTCTGGTAAACACAGAGGCACAGAGATCACAGAGTTGTGATGTGAAGTTGCGTCCGCGGTCGCGTCCGACGAATCCATTCTTAAAAGGGTCTGGAGGCTGGTGTGTTCCGGCGTCCCAATTTCCCTGGCGTGTATCTGATGGTCAGATTGGAGGAGGTGTGGCGTGAACGGATCGATTCGCTGCAGTATGGCCTCATTCTCCAGCGAACTGCCGAATCGCCGACTCGACTGCCGAACGGACAAGCGTGTCGTCCTTCCTCGCGTCTGCGTCGCGGCCTCTTCGCGTCCACGCCCCCCCCCGCGCGACCGGCGGCCCTGTCTCGGCAGC
Organism: uncultured Chitinophaga sp.; assembly: GCA_964561125.1. Taxonomy (GTDB): domain Bacteria; phylum Planctomycetota; class Planctomycetia; order Planctomycetales; family Planctomycetaceae; genus SXXK01. The sequence goes on along the minus strand of CAZLOQ010000427.1, from coordinate 368 downwards.
CGCAATCGGAATGCACAGCCCAAATCGAGGCTCCACAATGGAGCACCTCACTGCCCGCCGAAAAGGGGGAAGGGATACAGCGGACGCTTGCGCAAAGTCCGAAGCGCGCAGCGAAACAGGTTGTGCGCTGGCAAATCACAAGCATCGAACCAGCAAAACCAGCATTCCGTCCCCGCCCCCGCAAGCGTCGCAGAGAACATGCGTCGCAAGGTGCCATGCACCTGATCTTGCGGAGGTCGTCGGGGTTCATGCCGAAAAGTGCGGGCACTCGCATCAATCGCACGCCCCCGAAAGGGCACTGCTGCACACCCGGTCACACCGAACACGCAGTGTTCGGCTGAGAACTGCCCTTACAGGGCGAAGCTGCC
>CAZLOQ010000426.1:0-1815 GCA_964561125.1 uncultured Chitinophaga sp. | reverse complement strand
CGGTGGCAAACGCGGAAGACCCGTTCTCGTCCATTGGTCTCCTGGTCCAGGGCAGTTCATCCCTGCGGACCGGTGCCGATGACGCCAGCATAATGCTCGTGTCACCCACGGGCATTAGTGTCCTGCCTCCTGAAGCGGTGACCGATTCTACCTACGGGCTGTACGCTCCCGGTACCGGCTCTGTTATCTCACTGCAGCTGGCCGGTGATTCCACGTCTGCGGCCGACATTCGCATTGGTAACCGCGTGTATTCTGCCGGCGGCAATCTTTCCGTCAACTCTGCCAGCGGCAGCCTTGTTCTTGCCCCTACCAGCAGACTCAATGCCCTGCAGACGCTTTCGCTGTCCGCTGCTGAGGACATCAGCCTTGAGGGCCTCGTCGGTCAACTGCTGGCGCCGTCACTTCTGCAGATCAACGCCCTTGCCGGAACTGTGACAACCGCTGCATCCACCAGTCGGCTGCGGAGCGCCGGTGAACTGGTAATTTCGGCCCCAGCAATGACCCTTGCCGGAATCGTGGAAACGACCGGGATCACAGCCGACGATGAAGATTACGAAGTTCGTATTCTGGCTGAGGACTCACTGCACCTGACCGGCAGCTTCGAAACGGCCGGCTCCGTCCTGATTGATGCTCCCGCCAATTTCCGGATTTCTCATTTTACCGCATCCCAGACCGACGCAGACGCTCGCTGGAAAATCACATCCGCCGTCGATCTTTCACTCGGACACCTCGCTGAAACAGAATCCGGTGGCAAGGTCGTCGAAACCATTCAGATTCAGGCCGCCAGAGAACTTCTCATTGATGCCGGAACAGCCAATATCACAGTCCCTGCCGGAACTGTTCTTGCCGTGACCAGTGACGCCGGACAAATGAAACTGCAGGGCGGGCAGGTCGAAGTGGTTGGCACACTCCTTGGGGGTGCGATCAGCACAGAAGACGGCGAACCGGATTGGGTCGGACAACGGGCTGGCGTCGAAGTGACTGCAAACAAGGTGCTGATCGGCGGCATGGGACCGGACGCAGCCGGAACACTCGTCACCCGCGGTGGCGTAATTCACGCCTCAGGAATTGTCGAGCTCAATGCGCTGGCTGCCGACTCGGAACTTGTCGTCAATGCACTCAGCAGTCTGCAAACGGCGGCCACGACGCTTGGTCCCGCCGAATCACAGGGTGAACCACAGATTCGCCTGAACTCCGCCAACGGAATCCGCATCTATGGTTTCCTTGAAGCACAGGGCAACAGTGCGGATATCATCGTCTCGGCGGAAGCGGACGTTCTGCTGGATGGTCTGTTGAGAACAACAGACACCCTGCAGGTAACCACCAACTCAACTGCAGACAATGCCCTCACACTCTCCCAGCTGTTCCTTAAATCTGACGCGAATGGAATCCTGCTGGATACGTCGGATCGCCGGATCGACGTCAATGGCTTCCTGATCAACGCTGACGGAGAATGGGTCGACGAGAATGGCGAACTGCTGGCGGAAGACGCATCTCCGGTTCCCGGGGGTGCCCCGGTTCGTCTGGGTGGTGCCAGCCTCAATGCCGGCGGCCTCGTCCTCCTTGAATCCGCCGGAGGCGTTCAGCTTCATGGTCAGATCGGTGAACTGGAGCTGGTGGACGGTGCCCTGATCAGCGGTACCGGGAACATCCATGTTCGCGCCCTCGGCCCTGTCGCCATCGCCGGACGTCTGCAGGCCACCACTGTGATCGACCTGCGCTCGACAGAGCAGCTTACGGCAACGCCACAGAGCGTGATCATCAGCGGCAGTCTGCTGCACCTGCTGGGCAGTCAGCTGCAGGTGGCCGGCTACA
>CAZLOQ010000425.1:0-1833 GCA_964561125.1 uncultured Chitinophaga sp. | reverse complement strand
GCGCTCAGCGAACTCGCCCTCCGCCAGAGCGAACACCAAACCACCGAACAGCAGCCCGTGCAGCGACAGACGCCGCTTGACAGCCAGGAACAGGAACTTGCAGCACTCCAGCAGCAACTGATTCACCGGCAGCACGAACTGGAAACCGGTCAGGCACAGCTCAACGCCGCGCACAGCGAACTCGCCCTCCGCCAGAGCGAACACCAAACCGCCGAACAACAGCTCCTGCGGCGACAGACGCAGCTTGATCACCGTGAACGTGAACTGGCAGACCTCCGGCTCGAGCTCACAACCGAGCAGCAGGCTCTGGAGTCACGCGGGCGCGAGCTAAGCTCTCAGGAGCTGCGTCTGCAGTCTCAGGAGTCGTTGCTTGCCGAGCTCCCGCTGGTACAGGCCCGCCTCGCAGACGCCGAGCACGGCCTGCGGGAACGCGAAAAACTTATTCGTGACATGTACGCGCGACTCGCTGGACACAACATCCCGGGTCATCAGAGCGAACGGACTTCGACTTCGACTGCGATGGATCCCCCTGCTCTGCAGAGCAACGAGTTGTCGGCAGATCAGCCGGAAGTCAGCTGCATCGCTGATACGTCCGGACCAGCCAGTCCGCCGATCGAAATCGCTGCTCCTGTAGAGGCAGAAACTTCGACGGAGCCTGTGGCGGATTTCGAAGCCGCAAGTTTACCAGTCCCGGACGCTGCCATGGATGCCGCATTCGAGGGTGAGCCCAGGTCTTCGACAGCCAGTTTCGCAGCCTCTGAGCCATTGCCCTCTGACTCAGTTTCTCCGGCTCATGTGCCCATGTATCTGCCGGCCGGACTCCTGAGTGAAGATCTGATGGATCTCCTTGAACCCCATTCCCCGCAAAGTTCACTCGTCACGCCTCCGAGCGAGGTCAGCCTTCCCCCCAACATCCCTGATCACCCCACAGGTCCGATGATGTATCTGCAGAATTCTTCCGAGACTGAGCCTGAAAGCAGTGACGACGAAGAGGGGACCGAGCTGGTTTCGGCTCTGGCTCCGGCTGAAGAAGCAGCTCGCAGCTATGTAACGCAGCTGGTTTCCAGCCAGTCAGCCCGGCGATCCGTGACTCCACTGCCCCCTGAAACCGGTCGTTCAAGTGACAGCCTGTACGCAGATCGTCTTGTGCATCAACTGCGGCACAACAGAGAAAAGCCGAAGCCCCCGACTATTCCCCGGCCTGCCGTCTCTTACATCGAGCAGTTCCTGTCAGGAAAACGGAAGCTGTGGGAGAGCGATGCAGAAGCGGGCGAGGAATCAAAGGTCGCGACGGAAACAGTTTCCGAGCAGCAGAGCGTGGTGGCTGCGACCCCGGAGCCGCGGCAGAAGGTCGACGTTCCGCGGATTCGCCGGGAAATGGAAAGTTTTCGCGAAGTTGCTTCCCAGGTTGCCAATCAGGCGGTCGTGAATCACAGCCTGCGAAAATCGCGCGGTGGGCTGCTCCCCCGAGCAGGCCTCGTGTCCGTATTCATGGTCTCCACGATTCTGCTCTCGCGGGGCCCGCTGCAGCTGGGTCAAGCCTATCCACCGGTGCTCTGGTGCAACCTCGCACTGCTGTTTCTGTCTGCACTTGAACTGGCCCGGAAAATGACTCAGGTCATCTGGATGTCACTGATGGCCCCCGGAGCAGTCAGCAGGGACACTCGCGCGACGGCTGCGTCGACACCAGCCGACGACTCCCCCGAGCAACCCCTGTTCTAACTGGACAGCCCCATGCAGGGTCAGCGGCCCCAGCTTCAAGCAACGCTGTGGCTGTGGCTGTGACTTGATCCTTCAAATCCGTGTCATCCGTGTCATCCGTGGTTCAAAAAC
>CAZLOQ010000424.1:0-1838 GCA_964561125.1 uncultured Chitinophaga sp. | reverse complement strand
CAGTGCAGTCACATTTCCTGCCACACCCGACGCAGATCAACTTTCACATTTGGCTTCACTGCCATCACAACTTCCGCCTGACACAGCAGCTCCCGATAAACACCTCCTTCAAGCACCAGCTGGAGCAAAGTTCTGTTATCCGGATTGACGACCCAGTACTCCGGGATCCCGAATTGCTCATACAGACGACGCTTGGTTTCCGTATCGTATTTAGTATTCGAAGGTGACAGGATCTCGATCACGAGGTCCGGTACGCCATCGACCTTCGCCGGTGTCAGAATCGCCTTTCGAGCCCTCGACACATACACAAGGTCCGGCTGGACAATGTCATGCTGACTCAGCTGCAGATCCACTGGAGCGTTCACCACAACCCCGAGGCCTTTGAGTTCGATCTCGGTCATCAGCTGGAGTTGCATATGACGTGACACGTACTGGTGACCAGGATTTGGCGCAGGATTAACGAAATGGTCTCCATCAATGATCTCATGCCGCAGACCATCTGCCGGAAGTGCTGCGTAATCCGCATATGTCAATGCCGTCTTCGTAGACATGCCGTGCCCCCGCAAATCTCACTCGATCCTGTCTTCAGACTGAGACAAATTGTACCCCTCCCGGACTTTGCTGTAAATCCCCGCCTCCCGCAGCTGGCACCGGTCACCCTTGAAGGCTGGATTGCCACGCCTGCGAACAGCCATGCGAACGGCCCACAGATGAACCATAGTGGCAGCGTCGATCAGGAGAGGAGAAACGCATGTCGTCAGCCGGGAAGTCCGGAAGCGGGGTGTGTTCATCGCAGCTCGCTGCCCCCGGGAGGGCGAGGCTCCTGCCGAGCCGAAACCAGTGGGCCAAAACTCCCGCACAGCCAGGTGATTATCCAAAGTTGGCCTGAACATGGCGGATTCGCGCAGATCAGATCGGTGCGAAATCCGCAGAAACTCGCATCAATCATTGAACGCCCGAGACGCTGACAACATGAGTCGCGGTGGCAGGCAAGTCTGACACATCAGGATTGACATCTCCAGATTCGACCACGACACTACGGCGGATCTCTTACTGCAGTTTCGCGGTCGACTATTGGTTATGCCTCAGAGTCCTCAGCATGGAAATCCTCAGCCTGATTCGTGAGTTTGTCGCGACTCCTCCGCGCACCGAATATGGCAGGGAGTCGGAAGATCAGGCGAAGCCCGTAGCGCCCGAAACAATCGTAGCGGTCGAAGCACAGCTTGGCTTCAGGCTGCCAATTACCCTTTCCCGAATCTACACTGAGATTGCCAATGGTGATGTCGGACCGGGCTATGGAATATTTCCGGTACACGATGAACCTGAAATGAACGATCTCGTTGATATGTTCCGCTATTGCCTCGAGGGCAACGGCCAGGTTTCAGATTGGAATTGGCCCGGTACACTCCTGCCGTTTGTCTCGCATGGATGTGGAATTTACGAATGCATTGATTGCTCCGTGCCTGCATATCCAGTCATCGTTCACAACCCTGATTACCTTGATGACTCGGGTTTTAACTCTTCTCTGGCGCCTCTGGCCTCAACAATTGAAGACCGACTATTGGCGTGGATTACAAACCAGAATCTCATTGCTGCGGCCAGGCTGCGATTCGGGACCACAGGTCTAAGCTGAAGCAGGGCATAACAAAACGCTGAACCCGAGCTGCCGATGACGGATTTTTGAAATGCAGGCTCGCTCGCGGGACATCTGCAGGCGAGTTCCTCCATACCCCTGCCTCAGCAATCCGCCCGCACATCCCGCAGCTCAGACCCCCACGTCCGTCCGCGCCTGATGCAGAAGTTCCACAGTGCCATGCTCTGCTGCCCAGCGGTTGATG
>CAZLOQ010000423.1:0-1874 GCA_964561125.1 uncultured Chitinophaga sp. | reverse complement strand
CCATCGCTATCGGAATGCACAGCCCAAATCGAGACTCCGCCGTGGAGCCCCTTCCAGCCCGCCCTGGGGCACCGCCCGCTGAAAAGGGGGATGGATCCGCCGGACGCTTACTCCCAGCCTGCAGCACGAACAAACCCGGTCCCGACGAAGACTCCCGCCTCGGTGGCGGTCCTCATGTCACCGACATCGCTGGCGATACCGTTGCTGCCCCAGAATCCCACACCTCCAGATCGTGCGCACCGGCTGCACCGAAGAGCGTTGCACTGTGGCGACCCCGGCGTTGCCTCGACAACGCCTCCGAAGCAGATTCCTGCAGCCTCACAGCGGCATCTCAAACGCCGCTGCGATCCACGCCCCCCCCCCTGGGTGCCCACCCACTGAAGCCCATATGTCCCTGCTGTACGGTTACCGCTCCCATGCGAAGCTGCGTTGCGTCAATCAGAAATCTTTCGGAGCGACGAGTCTCGGAAATCTGCGTTTTGTTCGCTGCCTGCTCGACGGCAATGTTTAACATAAATGACTTGCTTGACATATATGTCTCACACGGCTAACCTGTCATCTATGACTGCCTCTCCACCAATTCTGGCTTTCAATGGCGACGGACTGCTTCCGGCAGGTGACTACGTCCTCACATTGGCGGAATTGCAGGACAGTCTGCTGGTAAATGGTCCGGCCGGAAAGTCGGAGATCCCGGGCTGGGATATGGGATGGCGAATGCACCTTGTGGAAAACCTCGGGGTTCTTTGTCGCCAGTTGTGGCAAGTTGGGATTTCTGAGATTTACGTGGACGGCTCGTTTGTTGAGGAAAAATGCCATCCGAATGACATCGATGTGGCATGTTTACCGAGTGGAACTGTATCCGCATGTTGGCCAGTCGTCCGGACTTCTGGACAAGCATGGAAACGAACTGGAGTTTCCATCAGCGTTCCGACTGACACGGGGCCAAAGTCTGCGTAAGGGAATTATCAAAATCGGAGGTGAACGATGATTCGTAACGAAGCAGAATACCAGGAAGCGGTGCAGCGTCTGAAAGACGAGTCTCAGCGTCTTCGACAGCAGGAAAAACAACTGAAGGAACTCAACCTTTCAAAAGAAGAAATCAAACGTGTTCTGGATCCGATTCAGTCGTTTCATTTGCAGCTGAAGGAAGAGGTTCAGAGCTATGAACGCCTGAAACGCGGTGAGTTTGATGAAGTACGCAACTTCGACGGGATGGGGCGTCTGTTTGTCGCCTTGCGAATTTCTCAGGGGATGACGCAGCGGGAACTTGCGGAGCGGCTGGGTGTTCACGAGTCTCAGGTGTCCCGTGACGAACGGAACGAATACCACGGCATCACACTGGAGCGAGCCAGCCGATTGCTGGATGCACTCGGTGCTGATACCAGAACTGCAGTCATGCAGGTTCATCCTGCGCCCACCAGGCGTGCTGCCGAGACGCAGGTGAGTTGATCCGCACTAAGCCTCGAGCGAATCCATTCCTGCCACGGTCTGTCGTCCGGAGGCCGGTGTCTTCCGGTTTCCCGATTCCCCATGGTGTGTGTCTGATGGTCAGGTTGGAGCAGGTGTGGCGTGAGCGGATCGGTTGGCTGCAGTCGTCCGGGCTGACGGTCGCTGCAGGCAGCGGCAGCCAACCCGCAAAAGATCGACGAGTTCGGCGACCACGACGCCGCAGATGACTCTTCCTCCTGGTGCTGTTCGACGCAGGGGTGAAGAACAATCCTCAGCATCTGCTCGTGCACCGCATCGAGTGTCAGCTGACGGTTGTGGATCAGGCAACGGGTTTGAATCCAGTGCTTCCCGCCGCGCGACTGCGCGCGTTCCGGCGACGGTCGTCAGTCTGCAGATGAACGCGAAGTCCCTGCGTCAGGGCGACA
>CAZLOQ010000422.1:0-1874 GCA_964561125.1 uncultured Chitinophaga sp. | reverse complement strand
CCATGGGGAATCGGGAAACCGGAAGACACCGGCCTCCAGACTACAGACCCTGGCAAGAATGGATTCGTCGGACGCGTACACAAGCCAGCAACAGTCCCGGCTTCAGCCAAACCTGTTGATGGCCAAAAGCGACAAATCCCGGGGGTCTGGGGGCTGGCCCCCAGCATCACTCACTCCAGACCCCATCAGTTCCTCGTCCGTTTTTCAATATCTCCAACATCCCCAAACTCTGAGTCCCGTCTGACCAGTACAGTGGCCTCTGAACGTGCAGAATCATTGTTCGAATTTCGAACATGAAAGCTAAGACCTTGCATTTGAGATCCGATAGTGTAACAATGGATCACAAGAACGGAGGAACATCTACCCGGGTACGGCCGAACCGGAATTCGCGGCCACAACAGGGAGAAACGCCATGAACATCGATCAAATGACCTTAGCGTCCAGGTTAAAGGACGCACGAATTGCAGCTAGTTTGACTCAGGAGCAGGTTGCCAGGTCTTTGGAACTCCCTCGAACTGCCGTTGTCCAGTTCGAATCGGGTAATCGAGCCATTAGCACTTTAGAACTCGCCAGACTCGCTCAGCTCTACGGACGCCCCATCGCCAGCTTCTTTGAATCAGAACCGCGATCTGAGGAAGAGGATGTCCTGATTGCCCTTTTTCGTGCTGCCCAGGTTGAAGGGCAGGACATGCCATGGCAGTCGGAGGTGTCGCGGTATTTGGGAATTTGCCGCGCAGGCGTCGAACTTGAGAAGCTTCTCGACCGACCTCCTCACGTCGGCCCACCTTCCTATGACCTGCCTCAGCCCCGAAACGTCATGGACGCTGTTGAGCAGGGGAACTTCGTTGCGGAACAGGAACGTCGCCGCCTTTCGCTCGGGCACAATCCTATTCCTGACATGTCCAACCTGATCAACACCCAAAACATCTGGGCATCGGGGGCAGTACTGCCCGATGACATGTCTGGGCTCTTTCTCCAGCACTCATCGATTGGCTTGTTCATCCTGGTGAACTTTGGACATCTGCGGGCACGGAAGCGTTTCTCGTACGCGCACGAATACGCGCACGCCTTACTCGACCGCAAAGACCCGGCAACCGTTTCTCGCGAGGACAATCGCCGCAATCTTTCTGAGGTTCGAGCGAATGCGTTCGCTGCGGCATTCCTGCTTCCTCGCACTGGAGTCTGGGCCTTTCTCAATTCTCGTTTCAAGGCTGGCCCAAGCCTCATCGAGCAAACCGTCTACGACCCCACGGCTGAACAAAACGCTGAGGAAGTGAAGGCCTCTCGCAGAGCCGCTCCTCGATCGCAGGTCTTGACGTATGAAGACAATGCCGCCATCGCTCACCATTTTGGCGTCAGCTATCAGGCCGCACTTTTCCGTTTGAAAAGTTTGTCCATCGTCAACGAGGGCGAGTTCACCGAACTTCGCGACAAGGAACACTTCGGTAAGCAATATCTCGAACTGTTGGAGGTCCTCGTTGACCTGGAAGGTCATGACAAACGAAAGCCGGATCGTGAGATCGTCAGCCAGGTTCTGCACCTGGCATTGGAAGCCTACCGTCGAGAAGAAATTTCAAAGGGCAAATTGCGTGACCTCAGCACGCTGCTGGATTTTTCGGCAACAGACCTACTGACGCTGGCAGAGGCCGCCTGAAGTCGGCCCGCCATCACGGATAGAACTCGATGTGCAAAACTGTAGTCGTCACGGACACAAGTGTCCTGATCAACTTTCTCGTACTCGACCGCGCTTGCTTACTCACAGGTGTGCCGACGCATCGCTTCGTTGTCACCGACCACGTTCGTGCGGAGGTCACAGCATGGGAACACCGGTGAAATGACCCGCATTTTCAGCGCTTTTCAGGTCAGCACTCAGA
>CAZLOQ010000421.1:0-1922 GCA_964561125.1 uncultured Chitinophaga sp. | reverse complement strand
ATGATGGGAGCGTCGTCTTCCGCTACGTGGCTGACGACGAAGCCGGACCGCTGGCACTCAAAGGCGGCTTCCCGTTCCACCCGGAACAGGCTGCCAACAACCCCAACAACAATCCTGCACTGCTCGGTGAACTGGGACTCTGGACCGGGTCGCATCCCGATGTCTACGAACTGGACGTTGACAACGACGGGGATGGAATCAAGGAAGGCATCTGGATGGATCTGGCCTACCCCATCCAGGAAACTTCCGACGGCAAGGAATACGCCGTGCTGCATTCCGTCACCATCTACGACCTGGATTCTCTGCTGGATCTGAACGTCCACGGAAACCTCGCGGGACTCGGCCGTCTGTCAAACCTGCGGGCTGCTCAGCCGATCGGAGTCCGCAACGGGCAGATGCATGATCAGTTCATCTCGCGGTCCAATCTGGGACTTGGCCCCTATGAAGTCAACCCGCTCTGGGCGCTCCGTCGCACGGCCGGCTTTTCGCCGGCCAACACAACCAACTACGATGAAATAGCAACGCAGTTCAAGAACCATTTTGGCCACCTGCCAGCAACGGACATCGAGCAGGCCAATCTGGAATGGATCTGGCTGCTCACCGGCCGCGTTAAGTACGAAGTCAACTCAGTTCAGCCGACGAACATCTTCGCCGGTCGCTGGGGCGAAGCAGAACGCGTCTTCAATACTTTCAAGCCCGGCGGCAGCTTCAATTTTGCTGACCTGCCACGTCCCGGGCGCAGCGGCCAGGCGCACGTCTCCGGCGACTCCGGCATCCGTTTCGGTGGCGGCCTGACCACTGCCGGTCGCAACGGCTTCGATGACAACCAGGACCGTATGGAAGGTGAGGCGCTCGCCAGTGAAAAACGGTTTCGTCCGTTTGGTCACCCCAACGACTACAGCGGGGCGGGACGCACGACGCTGGGAATGCACACAGCCTACGACACCAATTCTCTGCAGTTCACCAACATCCAGAACAGTCCTCGAAACGCGATTCTGCACCGTGGTCCGAACACCAGCCCTGCACGCTGGCTGCGGTACCAGGGGTACTCGGTTAACCGTGCCATGGACCTCGGTGTCAATCGTTACGCTTTCGGCGAGAACGGGACATACGAAGAAGGCACAGGTGCCAATAACGATGACCTGATCGCCGACCCCTTCTATGATGCGCTCTTCGAAGACCCGATGGAAACCGTGTTCGATCAGGATTTCGCGCAGCGGCAGTTCGATCAGATCTTCGGCCCCCAGGATCTGCTCTCGCTGCAGATGTCCGAAGCGGACATTGTCAAAGCCGTGCAAAGACCCGGACAGCGAGTCAACGAGCTGGCACCGTTTGCTTTAGAGATTGATACACGCAACGACGTCCGCGAGCGTTTCACGACGCTCTCCAGCAGTCTTCGTCGCTTCGCTTTGCGACACGACCTTGGCCCGGACATGGTGATGCATCCGAACCCCAGGAACGTGGATGGAAACGGCAATATCATCGACGACGACGGCCCGCGTGCGTGGGAGTTCACGGCGAACGTCGACAACGATGCCTATCCCGAATTTCCGCCGGCGTTCGGCAATACTCCGGCCAATGGCAGGCCCTACACCCCCACCGACCCGTTCCGCCCCCAGGTCCGTCGACTGCTCACAGTAGAAGCCGGCGAACAACGGGATCTCGCAGGCCAGCTGCCGCTCAGCGTGAATCATCTGCTGGATGTGGAACGCACCGATCAGACGCCTGATCCGTCAACGCAGCCCGAACAGTTCCTCCGCTACATGCGTCGTGCCGGACTTCGTTTTCGGACGCTCACCGAACATCCCTCCGCGAATGCTGAAGGTGATGACGTGCTCGATCTGACGTCTGTCCCGAAATACGACAGGACGGTCAGAATCCCCTTCCCGCCGCAGACGGTGGCTGACCGTGAATTCTGGGCT
>CAZLOQ010000420.1:392-1933 GCA_964561125.1 uncultured Chitinophaga sp. | reverse complement strand
GCTGGATACTCGGACGCCAAGAAGCTAACCGTTCCGGCTGAGGGAGCGCCAAACGGCGGATTCATCACCACGGCCTCATAACGTTTGCGGCACAGAGTAATAAAGGCAAACCCCTGGGCCGCATCGTCAGCAAACAAACGCCTCTGGAAACCCTCGCCGCTCTCTGCTTGCTCTGCATAAAGCTGCAGCGCCCCATAAATCCTCTCCTCCGCCGCCTTCCAGAACCCCTCATCCGTCAACCCTCGCAGATCAATCCCCCTGTCGTCCTGACGTGGCTCCTCTGAATCGGCGAACATCACCTTCTGTCGTTTTTCCGACTGTTTCCTTGCGAGAGCATGGGCTTCGGACACGGCGGTGCTGATTTCTTCTTCGATTCTGAGCAGTGAGCCGGCTTCGCCGGCGAGTGTCATTTTGTCGAAGATGGTTTCCAGCAGGTACTTGAAGGCCGGGCGTTCGGTTTCGGGGAATTGTCGTTCGACGAAGTCGGCGAGCATGGTTTTGTCGCCGGGCATGGGTTCGGCGCAGACGATGTTGGACCGGAGGATCCGTGGTCGGCTGGCGCGGTCGATGCCGCCTTCAAACCAGGCGCGCTGGGCACGGAGCCAGATGGCCAGGTTGGCAATCTGGGCAGCTCGCGGGTCGATGTCGATGCCGTGGATATTGTGCTGAATGATGAGCCGGGGGACGTCCCTGAGGAAGGCAGCTTTGTCGCTGCAGGTGGCGACGAATTCCAGGAACGGAGCGAATTCGGGAGTGGTGTGTGCGGGATGGTCGGCGGTTGTGGCGATTTGCCAGGCTTCTGCGTAGATGACGCTGAACAGGTCAAAGGCATACAGTCCGAAATGCATGGATCCGCAGGCAGGGTCGAGCAGGCGGATATCGCGGGGATCCTTGAGCGCCCGATGGGGAATGTAGACCGGTGCCTGCAGCAGCTCTGTCTGGGACAATTGCGAGTCAGCGTCGTCGGCTGCCGTGGCTGGGGCGTTTTCGCCGGGCTGGAGGAAGATTTCGGTGGGGCAGCGTTCGCGGAGGGCAGTCTGTCCGCGGGTCATTTCGTACCAGATGCGGCCGAGCGTGTTGTCGGTGAGGAACTGGACGACGTAGCGGGGAGTGAAGAACTGGTTGCGGACCGCCAGTTCGCGGCTGTTGCGGGGCGCGGCGGATTCTTCGCGCATTTTGCGGCGTTCGGCTTCGTCGTTGTAGTACTGGTAGACCCAGCCGATGGTTTCGTCCTGAGCCCAGACGGTGGTGAGTTCGGGTTGAGCGAGGATTTCGAGGATGCTGGTGAGGGTAGCGCGGCCGGGCCAGAGGAGGCTGGAGGAATCGCGGCGGTTGAAGAGCACTTTGATTTCGACGCTGAGTTCATCGCAGAGGCATTCGAGGTAGAGTCGGTAGCCGGCATCCGGGAGTGCGGCGAGACCTGGGGCGAGTCCGCAGAATTCGCGGAAGCCATTGGACTGATCACCGCGGGAGACGCATTCCTGGACGAGTCCGCGGGCTTCCATCATGCGGAGGGCGACGAAGCGATTGAGAAAGGTGAA
>CAZLOQ010000420.1:0-382 GCA_964561125.1 uncultured Chitinophaga sp. | reverse complement strand
TGCCGGTAGCCTGGATGTGCTGGATGGCATTGACCAGTTTTTGGCGGATGAGCAGTTGCCGGGCATCGAGGTGTTTGCCGGCGTTGGGGAGGATCCGGCCGGTGGCGAGGATGTTAAAGGTGCCTTCGAGCTGTTCGGCGAACTCATCTTCGAGGAGCCGGCGAATCTGCTGGGTGGCACGCTGGAGTTTGTTGCGGGTTTCCTGTTCCATGGCGAGTGATCAGTTCCGGGGTGGTGTTTCGATCAGGAGTGCGGTGTCCAGGCAGAGGGGCGTATCTGGCGGAAACAAAGACCAAATCCCATCGACAAGATTATGGTATCCACCGGGTGACGGATTCTTTGAGGATCTCTGCCTGGCAGTGGTTCCGGGATGGGAATCATG
>CAZLOQ010000419.1:0-1946 GCA_964561125.1 uncultured Chitinophaga sp. | reverse complement strand
TCACAAGGCGACCTGCGAACCTCAGCTTCAGGCAGGGCAAGTCCGTCCGGGAGCCTTGGGTTTCGTGTTACCGCGGGTGCACCTGAGCGCCATTCGCTCCAATCGAGCAAGCCGACTCGTGGCGCGCACCGTAGCCCCCGACGGGCTCGCCCCGTCGGAGCTGAAGGTTCGCAGCTACACCGCGCCACCAACGCCCCTGCAGCCCCCGACGGGCTTGTCCCGTCGGAGCTCAAGGTTCGCAGCTACACCACCCCGCCAACGCCCCTGCAGCCCCCGACGGGCTCGCCCCGTCGGAGCTCAAGGTTCCCAGCTACACCCCGCCACCAACGCCCCCGCAGCCCCCGACGGGCTCGCCCCGTCGGAGCTGAAGGTTCGCAGCTACCCCCCGCCACCAACGCCCCCGCAGCCCCCGACGGGCTTGCCCCGTCGCGGGGTAGCCAGCGAACCTTGGCTTCAGACGGGGCGAGCCCGTCTGGGAGCCCGGCAGCCGTCGTGCCAATTCAGAACTTTGCCTACTCGCGTCTTTGCCTGACTTTGGTTGGTCTGCCGTCGTCCTGCTGTGAACGGTTACGAGGAACAATCCTCAGCATCTGCTCGTGCATCGCATCGAGTTTCGGCTGACGGTTGTGGATGCGGCAGCTGGATTGAATCATGTGCTTCCGGACGCTTACGTTGTTTCCGGGGCTCCTCGCCCCTGACTCCCTCGTTGCTGACTGGCTCCCCAGCCGATTCCGCCATCGAAAAACTTGCATATCTCCCCGAGGCCGGGTGGCATTCTTTCCACGAATTCAATGCGCGGAGGCAATTCTGCTGGATCTGGAATCGGGGATCGATTCGCTCACAAATTTCAAGCGAAACACGGCAGATTACCTTCAGCAGTTGCACCAATCCGGTGCGCCGCTGGTGCTCACGGTGAATGGTTTTGTTCCGCCGAATCAGGCCGTTTCCAGCACGCGATAAACACGACCGTGGCGTCCGAGCCATTCGATGTCGTTGGCATCCGCATGCTCCCTGACCTGCCGAAGAAACTCCACTGTTCCGGGTTCGTAGCAAGGCTCGCCGGGGTCTTCGTCGGGGACAATCATTTCAACCTCGACCGCCACCACGTACATGGGGGTCTGAATCAGTCGAGTCCGTTTGATTCGTTCACCTTGCACTGTCATGTCGATAATCCGTCAAAGAAGTGGACGGTAACTAATTTCGCAGTGTCGGAAGACTTCAGGCAGGCCCAAACCGCTTTGAATTCCGTACCATCAGGCAGCAATTCCAATACCTCGACAACTGCGTTTGGGCGGGCCTCAGGTTTCTCCGTCAGCAATTGTCCTGAAAGAAGCCCCTCCACCGCCTGCCACTCCATTATACCCCGCTGCTCCAGTCGCTAGGCTGCATGCAAGCCAATCAGATACCGGTTATTGGCCACCTGATCCCGAATTCTCTGAAACAACACAGCCATAGGAGCAGCCATCCCCAACCCCAACTGCCGTACTTTGGAGCCTCAATGGTACCAAACCAACTCCACCATGTCATCTCGTTTCCCGTTGATTCAAGGCCCCGGGCGTACAAGGGGAACCAGCCAGTTGCGATCTCGCAACATCACATTGACCGAACATTTTGAGCAATTCCTTGAAGACCAGCTTCGCAGTGGTCGTTTCAAGGATGCCAATGAAGTGCCTCGAGCTGGGCTGCGACTGCTTGAACATCAGATACAGACTGACGTACAGCAACTGTCGCGACTCAAATCGCTCACAGAAGCTGGGTTTCGCGTAACCGTTCACAGCCGCTTGCCGGAGCGGGAAACAAACGTGGGCTGGTGAATCAGGCTCGCGGGCTGGCAAGCGAATCCTGGCTTCAGACGGGACAAGCCCGTCTGGGAGCCCGGCAGCCGTCGTGCCCTTTCAGGATTTTTCGTCCTCGCGTCTTTGCCTGAGTTTGTCTGGTCTGCCGTC
>CAZLOQ010000418.1:0-1977 GCA_964561125.1 uncultured Chitinophaga sp. | reverse complement strand
GGCGGTGGCCAGCGGATTTTAAAATCAAAGTGAACTCCCGCCGCCCCCTGATGCGGGTCGATATGCGAAAGAAGCCCATGACAGACACAGAAAATCAAGACGATGAATGGACGCTCTGGTGGGACGCGCGCGTTTCCGCGATGGAGAACATCCTTGGTAAATCTGCCGACACGGTCGGACACGGCGTTATCCCATTCCAGTTCGGCGCGGAGATGGGTGGGGCGGCAGACATCGTCTACTTTCACAATCACCTCAATGGCGTAGTTGCCGTAACTGCCGAATTGATCGGCTGCGACGACCAACTCCCAAACGACCAAGGCAACTACGAATTAATGATCTGCTCCCGCAGTGATGATGAATGGGGGCCGAACATCATCTGCCAACTTGCCCATTACACGTTGGAATCAGCACTGAATCCAGGCGAAACGATGGATATTGGCCCCGCAACTCCTAACGGCTCGACGATTGCCGCATTCCTGTTTTGTGATTATGGGCGATTCAAAGTGCGAGATCGTCCGGCAGGATTGCTATTGTGTTTGGGCATCACAGCGGAAGAATTGTCAGAATGTCGTGCCGGGAATCGGACTGACGTCGAATCGGCACTCAAGGATGCGGGAGTGTATCCATTTACCGATTTGTTCCGAAAGTCCGTCCTGTAGTTTAAATAACTCGCATATCAAAGCCGTGAACGGGAGCCGCCAATCACGCGGGTCTTGAAATCAGCCTCTTCACCAGAATCTGTGGGTGACTTGTGGGGTCGGCAGCATTTCTGCCACCGACATCAACGGCTGCAGACGGGTACGCATGGTGCGATCTGTCTACTGATCGAGGAAGTTTCCTGCCCATGCCAGAGAGCTATATTCCCAGAATCGCTGGAAGTCTTCCCGCGGCAGCCGTGCTCGCACAGCCTTCAGTTTTTGCTTCAGAGTTTCTCGAAGTGACGTCGTTTGACGATCGGTCAGGTTGTACAGACGTTTCAGAGGGCATCAGTGAGGCTTCCTGACACCAGCTCGTTGACCATTGGCTGCAGCTCGTGCGTCCCGTCATGGCGGATCTCATCCAGAGCACCCGATCGTGTGCTCCGCTATAGCGCTCACAACGCGGGAAAAAAACCGCTTGAGCGCTCGCAACACCTGATTACCCGAACAGTGCGAGCGACAGAGATGGGCGAGAGTTAGCGGGGCTTTGGCGGGCAGATATCGAACGTTACGGCGGGGTTGAGTGATGATCAGCGCAGATTATCCGGAGACTCTGAGACGCTCAACGGTGACGCAAGTCCATTGCGGGAATAGCGTTACGTTGTGTACGGCTGCAATCCGCACCCGGCAGCCACACTCAGAACCCGGCGGTCAGCGAATTTCGTTTCCGCCAAAACTGCTGACTGCTCGGTAATTGGTAAGGCCGGACTCGCAAAAGGAAATTCAGTGCAGCCAATTTTTCTGAAGGAGACGCGGGGGAAGGAAACGATCGCCTGCCGTGATGGCGGTCAGCAGGTTGCTGAAAATGGCGGCAACGAACGTGCTGTTCCCAACGTTTCGTAAACAGCCTTGCACTCCTGCCTGTACACTGAGGCTTGCCAGTTTCGCAGCGGGGTCCTACTCTCCCACACGGGTCGATCCTGCTTCAGAAATTTCCACGTGCACGATCTGCGTCGGTTTACCGTCGTGAATACAAGGGTGAAAAAAGGCGAGTCGTCACTTTGATTGATGTGTTGAACAGTCATGTCGATGCCCGCAGAAACTTCAGACACTTCCGACGAGGCCCTGGCGGTCCAGATGGCGTGTCTGCGTCAGATGTCTCCTCACGAACGACTGCGACGGGCCTGTGCGTGGTCCGGTCAGGTGCGTCGAATGGCGTTTGACGCCATTCGCAGGCGTCACCCTGAATACTCTGAAGACGAGGTTCGCCTGAGTTTCATTGAACTCACCTTCGGCAAAGAACTGGCGGAGGAGGTTCGAGTCTGGCAACAGGCGCAGC
>CAZLOQ010000417.1:0-2045 GCA_964561125.1 uncultured Chitinophaga sp. | reverse complement strand
GAGTCCGCATGCGGCTGGGCCAGACCGCAGCTCTGCCCCCCGCGCCGTTCGGCAGCAAAAAAATGTCCCGGGAAATCAGCCCCGAGGCTCCTCGGGAACCGCAGCAGCCGCTGACCGCGCTGGACTGACGCGGGGCTGGAAATCGGCTCTTGAAGCATTTACCGGTGGGCCATAGCTTCGGCGTTCCCGCGCGCCGCGCGCGTCCGTCTTGCTCCGGAACAACGTTTTTTTTAAACTCCGTCCCAAATTGACCACTCGCCAGTCACACAAACTCTGTTCAAACCCCGCCACCATGCCCGCGATTCATCAGTTGCCCTTCGAGAAACCGCTCTACGAGCTGGAGCAGCGTTTGCTGCAGCTGGAGGCCTGCAAGGATCCTACACCGGGTGAAAAAGAGGCGATGCGGCGGATGCGAGTCGAACTGACGCAGCTCACCCGGGAACTCTTCACCAACCTTGACCCATGGCAGGTGGTCCAGGTGTCCCGGCATCCGGAACGCCCGCAGACCGCCGACTACCTCGAACTTGTATGTGATGAGTTTGTGGAACTGCACGGTGATAAATCCTTTGGTGACGACCGCGCAATTGTCACGGGATTTGCTCGAATTGCCGGCCGCAAAGTGATGCTTGTCGGCCACCAGAAAGGCCGCAATCTCAAAGAACGCAACGAATGCGGCTACGGACTTGCGCATCCTGAAGGCTACCGCAAAGCCATGCAGAAGATGGAGATGGCAAGTCGCTACGGGCTGCCCATTGTCTGTCTGATTGATACCCCCGGGGCTTATCCTGGAATTGGTGCTGAGGAACGTGGCCAGGCGTACAACATCGCAGTAAACCTCCGCGACATGTCCACGCTCGAAGTTCCTGTTGTGTGTGTGGTGATTGGTGAGGGCGGTTCAGGAGGTGCACTCGGCATTGGCATTGGAGATCACGTTGCGGTGCTGGAATTCGCCTACTATTCCGTGATCAGTCCCGAAGGCTGTGCGGGCATTCTCTGGAAGAGCGTGAAGCACGCTGATAAGGCTGCAAGGGCTCTGCGGTTCACCAGCCGCGATCTGCTCAGCCTGGGAATCGTCGACGAAGTCATCCCAGAACCGCTGGGCGGGGCGCATCGCAATCACTTTGCGATGGCCGCGACGCTCAAGGGACGCATTGTCGAAGCGCTGCAGAATCTTGAAGGCTTCTCCATCCCCGATCTGCTTGAACGCCGTTACCAGAAATTCCGTCGCATTGGCGTCTTCCACGAAAACGCCGCACCCGCGCAGGTGTAGTGCCTGGCGGTCGTCGTTTCTTCAATCAAAGTCCCTTATGTCCGACACAACGCCTCAACCGGCCAATTCTGCGCGTTTCGGACTGCTCACACTCACCTGTGTGGTCGTTGCCAGTATGGTCGGGGCTGGCGTGTTTACCACGTCAGGTTTTTCGATGGCGGCGTTGTCTTCGCCCGCGCTGATTCTGGCTGCGTGGGGTGTCGGCGGCCTGATCGCCCTGGCTGGCGCTGTGGCTTATGGCGAACTTTCGCGACATCTTCCGGTGTCCGGTGGTGAATATCTCTATCTCAGCCGACGACTGCATCCGGCGGTTGGTTTTCTTGCCGGCTGGGTATCGCTGACGGCTGGTTTCAGTGGTGCCATCGCCATGGCAGCACTCACTTTTGAAACCTACGCCTTTGACGGCAACCGCCCTGACTGGTTCCCTGAAAAGCTCGCTGCTGCCCTGGTAATCGCCACCTTCGGTCTGGGGCATGCGTTTATCGTCCGCACAGCTGCCAGTCTGCAGAACATCGTGGTGCTGGTCAAGCTGAGCATTCTCATCGTGTTTCTGCTCTGGTCCGGTACTCGGATTTCCGGTCACCAGTGGTCGTGGGCATCACTTCCTCCTGCTCCGGACGCTCCGGTGCTCACAGCCTGGATGCGGCTGCTGGTGTTTGCTGAGTCAGTGATGTGGATTTCGCTGAGTTACGCGGGATTCAATGCGGCTGTGTATATTGCATCTGAAGTGCGGGACCCGCAGCGTAACGTCCCGCGATCGCTCTGGCTGGGGACA
>CAZLOQ010000416.1:0-2048 GCA_964561125.1 uncultured Chitinophaga sp. | reverse complement strand
ACAGTATCAGGGCACAGCACTGAGTTTGCCGGAGCGTGTCCAGGGGGGCGACCCCGTTGCCTGGGGCGAGCTTTCGAAGATCTACATGTCGGTGCTGAGGAAGTGGTGTTTGCAGTGGGGCCTTCAGTCTGCTGACGCAGATGATCTGATGCAGGAGACCTGGCTGGTGCTGATCGGGCAGATCGCCCGATTTCGACATCGAGGGCTCGGCAGTTTTCGATCATGGATGAGGACGGTTGCATGGCATTGTCTGTGCGCCGCGATTGCTCGATCAGAGAAAGCCCGGCGATCGGAACAGTTAAATCAGATCCTCGCATCTGCGCGGGCAAGGGAGACGCTGGAAGAGGAAATTGATCAGATGTGTGATCGGCAGATGCTGGAAGACGCCATGCAGCTGGTGGCTGAGCGTGTTCGACCGAGTACGTGGCTTGCCTTCCAGAAGATGGCACTTGAAGGTCTTTCGGCAAAGCAGGTTTCTGAGGCAACGGGTCTGCATCCGGAAGCCGTCTATGCTTCGCGCGCTCGGGTACAGCGTCTGGTTCACCGGGAACTGCGAAGACTGATGAGCACTCGTTCTCAATGAACCGGCGGTTTTTTTCCGCACTCTCACGTCACAATCGCCCCTGCTCCATGCTCACAAATCCCGGACCGCCTGCGAAGACAAAATGACAAAGCCTTCATGTTTTCATACTCCGTTAATCTCTGAATATCTCAGTGGCACTTTGCAGGAGGATGCGGCGGAGACATTTGAGTGTCACCTTCCCGAGTGCGAATCGTGCAGTCAGTTGCTGAAGCGACTGATCGACCAGACGGAGGATCCGGACTGGCTGCCGATGGCACGGCAGATAGCTGCTGCAAGTGACGACAAAGAAGCTGTTCGGGGCGTTGATTACCATGCGGGAGTGCCTGCTGCCCGGCGTTACGTGCGTAAGCGCATCGTCGGTTCGGGTGGCATGGGGGTAGTCTGGGAGGCGTGGGATAATCTGATGTCGCGTCCGGTGGCATTGAAGCAGTTGGGGGCGAACAACACTGATATTCAGGGTGTTCAAAGGCTGCTGCAGGAAGCCAGCGTGTTGTCACGACTGTCTCATCCGCACATTGTTTCGGTCTACGATCTTGTGACCGACGAGGCAGAGCCGATTATCGTGATGGAGTATGTGGAGGGGGTAACGCTGTCAGCGTGGCAGCAGGGGCTGCCGGTTGCTCCGCGCACAGCAGCAGAAGTCGTGATGGCAGTCGCTGCTGCATTGCAGCATGCTCATAAGGAGAACGTGGTACACAGAGATATCAAGCCTTCGAATGTGCTGATGAAAACGCATGCCCGGCGGGTGCTGCCACGCGATGAATCCGGTCAGGTTCTGGTTAAGCTGAGCGATTTCGGATTGGCCAGAATTGCCGGCGATCCCGGGCTGACGCTGACCGGGCAGGTACCAGGGACGCCGTCGTACATGGCTCCAGAGCAGATTGCCAGCAATGGTGTTGCGAATTTCAGTACGGATATCTATTCGCTGGGTGTCCTTCTCTACGAACTGCTCACCGGCAATCCGCCGGTCAGGTCATCCAATCCGTCTCTTGTGCTGATAACGATTGAGAAGCGGGATCCGATCGCGCCGCGTCTGATCAGCTCAGATATTCCGCGGGATCTGGAGACGATTTGCCTGAAGTGTCTTTCTCGGGCTCCGGCTGATCGCTATGGATCTGTGGAGATGCTGAACAGAGATTTAAGGGCCTTTCTGGACGGGCGTCCTATTCTTGCAAGGCCGCTCGGCCCCTTCCGTCGGCTCCTGAGATGGACGCAGCGCAATCGTCTTGTTGCCGCATTGCTTACGAGTACACTGGCGGCGTTGCTGATTGCCACCATATCCGCTCGCCTCACCATCCACCGTACTCAGCAGTTGCTGGCAATTTCAACGGCGTCTGAGCAGCAGGCAAAAACGGCCGCAGCGGCAGAGAAAGACCTGCGTGAGCGTGCGGAGTCAGCAGAGGACCAGGCCAGCACTACGGCGTCTCGCGAGCAGGCTCTGCGACGCGTCATTCAGGATCTTCTT
>CAZLOQ010000415.1:0-2119 GCA_964561125.1 uncultured Chitinophaga sp. | reverse complement strand
TTGAAGGTGACCGTCTGCTGTCCCCTGCCGACCTGCGGATTGCCGTTGTCGGTCGTCGCAACGTAGGGAAAAGCACGTTTATCAATCAGCTGGCTCAGGAAGAACGGGTGATTGTCAGCGAAATTGCCGGGACAACTCGCGACAGCATCGACATTCGTTTCGAAGTTGACGGCCGGGCGCTTGTGGCGATCGACACGCCCGGAGTTCGCAAGCGCAAGAGCCTGGAAAACGACATCGAGTTCTACGGGCTTGTCCGCGCCCAGCGAAGCATCCGCCGTGCCGATCTGGTGCTGATGTTCTTCGACGCCACCCAGACCATCTCACGCGTCGATAAACAGCTGGTCGAAGAAATCGGCGAGCACTATAAACCCTGCATCTTCGTCGTCAACAAATGGGATCTCGCACTTGAACAGGGCATGACGGCCGAAAAGTGGGTGAAATATCTGATGTCCAGCTTCGAATCCATGCGGCACGTGCCCATCGCCATCATCACGGCGAAGGACGGACGCAATATTCGTAAACTGGTGAATCTGGCACAATCCATTCACAAACAGGCGGGACGTCGCATCAGCACCGCAAAACTCAACCGCGCCGTCCGTTCGGCCATCGAACGCAATTCGCCACCGATGCGAAAAAACCGCCGCCCCCGCATTTACTTCGCGTCCCAGATTGCCGGTTCTCCACCCACCATCGTCCTCAAATGCAACGACTCCACGCTGCTCGATGAAGCCTGGAAACGCTATCTCCTCGGGTTCCTCCGCGAAGCCACTCCGTTCCGCGAAGTCCCCATTCGACTCGTCCTCCGCAGCCGCAATGAAATTGATCCCGACGCTGTCACGCTGCCCGAAGACGATCAGATCGAACCGCCCGATCTCACCGAACTTGATGACCTCGGCACCGATGACCCCGCCGATGATCTGCTCGATGACGACACTCGCCTGCACCTCAACTCCGAATCCCTGCTTGTGCTCGACCAAAGCGACTTTGAAGATCCGGAAGGCCCCGCACCGAATTTTATTGACGACGAAAGTTGAAGCGGATGGATCCGGGGCGTCAGCATGACGCTCCTCAAAGTCTGCACCATGATCGATCACTTCATTGATGCCCCCGGTTAAGACGCAACCCCGACTGCGGCAGTTCACGTCCTGCCCCCCGCAGCACCACCACGTCCTGATTGGCCTCACAGCCGGGAAAGACTTCACGGCAGCCATCCGGCCAGGTAACCTCGATCTGCTGCACGCGGCTTACAGTCCCCAGTCCAAAATGGACACTCGGCTCAGACACCGACTGGTAACTCCCGCCGCCAGCCAGAAATCCACTCCGCTGACCACCCTCGTAAAGCACCATCACCGTGGCCCCGACGGCGTCGCGATTTCCGGCCAGCGGAAGCCGTGGTCGGACAGTCAGCCAGTTCCCCGCAGACATTGTGTTTCTCAGCAGAAGCGGCGGCTGATCCAGACAGCCAACCAGCAAATCAGGATCGCCGTCGCGGTCGACATCACCGACAGCAAGGCCTCGCGCCACCGCTGCCAGCGACGAAAAATCGTCCGCACCCACGGGGGGATCAAACCGCCCTTCACCCCCCAGCAACAGCAGCTGGTGTTCGCGGTAGCGATCCCAGAATTCCGCGTTCATCCCAGATCGCAGCACACGTCCGTTCGCAGCCACAAAGTCCGCTCGTCCATCCTGATCGAGATCCGCGAGCGCTGTGCCGAAACCGGTGAAACCCCACGACGCTGTATCCATCCCCCATTCCGTCGATCGCTCCTGAAACAATTGCCCCTGATTGATACAGACAGCATTCGATTCACCATCCAGATTGGTGACCACAAGGTCCGGGAGTCCGTCGTGGTCCAGATCAGCGACCGCAGTTCCCATGCTGCCCTGACTGCGTCCCGCGGCATCACTGGCCACACCCCGCAGCACTGCTTCATCCTGAAAGGATCCGTTCTGCTGATTGATCCAGAGAAAATTGGCGTGCCCGTCGTTGGCCACAAAGATGTCAATCCAGCCATCACTGTTCCAGTCAGCCGCCGCCACTCCCAGCCCCGCACCACGCTGACTGGTAATTCCGGACTCCAGCGATACATCCGCAAACGCCGGACCCTCGAGAATCGCC
>CAZLOQ010000414.1:0-2147 GCA_964561125.1 uncultured Chitinophaga sp. | reverse complement strand
CAGCTGTTCATCGGTCCAGTCCGGATCGACTCCGGAGTTCAGCCGCAGTGCACCGCCACTCTGCACAAGTCCCGTCACCTCCACGTCCTGAAGACCGCTGAGGACGACATCTTCAACGCCGGAGCTGTAGCCGGCCACCTGCAGCTGACTGCCCAGCAGGTGCAGCAGACTGCCGCTGATAATCACGCTCGGTGGCGTAGCCGTGAGCTGGTCTGTGGAACGCAGGTCGATCACAGTGGTGGCCTGCAGACGTCCGGCGATGGTGACTGGGCCGAGGGCACGCACATGGATGTTCCCGGTGCCGCTGATCAGGGCATCGTCCACCAGAGCCAGTTCACCGATCTGACCATCAAGCTGCACGCTTCCGGCGGATTCAAGGCGGACATTGCCGCCGGCATTGAGGCTGGCGCCTCCCAGACGCACGGGGGCTCCCCCGAGAACCGGAGATGCACCTTCCGCCAGCAGTTCACCATTCTCGTCAACCCATTCTCCGTCAGCGTTGATCAGGAAGCCATTGACGTCGATCCAGCGATCAGACGCATCCAGCAGGATTCCGTTCGCGTCAGATTTCAGGAACAGCCGGGAGAGTGTGAGGGCATTATTGGCAGTTGAGTTGGTGGTCACCTGCAGGGTGTCTGCTGCCCTTAACAGACCATCCAGCAGAACGTCCCCTTCGGCCGAAACGACAATGTCCGCACTGTTGCCCTCTGCTTCAAGGAAACCATAGATGCGGATTCCGTTGGCGGAGCTGAGGCGAATCTGTGGTTCACCCAGTGATTCGGCCGGACCAATCGTCGTGGCCGCCGTTTGCAGACTGCTGAGCGCATTGATGACAATTTCCGAGTTGGCTTCCGAAGCATTGAGCGCGACAATTCCGGAAGCGTGAATTACGCCACCGCGAGTGACGAGTGTTCCGGCTTCGTCCGGTCCCATGCCGCCGATCCGCACCTGATTTGCAGTCACTTCAACGCCTGCCCGCTGCGCGACCCACTCCGGTTCGCCGTCTTCTGTGCTGATCGCACCGCCAAGCAGTGTGCCAACCACTTCAACCTGCCCACCCTGCAGTCTCATTTGTCCGGCGTCGGTGGTCACGGCAAGTACAGTTCCCGCAGGGACTGTGATATTGGCCGTTCCGGCATCAATCAGCAGTTCTTTGGCGGCCTGAATCCGGATCGCTTCGACAACCTTGCCACCGGAATCGTTGTCGGCGAGGTGTCCGAGTGACAGGTCAACGTCTGATGTAATGTTCCAGCGAGCGTCTGCGTCGGTCTGAACTGCGGTAAATTGAGAAATTCGGAAATCGGTGGGAGCATCAATCAGCACGGAGCCGGCCGTTTCGAAGCTGCCGGTCAGGTGCAGTGAGTCTGCTGCCAGAATCCGAACTTCGTAATCTTCATCGTCGGCCGTGATCCCCGTCGTTTCCACGACGCCGGCAAGGGTAATTGCGGGAGCCGAAATTTCCAGCTCACCGGCACTCCGCAGTCGACTGGTGGAGGCAGCGGTCGTCACAGTGCCGGCACTGGCAGTGATCTGCAGAAGTGCTGGCGACAGCAGTTCACCGATAAGGCCTTCAAGGCTGATGTCCTCTGCAGCGGACAGCGAAAGCGTCTGCAGTGCATTGAGTCTGCTGGTGGGGGTCAGGACAAGGCTGCCGCTCGCGGAGCCCACAGAAAGATTGCCGCCGGCAGACAGCTGGCTGCGAATCGTCAGATCACCCGTGGCATTGACAGCTACATCGCCGGAATCTGAACTCAGGCTGCCCAGCAGCTCCATCGCGTCTGTTCCGGTAAGCGTGATGGAGTTGGAGGCCACTTCGATGGAACCTGTCAGGTCCAGCGTGAAGGCGCTGATCTGGTAATCTTCAGACGCAGAATTCAGGCGGAATTCACCGCCTGAATACACGCGGTTTCCAATTCGGATATCGGCTGCAGACGTGGAATCATCGGCCAGCTGCAGGGAGATGACAGAGCCAGTACCGGGAGCGTACAGCCCGTAAGTGGTATCCGTCACAGTTTCGGGTGGCAGGATACTGATGCCCGTGGGTGACACGAGCTGGATGCTGGCGTCCTCGGCGCCGGTCCGCAGGGATGAGCTGCCCTGGACCAGGAGACCAATGGACGAGAACGGGTCTTCCGCGTTTGCCACCG
>CAZLOQ010000413.1:0-2159 GCA_964561125.1 uncultured Chitinophaga sp. | reverse complement strand
ACCGGAAGACACCGGCCTCCGGACTACAGACCGTGGCAGGAATGGATTCGTTGGAGGCGTACGGTAGTCGTAAGGTCCGTTGTCTGCGGCTGCAATTGCAGCAGGTGCACATAGCCCCGCGGGTGCGATGCAGCGGCTTACTGTGAACGCGGACACCGCCTTGCAGGGCTGAATCGCAGCGGTGCGTGGCGGACCGCTTATGGTGGGCTCATGGGTCATATAGGTCGCATGAGTCTTAAAGGGCCTCTATGGCTTTTGTGTCCTGTATGACCCATACCAGCCAACCGCGAACCCCTCCCCGTGACAGCGCCGATTTCCTGCGTGCCTGGGGGGATGATCCTGGGGTGAGCTGGCGTAATAGTTCTCATCGTACCAGTCGCTGCACCATTCCCGGACATTCCCGTGCATGTCGTACAGCCCGAATGCGTTCGGCTTCTTACCCCCGACAACGTGCATCATCTGATTGCTGTTCCCGGCGTACCAGGCATGCGATCCAGGATCCATAGCATTGCTGCCAAAGCTGAATGCGGTTTTCGAGCCGGCTCGGCAAACAAATTCCCACTCCGCTTCCGTTGGAAGACGGTACCGTCGTCCGGCCATCTGCTCGTCAGGCAGTTCAGAAAGTCTGCGACAGAACTCCACGGCATTGTCGCAGGACACGTTGTCCACAGGATGACTTGCTGAATCCACATCCTTCACAACCCTGCCAGTCTGCAGATGACGTTCAGCAACTTTGTCCCCCGTAAAATAACTCGGGTTCTTTCCCATCACTTTCTTGTACTGGGCTTGAGTCACCTCGTACACGCCAAGGTAAAAATGCCGAGTCAGTGTCACCTCGTGCTGTCGCTCGTCATCGCTCGATCCTTCTTCATCCGGCGGCGAACCCATCAGAAAGGTGCCCTTCGGAATCCACACAAATTTCATCCCGATGGAGTTCTCCGCCAGCTTCCTGCCACCGCCGTCGCCTGCGGTCGACTTTGGCTCGTCTGAAGGCGTGACGCCTGGTTGCACTGTTGCGGTCCTTGCAGGTCCTCGCCGCTCTCCGGATCGCCCATCGGATGGGACGCAAAGAGAGAAACTCCTGAGTGACACCAGACACATCCGTCAGCCCCTGTACGATTGCCGACTCTCTTTGACAGGATTCACCGTCGGTGCTACACTGTGTTGCCATTGTTTCAACACACTCGGAGACCTGAAGATGATCAAGAACTTTGTGAAACATGGCAACAGCTGGGCACTTGTTGTGGATCGGGCGATTCTCGACCTTCTGAAGATTGATCCTGAATGCCCGGTGGAGCTGACTACGGATGGTGCATCCATCCGGATTACTCCTGTTGCAGACGACAGTCGGAAAGAAAAACTGCGTAAGGCGAGCACAAAGGTAAATGCACGTCACAAGAAGGCCTTTCAGAAGCTTGCTGAGTAAGACGACATGCCTGAGTTTCTGACATTGGAAGATGTGCTTGAGTTGCATGCTGGCCAAATCAGGGCCTATGGCGGCAGTGATGGACTGCGCAGCAGCGATCTGTTGCAGTCTGCCATCGCCCAGCCAGAGGCGACCTTTGGCGGACAGTTTCTGCATACCGACATCTTTCTTATGGCGGCGGCCTACTTGTTTCATCTTGTTCAGAACCATCCCTTCGTTGACGGTAATAAACGAATTGGTTTGGAAGTGGCCCTGGTCTTCCTCGAACTCAACGGTCAGTCGATCGAAACTGACGACGAGCAACTCGTCGAACTTGTTCTCGGAGTTGCTCAAGGTCAGATCGATAAGGCGCAGATTGCCGAGTTCTTCCGGAATCATGCCGTCGTTCCCTGATCAGCGGAGACGCGTTCCGCCAGGGCCAGTGAACGTCTCCCACCTCAGCACGATCACATCGCAGTACAACGGAACCAGTTGCATCAGGGACGCATGCCGTCCCGTCTGCCCGTAAGCGTCCGGCGCATCCATCCCCCTTTTGAGCGGGCGGTGACCCAATGCGGGCAGCCAGGGGCTCCATGGCGGAGTCTCGGTTTGGGCTGTGCCTTCCGATTGCGGTGGCCGAGACAAGGCCGTCGGGCGGGCGAGGGGGGCGTAGGCGCGACGAGGCTGCAACTCAGGTACGAGGAGGGACGAAAAGCTTGTCCGTTCGGTCGTCGTGTCGGCGATTCGGCAGATC
>CAZLOQ010000412.1:685-2172 GCA_964561125.1 uncultured Chitinophaga sp. | reverse complement strand
CGGTTCAGGTTATGCTGTGGCTCGCAGGGAATCGTCGCTCGGATACACTCACCGCTGCTACACGATGACTGACGCACTGCGCTGTGGCTCGCAGGGAATCGTCGCTCGGATACACTTTGCCGTCCTACGAAGACCTTGCCGCACTGGGTTGGCTCGCAGGGACTCGTCGCTCGGATACACTCGTTCGGACGTAACTCTCACTGTTGACGGGAGTTACGTCCGAAGCTTTTTCAAAATAGTTCCAGTTGTCGTGGTTTTTCTTCGTTGTTGACCCGCGTTTTTCCATGGTAGACCTCCATCTTGCCGAACTGCCGGTCGGTGATCATCAGCAGCCTAACCTGACCATCCGGTGGAAGTTTTTGTGAAATCTGAGAACGCTGTGCCACGGCAGTGGCTTCAGATTCACAGCAAAGAGCGTAGACCGAGTACTGCAGCCTGCTGAAACCGTTCTGCAGCAGCAGACGACGAAACCGCGCATACTGACGACGCGCAGCGGTGTCGTCCACAGGCAAATCAAACATCGCCATCAACCACATGACATTGTATCCCGATATCGGTGCCCACGCCGCTGACATCTGCAAATCCTTCAGGAAAAATCAAATCTCCTGCCCCGCCACAGATGGCGGCCTTCAGTGATTGAGCAGATCGGTTGATTGCGTCAAACAGGCTCCACACTTCATCACCGATATCCACACTCCCCAACAGCCCTTCAAGCACGGCCCGACGCACCGGTCCCGCCAGACTGTCCAGCTCCGCCGAACACGGAAGCCGGCGATACACAATCCGATCCACAATCGGCCGATACGGCTCCATCATGTCGTCCGCAAGACACCAGGCATTGTATTGGTTGTGATGATGAATCCCCAGAGTCGGATGCAGACCGGCTGCGCACAAACATCGCGCCATCATGCCCCGCAGCACCGCATATCCGTAATTCAGCAGTCCGTTAATCCCCTCGTGACCGCGATCGCGACGAAACGTTGCGCCAAATAATGACTTCCAGTACCGAGATGCCGCGGCAGCCTCGACATTCGCCGGGTCGCCCGAACGGACCGTGCTGATCAGGTTTGTCAACCCAAAATCGCTGCCAGTCTCTGTCACCAGCAGCATTGCCTGCATGGCGATCTTCGACTGCACCACGCTTTTCCAAAGCTGCTTTTTCCTCGGCACACTCAGCTCTGCCTGCCGATGAAAATGAGCTGTCTGGGTGCTGTGGGATTCCAGTGGCAGCAGCATGCCGACCGGAAGGCGCTTCTGGTTGCAGACTATGAACACGCCGCCGTTTTCCAGCAATTCATTCAGCACCGCCTGGGAATAAGACATTGCCGGCTGCGCCGCAATGATCACGCCAATGTCGCGCATCGGAACGGTAACGTCAGTCAAGTGTGCCCGGTGGACGACAAGCTGCGCGTTGCGGACGCTAAGCCGCACAGGCGAGTGACAGAACTCCAGAATTCGGTTTCGCATTTCTGAAATCCTTCAATCGA
>CAZLOQ010000412.1:0-477 GCA_964561125.1 uncultured Chitinophaga sp. | reverse complement strand
CCGACGCCCCTCAGCCCAACTCACCTGATGGAGAGACATTCAGGCAACGCATTGACCGCTTTCGAAGATTGTCAATCGCTGCGATCCTGTTGGTCTTGTTTCGATCCGACCCCGACATGGTCTGCAGGTGGTGCTCGCACAGCTGGATCTCTGCTGTGGAAAGTTTTTGCACGCGATAAACAGTGCGATCACCCGAGGATCCATCCAGCTCGATCATGTCATTCTTCCGCAGCGTGCACACGTAGAACAGCTGCTCGCCAGGTTTCAGCCGAAATGGCGGCTCCTCCATCGCCCGAATTTCATCGGCCCTGCGTGGAATCAGAATTTTTTCGACGCCGGAAGATTGCTGTGCGACGTGGGTCCCGTCAGCTTCCATCCGCACGTTCGCTCGCGATGCTACCAGCCGCTGATGGGCTTCCAGTCTTGATATGACTTCGTGATCCCAGCGGATCACCGTGCCGTCTGAACCGCGTAATT
>CAZLOQ010000411.1:1595-2188 GCA_964561125.1 uncultured Chitinophaga sp. | reverse complement strand
GTGAAGTCCGGATTTCACCCGGCCACGGCACGTCGTTCGCGCTGGCGGTCGATGGCTCTTGACATTATCCGTCGCAGCGAGCTGCTGGTGACCCTGTCCGACGAAGAACTGCTCACCCGCGGCCGACGGCTCCGCTGGGACGCCCGCGCCGGCACGCCTCTCGCCGATCTGCTCCCGGACGCCTATGCACTTGTGCGCGAATCAGCACGCAGGTGCCTTGGAATCCAGCACTTCGCCGTGCAGATCATGGGCGCCATCGCCATGTTTGAAGGCCACATTGCCGAAATGCAGACCGGCGAAGGCAAAACGCTCACTGCCACCATGCCGTCATTCCTCCGAGCACTCGGTGGACAGGGCGTCCACGTCGTCACGGTCAATGACTACCTCGCCAAACGTGACGCAGAAACCATGGGCCCGGTCCACGAGAAACTGGGACTCACCGTCGGAAAAATTCTTGAAAATATGGAGCCCGATGAACGGCGAAAAAACTACGCGGCCGACATCACCTACGGAACCGCCAAGGAAATGGGCTTCGATTATCTCCGCGATCGCCGTCAGTATGGTCCGGAAAGATACACGGCTTACCTTTAAGA
>CAZLOQ010000411.1:0-1585 GCA_964561125.1 uncultured Chitinophaga sp. | reverse complement strand
GTGCGTCGCAGGATGACGGCAGTCCCAAACTGCGGCGTTTCATTCGCGCACTCAGAGGAACCGAAGAACCAGTACAGCGGGGACATCACTTCGCACTGATTGACGAGGCGGACAGCATACTCATCGACGAAGCCCGCACACCACTCATCATCGGACTGACACAGCCCAACGATCCGGCCACAGTGAACCTCTTTCGCTGGAGCAATCGCGCCACGTATCAGCTTGAACACAAACGCGATTACGTCTACGAGCCCGAACGCCGCAACGCGTGGCTGACTGATGCCGGCTGCCGTCGAGTCGTGCTGCTCTCCAAACCCTCGCTACTCAGCTCCATGGATACCGAACGCATCTATTCTCAGGTCGAAAAAGCGCTCACGGCAAAGCATGCGTTTGAACGTGACCGGGATTATGTGATTGTCGAAAATAAAGTCGTTATCGTGGATGAAGGTACCGGCCGCGTGATGGATGGCCGCAAGTGGCAGGATGGCCTGCATCAGGCAATTGAAGCAAAAGAGCTCGTGCCGATCACGGCAGCCACAGGTGAAGCCGCCCGAATCACAGTGCAAAGCTTCTTTCGGCTGTACGGGCATCTCGCCGGAATGACCGGCACGGGAACTCAGGCCGCCGCAGAACTCCGCAAAACCTACCGCATCAAAGTTACCTCGATTCCGACGAACAAACCCTGTATCCGCAGAGGTCTCGCGCCGCGCTTCTTCACAACGCAGGAAGCCAAACGCAATGCCATCGTCGATACCATTCATGAACTCACCGGCCGCGGCCGATCCGTGCTGGTCGGCACGCCCTCCGTCGAAGCCTCAGAAGCCCTCGGACTGCTCCTCAAGGATCGACTCATCAAACACCAGATCCTCAATGCACGCTACCACGAACAGGAAGCCGGAATCGTCGCGGATGCCGGACATGCCGGACATGTCACCATCGCCACCAATATGGCCGGCCGCGGAACCGACATTCTGCTGGACGATGAAGTGCGGAAAGCCGGCGGACTGCACGTGATCGCCACGGAAATGCACAGCTCCAGACGCATTGACCGGCAGCTGGTTGGCCGCGCCGCCCGACAGGGAGATCCCGGGTCGTTCCAGTTCTTCCTGTCGCTGGAAGATGAATTGCTGCGGTGCCGTGAACCACGCGAAGTGGCTCGAAAGCGAAGAATCGCCCTGCCCGACCGCAACGGAGAACTCAGCCGGGCATGGCTCCGGTACTTCAGACGCGTCCAGCGCTTTCTGGAACGCATGCACCGCAAACAACGCAAACATCTGCTCAAACAGGAACGCATGCGGCTGGAACAATACGAAAACATGGGACTTGACCCCTGCCTCGAACTCACCGAAAACTGAACGCGCCGCCGCAGGGTGAAGCGACCAATGCCACCCGCTTTCGGTTTCCATTTGAAGCGGTACGGCGCGAGCCGTCCGGTAAGAACAGGACATTTAACTGGACAGCGCCAGGTTGGGTCAGGTGCATGGCACCTTTTGACGTGACATTTGATTGCGTGCCACAGCCCAGCTGTGATTACGGCCTGCAAGGCCAGCTCCATCAGCCTGGCATGAAATGCCAGGTCACGTCG
>CAZLOQ010000410.1:0-2202 GCA_964561125.1 uncultured Chitinophaga sp. | reverse complement strand
GACCGCGCGCACACAATCATCTCCGAAAACCCCGTCAGGGTTCGCTTGTTTAAGGACTAATGGTAGCCCGGCCTTTCAAGGCCGGGATTGCCGCCCCCATAATTCGTTGCGTCGCCGAGCGACAATTGATTCCTGACCTGCCCATTGACACGAATATAACGCTCGTGATATATTCTGCGGCGTGCGACAGTGACATCATCGATGATCGTGAAGGAGATAAAGATGAGCCAGATCAGATTTGCCGCCTGCCTCTGCATGCTGATGTGGTCCATTGTATTGGCCGATGAAAAACCAAATTTACAGTTTGATCTCATCGATCTGTCTGGAAAAATTCACTCGCCGGGGCAGAACGAACGCGGCGTCCCTCGTGCGTATGTGTTTCTCTCCACAACCTGCCCGATCGCAAACTCTTATACGGCCGAACTGAATCGACTGGCTGATGAGTTTAAAGGCCGGGTTGAATTCTTCGGCGTATTGTCAGAGCCGGACGTCACACGCCAGGATGCTCACAAGCACTTTGAGGAATTCGAATTGAGGATCCCTATCCTCTTCGATGCTTCGAATCTGCTGCTGAAAGAACTCACGCCTTCTCATGTGCCGCAAGTTTTCCTGCTGAACGCTGAGGAACAACTGGTCTACAAGGGAGCGATTGACAACGCTTATGAATCTATCGGGCGACGACGCGCGACCGTTGAACATCATTATCTGAAGACAGCGATCACATCGGCTTTGGCCGGTGAGCCTGTGGCCGAACCTGAGACATCGCCCGTCGGATGCATCGTGCCGCCACTGGATCGCTTCACCAAAGAATCGGCGATTACCTACTGCCGCGATATTGCGCCGCTGATTCAGACTCGCTGTCAGAATTGCCATCGGCCAGGCCAGGTTGCACCGTTTTCGTTAACAAGTTTCGAAGAGGCAGCCAAGCATGCGGAGATGCTGGTCGAGGTGACTCAGAAGAGGATCATGCCGCCGTGGATGCCCGGCTCAAACTCACAGCATCGGTTTGTCGGTGAGCGATGGTTGACAGATGAAGAACTCAATCTGCTGAGAGACTGGGTGACTGCCGGATGTGCAAAAGGTGACGAAGCCGATCTTCCCCCTGCGCCGCAGTTCGCAGAAGGCTGGCAATTGGGAACTCCGGATTTGATCGTCAAGATGCCCGAATCATTCACCGCTCCTGCGGATGGCCCGGATCTGCTGCAGAATTTTGTGATTCCTTTGGGAACAGATAGCGATCATCTGGTGGCGGCGGTGGAGTTTCATCCGGGCAATAAACGAGTCGTCCACCATGCCGTGTTATTCCTCGACAGCAAAGGTCAGGCACGCAAGCTGGACGAAGCAACTCCAGAACCCGGTTATCCCAACTTCGGCGGCCCGGGCTTTCTTCCCGACGGCGCGCTGGGTGGCTGGTCGGTTGGAAACACGGCGCGTCGGCTGCCCAATGATATGGGCCGATACCTGAAAAAGGGCAGCGATCTGGTCGTTCAGGTTCACTATCACCCGACGGGAAAAGAAGAAGTTGACCAGTCCGAAATCGGCTTGTACTTTGTTCAAAAGCCGGTCGAAGAATCACTGAAGGAATCCGCGAAGCTGGTTGGCAGCATCTGGATGGCGAACTACGAGATGGACATGGCGGCCGGCGACAATGATTATCGTCGTTCGAGCAGTTATCGCCTCCCTAAAGACTGCATCATGGTCGGCATTGTCCCGCACATGCATCTGCTGGGTAAGTCCATCAAGGTGACCGCCAGATTGCCGGACAAAAGCACCGAGGTCCTGATTGATGTTCCGAACTGGAATTACAACTGGCAGGATGAGTACTACTTTGAGCGGCCTTTTAAACTGCCAGCCGGTACCGTTCTGATCGTCGAAGCGACTTTCGATAATTCTGATCAGAACCCCTCGAATCCGTCGTCGCCGCCGAAGCGAGTGACATGGGGAGAGGAGACCGATGACGAGATGCTGTTCTGCTTCTTTCTCCTGACGGCAGACAAGACCGAAGATCTGATCCACGTGATCTTCGACAATCTCGCCCATGATCTCAAACAACCACGCAAAGAGATCTCCAATCAGCCATGACCGCTCGCCAGACCAAAACCGCCGAGACCAGAGCCCACCTGTTCGACTGCGCGCTGACTTTGTTTTGTTTTGCTTATTTTCGTCTCACGAGCTGGAAAGTGTGCTAGAGTTTGGCGATTA
>CAZLOQ010000409.1:0-2241 GCA_964561125.1 uncultured Chitinophaga sp. | reverse complement strand
CGCAGATAGCCGAAACGATCAAACACTGTCAGAACGAGCCAGACTGTTGCGGCCCAGCCAGAGATTATAACTGCAAGCCGCTGTTCAGTGCTCCATAACAAACCGCGGCGTGCGCACGCCAGTAAGCCGCCTGCTGCAAGGCTGTCCAACTGAGCCAGCAGCAGCAGATTGGGATCTCCGGCTCGATTCTGCCCAATTTCAACCAAACCAGAGAGTCCGTAGCGGACCACCACAGGAAGACACATCGCGGCGATTAGAATCCGAACAAGAACTCGTGGCGGCATAAACAGAACGACCCACGGCCAAAAAAGATAAAACTGCTCTTCAATTGCGAGCGTCCATAGATTTGATCCATAGCCGTCCCATAAATAAACTGGAATATGTTAGACAAAGAGAAAAAATGCCATGGCCACGAGGCACGAAACGGTGGTAAATTCACCAGCACCGAAATGCAAAGCACGGTGCAAAGCAGGGGACTCAACCTCAGGATTCTTCTTAGAAAAAATTGCCGCACAACCCAGAGTCTTGCAAAAGGCCCGTCAGCACAGGATTGCCGGTTGTCCAGAAGGATACCGGTGATCAGCATTCCACTGAGAACAAAAAATATGCTGACACCCGCCGTTCCCAGATCGAGCCACGGGATGCTCAGACCACCATGATGAAGCGTGACCAGCACGAAAGCAAAAGCCCTCAGACCGTCAAGCTGAACCATACGACCGTGGCTACCGGTCAAAGTCTTTGAAGTCATACCTCGTAATCCTGACAGGTTCAGAGTATTGCACACATGAGATGAGATTGTTGATTGCTGGATTGTCAAAGAATCCGTTCCAAAAGGCAAGTGTAATCCGTGAACTCGATACGTACCGTCGTCAAACAACTTATTTCGGATGCTTCGATTTCCGATTGAACAAGGATTTGTATGACTTTTGCAATATTCCATCTCACCACGTCGACGGAATTTCTTAAGGGAAGCTGTGCCTCGCGGGATTCACCAGATTGCAACTGGACAGCATATTCTGAAGCCCCCGTGGAGAACTGCACTTTGTAGATTTTTCAGGATTTGCAATACCACAGCAATGCCACCAATCAAACGAAGTATCTTCTGAAATCCCCGGTGCAAGGTCGATTGTGTGTGGGCGTTCTTAAGGCAGCATTTGGCTTGACTGAATTCCATCGGAGTGGCTTGGAGACCCAAGGGAGGCAATTGTAAGTTTTCGGGCGGCGTGCGATTGAACGGGACATGAGGCACTGGGAGTTGTATCAGCAATTAGGGATAGACTTCAGAAACTCGTCAACTCCACGCTCCGATGATCGCCTGGAGCAGACGCTGCAGAAAACCGAAAAGACTTCGGCAGGAAGAAATTCGACAGACCGGCCGTGCCTATCAGACGCGAAAAGGAATAGCTCCCAAAGCAACAGGGTCATAAGTTACAGTAGCACTAACCGCACCCCTGACCGAGGCTGTTCAACAGTTGCGCAAGCCTGTTTGTGTTGGCGGCAAACAACGGTGCCTCTCCAACCAAAAACACCCTTGAACAGACGATCCGCAACGCAGTCATTTGTTGAAGACTCAGTTTCACTACAGGAGAGCAAATCGAGCCCCTCGGCCCGTCAGTCATCTCCTTGACAGTCCAGACCTGCCGACGACGCAGGCCCAGCGCGCACTCTGCGCTGGTCTGGTAAGACAGGAAAGCTTGCGCCAGCGCCTGAAATCACCTACTATCCGGAGGTTGGTTTCATTCCTCAATCCGGTAGGGAGATTTGCAGGTGGCAACCAAAAGTACAAAAGATTTTGAACTCACTGAATTATTCACCGCCTTCGAACAACTCGAGGCCCCTCGGTCTTCGATCAACAGGCTACACCCTCTCGTGACTGTTCTTTCGATTGCTGTTCTTGCAGTCTTGTGCGGCGCTGATGGGCCAACCAGTATCAGGTATTGGGCTGAGGCAAGACGCGAGTTCCTGGGCAGGTTTCTTAACTTGCCGAATGGACTCCCCTCGCGAGACGTTTTCCGTCGAGTTCTTTGTGCACTGCAGCCAGCTGCTTTCCAACAGTGTTTTAATCTCTGGATTCAGGCGATGAGTTCAGCATTAGCAGCGCACAGCGAAAGATCGGATCAGGAGCCTGAGAAGCGTCACCTTGCAATCGATGGCAAGACGCTCAAAGGCAGCCGTAATGAGAGGAAGGGGCCTGGCCCACTGCATCTGGTCAGTGTGTGGATGTCAGAAAAGGGAATTACT
>CAZLOQ010000408.1:0-2243 GCA_964561125.1 uncultured Chitinophaga sp. | reverse complement strand
CGCCCACCACCATCTCCCATCTCCCATCTCCCATCTCCCGCCCTCCACCCTCCACCCCGCATCCTTCATCCTTCATCCTTCCGCCTTCCGCCTTCCACCTTCATCCTTCACCCTTCATCCTTCAATCGCCCGCACCCGCACATTCCGCCTCTCCCGCTCCCCACTAACCCACCCACTCCTCCCATCTTCCGGCGACTCACCCCCCAGACGAAAAATTTCACAAGGTCCCCGCAGACTTTTTCTCTTCGCGCTCCGACAATGCAGCACAGACAAACCGTCTCCACGAACCCCAGCGCCCCATGGGTGTCGCCCACCATGCCTGCCACCCGCGGGACCGAAGTACGCGCACTCGTCACCCTCCTTGCCACCCCACAAATCAGCCGGCACGCGTTAGCGTCCGGTTAACATCCCTCCGCGGGTGTGTCACGAATCTCAGCCAGCAACCGGACGCTGACGCCCACTGCCACCTGCTTTCGGCTCATCACATAAGCGGTACGGCGCAAGCCGTCCGGTAACGACAAAGATGCCCCAACTCCCCGACTCACCCGAACCAGCCCCTCCCTCCTCGGCCCAACTCTGGGTGGACACCTGGCGCCGCGCCGGTCCTGAACTGGAACGCATCCGCAACGAAGAACTCCGCAATCTCACAGACGAAGCAGCACTGCAGCAGGCCATCGCCGTTTCCCGACTCCCCGCCGGCATCCCACTCCGCCCCACCAGCGGCCTCGTGGAATTCCAGAAATGGATGCGCCGCCTCGCAGAAAAAACCGGCCAGCTTCAGAAATGAACGCAGCGAAGAAGAAGACCAGAACGGAACTCACGAAATCGCACGCCTCCCCCGCCCCGGATCTGATGCGGCTCGCTGTGCAATCTTCCGGAACAGAAGACAAAACAATTGACTTACCCTTCCCCAATGCCCCAACTCCCCGTCCGCGTCATCACCCCCCACGACGGCCTTGACGCCTTCAAATACGCCTGCACCAGCATCCTCCGCGACTGGAGTTTCACCCGCCAACTCGCATGGCGGATGTTTGTCCGCGATACCAAAGCCATGTTTCGCGGGAGCTTTCTGGGGTACGTGTGGCTGTTGCTGCCGTCCGTTGCCAACACGCTCGTCTGGGTTTTCCTGAGCGGAACCAGCGTTGTGCAGATTGACTCGGGTGACACCCCATACCCGCTGTTCGTCTTCGTGGGCACCCTGCTCTGGGCGGCTTTTAACAGCGCCCTTGTCGGCGGCATGGGAGTCATCGACGAAGCAAAAGGCACTCTTGCCAAAGTCAACTTCCCACACGAGGCACTCGTCCTTGTCGCCCTTGGCAAATCGATGTTGAACACCGCCGCCACACTGGTGGCCCTGATCCCGTTTCTTCTGCTCTACCCCGTGCCCCTGCGGCTGAACATGTTGCTCTTTCTGCCGGGTCTGCTGGCGACCACACTCTGTGGCCTGTCCCTCGGACTGATCGTTGTCCCTTTCACTGCCCTGGTCAGCGACCTCAGCCGGGCGATCCATCTTGCCCTGCGATTCCTGTTTTTCCTAACTCCCGTCATTTTTCCGCTGCCAGCCAGTGGCCTCGGTCGTCTGGTCATGCTCTGCAACCCGGCCACCAGTCTCGTCGTCACAACTCGCTCCTGGCTGCTAGGTGGCGAACAACCTCTCATCACGACCTTCGCTATCGTCTCTCTCAGTTCCCTCGCACTGCTGGCAATCGGCTTGATTGCTATGAAAGTAGCCCTGCCACATATTATCGAGCGCCTCAGCGGAACATAGATTTTATGCACAGAGGTCACAGCGTAAAAGACTCCGGAAACACATTCAATCTCCGCCCATAAACCTATCTCTGGCCCTCTGTGGAGTTCGTGGCCATACCTCACGAGGTCCATAAGCAACTAACGCCAAGTCGAACATGTCTGACATCCTGATCCAGAC
Source organism: uncultured Chitinophaga sp. (assembly GCA_964561125.1). GTDB lineage: Bacteria > Planctomycetota > Planctomycetia > Planctomycetales > Planctomycetaceae > SXXK01. Next base: position 316 of record CAZLOQ010000408.1, on the reverse strand, counting down.
GGAACACCTCTCGAAGAAATTCTGCCGCTCCCTGAAGCGTTCGCTCTGGTACGGCATCCAGGACGTCGCGCACTCCCTGAATCCATGGTCTCGTGCTCAGCAGGAAACGGATCTCAACGCCCCTGTGACCGCACAGCAACTCCGCACGGATGAATTCTGGGCGCTTCAGGACATCAACTTCGAAGTGCGCCGCGGGGAATGCCTGGGGCTGATTGGTCATAACGGGGCCGGGAAGAGCACTCTGCTGAAGATTCTCAACGGCCTGATTCGGCCAGATCACGGGCGCATCACGATGCGGGGCCGTATAGCAGCATTG
>CAZLOQ010000407.1:0-2269 GCA_964561125.1 uncultured Chitinophaga sp. | reverse complement strand
ACTGGAGGACCAGCAAATTGCAAAATACCCCACGGATAGATTCGCTCATTTTTGCAAAAAGACAGCGCCCGCACGCCCCCATCGAGCCGCGCCCGTCAGGAAGCGGGAACCCGCTTTTCACCGGACGCGGCCGCATTCCGGCAGCGCGCCTGCGGCCCCTCCGATGATGTGCTCTGAGCTTTCGTCCTTACCGGACGGCTCGCGCCGTGCCGCTAAAAATGGGAACTGAAAGCAGTGCAAATGAAGCGTGTGCCGTGCCACTCACCATTGCACCGCGAATGCCGTACCGGTGGCCTCCAACTCACCTATTGGGCCACACCATTCCGCAGAAAATCCTGCAGACGTTCCTGGCGTCTGGACTGAGCGGAGCCGGGTGGAGCGATGGTGCGGAGGGCGGCGAGGGGGCGGGTGGCTGTCTCGGGAACCGCGGTGGCCTCGATTCGTGCAGCACGGTGCTGAGCCAGCAAAATTTCCGTCTCGTACTGATGGATCCGTCGGTTCAACTGCAGTCGCTGAGCTTCCCCGGCCTCCAGTTCACCTGTGAGCTGATTGACGGCGGCGGTCAGTGAATCATGTCGGGCCAGCAGTTCGCCGGCCACACGATGGGCTGTGCTTTCATCACGTATGATCCTTTCCCCGAGCACAAGCGGATACTGACTGGATTGCACATGGGCCTTGATGGCCGCAAGTTGAGCAGCGGCGGTCTGCAGTTCCTGCAGCATGCCGGTCCGGGCAGCAACCAGCTTTTCTGTTTCGGCACACAGCCGCTTGCGCACTGAAATGCTCTGCCGCAGCTCCCTGCCTGCTGTCTGAATGGCTGAGACGGCCAGATCTGTGGGGTTTGCCCGGGCCGCCGCGGCGGCAGCAGCCGCAGCAGCGGCCGCGCGGCAGTGTTCGCAGGCGGCAGCAACGGCCTGCAGGGAGGACAATGCGACAGTGATGAGCAGGATACGAGCGATCAGCATCAGAAAACTCCTTGCAGCAGAACCACTTTCAGGAACGCAAATGGAAGATGAATCCGGAACAGTTCCGGCGACATCCTGACTGAGCGTGTCGCTCATCGAGAGTTGCGCAGAATTCAGCGAAAAAAGTCGCCGGCAGATTTTTCGGGAAATCAGCGACGAATTCGCGCAAGCACACAACCACGCAAAGCTCGATGTGGACAACCCGCTGTGGGACAGGCGCGGTCTGCCCGGGAACCAGCGGGGAGTTGTTCTGATTTCTTTTTTCCAGCTGACAGTTTTCAACAGGGGAATTGACATGCATGATGGTTCATTCGATTCGGGGCCTCCTGCCGCCGGTCGGTATGTGGTGAGGACCGAGATGGCGACTGAGACGCGGCCGACACAGCAGCCGCGCAGAACACGGATCGCCTTTGTGAATCCACTCCCGGAGCCCTCCCGCTCCGCTGCCGAGCAGCGGCTGGTGGAAAAGGCATGGGAGGATTACTATTCTCTGTGACAGGACCGGGCACGAATGCGTGTCCCGGTCGCTGGTCTGGTGGCGGCGGGCGAAAACCCAAAGCCACCAGCTTTCGGCTCCGGATAAAAACGGTACGGCGCAAGCCGTCCGGTAACGACAACGGACGTTAACCGCACGCCGACGCGTGCCGGCTGATAAGACGCTGAGATCAATCAATCGGATACAGTCCAGCTGAACAGAACATCCAAACGCGGTCATCCCCATGGAAAACTCTGACACCGACAATCCACTCCACACCGGGCGTATTCTGGGACTTTGGCTTTCGGAAATCCCGTTTGTGGCACTGCATACAACCTATGCACTCACCGACCGCGAACTTGGCCGGGGCGGTTATGGCAGGGTCATCGTGGGGCACAAGCTGCGGTTGCCGAGGCAGGTGGCTATCAAGCGGATTCATGCGGAGTTTGAATTTTCTGAAGTGCACCAGCGTCGTTTTGTCCGCGAAGTGCAGCTGCTGGCACCCCTCCAGCATCCCAATATCGTGCAGGTGGAAGACTGGGGTCGCGACGACGAAGGCCTGTACATCGTCATGGAACTGATTGACGGTCCCAACCTGTGTGACCTTGTGCAGCAGAGCGGCCCGGTGCCGGTAGAGCAGCTGCTGGATTTTGCCAGCCAGATCTGTCGCGCCCTGCAGTGTGCTCACCAGCAGGGCATCGTGCACCGCGATCTGAAACCCGCTAATCTGCTCGTCAATTCACGCGGCAGCACGAAACCCAAGGCTCCCAGACGGGCTTGCCCCGTCTGAAGCAAAGGTTCACAGGCTACCCCGCGGCAGCGCGAACCC
>CAZLOQ010000406.1:1908-2270 GCA_964561125.1 uncultured Chitinophaga sp. | reverse complement strand
TTAAAGCCGCTGGCGGTAGTGACGACAAGGCTGCGTCCATCGTCATCGGGTGCGGCGTTGCCGGGATTCAGTATGATCGAGGCAGCAGCCTGGATGGGCGCGTCCAGCATAATTTGCTGTCCGGCAGTGACTGAGACGTAAGATCCTTCACCGGCCCACGTTACCCGGTGGCGCCGATTGTGCCGCCAGCCACCAGCGGCAGGTAAACGTCGACGTCCTGAGCTCCGTGCAGGATGATTTCGGCACCGGCCTGACTGGTGTTGAGTATTCCGGTTTTGGCAAGGTAGATACTGCTGCCTTTGCTGTCGGCTCCATTCAAAGACGTTCCGTCAAGGGTCACGCCACCCAGAATGGAGAGGGAA
>CAZLOQ010000406.1:1419-1808 GCA_964561125.1 uncultured Chitinophaga sp. | reverse complement strand
CCGAGCCAGGACCGGAGACTGCGATATTTCCGAGCAGGATCACGTCGTCACTGGACGCGATTTGCAGCGCCTCGCTGGTTCCCTGCACAAGGATTGTGCCGGTGAGCAGGAAGCCAAAACGGCTCTGATCTGCGAGGTAATGCAGGGGATCGTTATCGGTCAGATCATTGAACAGGTCGGCATGATCGGTCGCGGAAATCCCCGCGTTCAGGGTAAGTCCGCCGCTGGAGACGACGAGCCCGGCGAGCCACATTTCGGCGGGAGTGGTGAGGGTGATTTGGCCGCCGGTGCCGGTGGTTGTGGTGACCGGGGCACCGCTGCTGAGATCAATGCTGACGCCGGCCCGCACGATGCTTCCTGTGTGCAGCGTCAGAGCTTCATCGGAAGCA
>CAZLOQ010000406.1:925-1367 GCA_964561125.1 uncultured Chitinophaga sp. | reverse complement strand
GGCGCCGGTGGCAGCGATGTGAGCTCCGGCGAGCAGATCGAGCCGCGTGCCTGCGGCAAGGTCGGGGGCGGCGGAATTGGCGGCTGTAGCGATCTGGCCGGCCACGCGAATTCCGCGATTGGTACTGATCGTCAGCAAACCGCTGGTGCCGGTCTGTCGGATGGAACTGCCCACATCTGTAATGATACCGAAATCGAGGGTCGCAGCAGGAACGGATACGGCCACTGCCCCGGTCCCGACGAGCCAGCCGCCAACACTGAGCGATGTCTGCAGATTGAGTGTCAGAGAAGCCGCTGTGAGTCCTGAGTCCGGGTTGGAATTGTTGGGTGTGTGCAGGTTGACCTTGCGAATTTCGGCGGACTTGCCGGTCAGCACAAGTTCGTCCAGTGGGGCGCGGAAGTCTCCTTCGACGATGAAGTGCTCGGCATAGAGGAACAGGTCA
>CAZLOQ010000406.1:398-770 GCA_964561125.1 uncultured Chitinophaga sp. | reverse complement strand
CCATGGGCTGCCGCCGCCGGTTTCGGCGGCGGTTCCCAGTCGCGTGGTCAGAACCGGGCTGGCTGACTGCAGCACCAGGATCTTCGTCCCGCGGATACTGGCGGGCCCACCCAGGAAGTCCATTTCGTCAGCAGTGATCTCGATGTCGCCATTGCGTGAGCGGAGACTGCCGATGACCACCACAGCATCTTCGTCGCCGGATTCATGACGAACCGGGAGATCGACGGTGAGCAGTCCGTCGACGATGACGGCATAGGGGTTGAGTGCGCCATCGAAGATCTGATCGGCCCATTCGGCGGCAATTCCGGATACCCACGTGATGCCTTCGAAGATAGCTGCGATGCCTCCATCAAGCTTAACAAGATGTGTGGA
>CAZLOQ010000406.1:0-226 GCA_964561125.1 uncultured Chitinophaga sp. | reverse complement strand
GGGAGTTTCAAATTTCTTTGCCTTAACGACTATTGTGCTTGAGGAGATGTGGTTGTCGGCGAGACTGACGGTGCCGTCGGGTGCGACGAGCTGGACGGACTGTTGAGCCGAGATGGGGTTGGTGATCGTAATTCCGCCGTTGTTTCCGAAGACGCAGAGATTCAGGTCCAGAGTCTCGAAGACGCCTGTAAAGACCAATGAATCACGAACATTGATTTCAAGGGCT
>CAZLOQ010000405.1:0-2326 GCA_964561125.1 uncultured Chitinophaga sp. | reverse complement strand
AAAGGACTCAGGTGCATGGCACCTTTTGAAGTACTCCGGTTCCGAAATCCGCCCTTCACAAACGACAGAAATCCGTGTCTTCAAGGTGCTGCACTCTCCGGGAGCGGGTAACCGTTCACAGCACGGCGACGACAGATCCGGACATACCGCCTCCCGCGGCATTCACTTCGTTCCCAGTCGGGCTTGCCCCGTCGGAGCCAGGGTTCACGGGCCAGCCAGTGAGGCTGATTCACCGGCCCAGGGCTGCTCCCCGCTCGGCAAGGCGCCTGTGAACGGTTACCAATCCTGCAATGGTTTTGAAAAGACGATCCCATTTACATCTTCAGCGAGATATCTGCCTTTTTCAAGGCGAAGGCAAATGTGATGAGCGAGCATAAATGTTAGGAAGCGCCGAAACGAGGTCGTCACCATCGCGACATTTCCAGGCAAGACATCATCCGGGGTGATTTCACTATCACGCACCAAATCAAGGCATGTTTGAAAGTAGACCGGTGGATCAGTATTGCTTGCCTGCTCGGCGTCAACAAAGCAGTAGAAGTTATCCTGATTTTCGCCCCAGATTCGAAAACGTCCCGGTTCTTCAAGATGGCGTTTGGTCGGCATCACGTAGTCTTGAGCCGTTTCATCCTGCGCAAACGGATGGTCGTTGAGCGAACTGAGCACTTGCTGCACTGTCTGCCCGTCGGGAATTATCAGCAGGGGATCGAGCCACCTGCCAAGCGATTGTGCCATTGTGGTTTGGCTCATTCGCTCTTTGGGCCTAACGACAAAGATCAGCCGGTTGCCGCGGTTGACTGGCGATGTGAGAAACCGCCGACGGCAACTCGGCTGCATCTTTTTGTTCTGCGATTCTTAATTAAGACGCCCCATGTCGCAGACCAGTGCCTGCGTCTTTGCATCAGGGAATGTTGGCTTCCCAGGATTTGGCCAAAAATAGTAGCCATCGAATTCTTCAATTGCCACTCGCGCACCGGACGCGAGGGGAAGTTTACTAAACCAACCTTGGTTTCGCATTTTCATCGTCAGATCGACCAGCATATCGCCAAACAACGCATTGATGATCTCGGGACTGCATTCGGTTTCAATTGCGTGCTCGATGAAGTCATGCCGAACAATGATCGTTCGTTTGCCTGCACTCAGCGCTTCGAAGGCGTTGCACCACGGGGTGAGCCATAGAAGATTCGAATCGTGATCCAAGTATTGGGTCCATTCGCCATCAAACCCGTTGTCCGGCCCCGCATTTGGGCGAGTGTCGAAGATGAGTGCCACGTACCCACCTTGTGATGCGTAAAAGCCAATCGTGACTAAAGAGATTGGATCTTCGTCTTCGCCTGGGCCCATGTTCAAGTAAACGGAATAGTCGCGAATGCGGCGTTCAAAGTACCGACGCACCTTTTGTTGCTCACGTTGCAGATCAAGCTTCAGTTGCTTCGACATGGCGTTTATCTCAGAGCGACTTTTAGACAGAAAAACGGAATTAGACAGAAAATTGATTCTGTCTGATCTGGTGAGGATTCTGTATAATCTCGGAGGTACGTCAAGATGCTTTGGAGGGATGTACCCAAAATTCCGTGTTTTGTCCATCCTGGAGTTTGCATCATGAATTCAGGTCGTCCTTCGCACCCGGAAAGACGGAATCAAACGCAGGCTGTCGTCAATTCGTCACAGTCCCCGAAACTGCTGACTCAAGTGCGTAACAAACTGAGGTTGTTGCATTACTCAATCCGAACGGAGTCTGCCTATGTGGACTGGATTGTCAGGTTTCTGCGGTTTCACCGGACTGCGGACGGCAGCTGGCAGCATCCCTCTTCACCTGGCGGGCCGCACATTTCTGAATTTCTGACTCACCTCGCGGTTCAGCGACACGTCTCGGCAAGTACTCAAAACCAAGCACTGTGTGCTCTCGTGTTTCTTTATCGACAGGTGCTTGAACTGGATCCGGGACGCCTGGATGGAGTCCGTGCAAAGGGGCGCGACGGAAAAGGCGAAAAGGATCGGGTGGTTCCGTTTCCCGAACGTTGCCTCGAACCGATCCGGCAGCAAATCGAAATAAAGGACTCAGGTGCATGGCGCCTTTTGAAGTACTCCGGTTCCGAAATCCGCCCTTCACAAACGACAGAAATCCATGTCTTCAAGGTGCTGCAGCCACCGGGAGCGGGTAGCGGTTCACAGCAGGGTAACGACAGATCCGGACAGACCGCCTCCCGCGGCATTCACTTCGTTCCCAGTCGGGCTTGCCCCGTCGGAGCTGAAGGTTCCCGACTAAACCGCGCCACCAACGCCACTGCAGCCCCCGACGGGCTTGTCCCGTCGGAGCTGAAGGTTC
>CAZLOQ010000404.1:0-2339 GCA_964561125.1 uncultured Chitinophaga sp. | reverse complement strand
CCGGGAACCTTGAGCTCCGACGGGGCAAGCCCGTCGGGGGCTGCGGGGGTGTTGGCGGCGCGGTGTAGCCGGGAACCTTGAGCTCCGACGGGGCGAGCCTGTCGGGGGCTGCAGTGTTCGGCAGCACGTCGGCTTGCCGGACTGGTGCGCACGGTGTCGCTGGCTACCTCGCGTCAGCACGCCCCCGAGGCTCCCGGACGGGCTTGTCTCGTCTGAAGCCAGGGTTCGCTGGCCAGCCCGCGAGCCTGATTCACTGGCCCATGTTTGCTCCCCGCTCCGTCAAGCGGCTGTGAACGGTGACTTCTGTGGAGTGGCTGATCGGGCTTCAAACAGCGCGTGCTGTCGCGTAGACTTCGGCGGCAACTTCCAACAAAAACCATCAGCCCCGGACAATTTTTCATGGCGGACAAAGGTCGCCGGCAGCATCGTGGCGGTCAGCATCAGGGCGGTAAGGTTCGCGTGGACCTGCGGCGGAATCGGCAGGCGCGAGCACGGCATCAGAACCTGACCCACCAGATGCTCGACAACCAGGACTCAGCTGCTGACACTCCGCAGTCCGAGCGAGTAACCGCGCGTGGTGATCTCTTTCGGCGTCGCACGATGGTCGGAGTGCGTGCCGAGGGTGATCAGCTGCTGCGGGTGATCGATGAATCCAGCTGTCGTCGAGGCCGGGTGGTCAGCTTTATCGGTCTGAACATTCAGGTGCGGTGTGACGCGACCGGCGAAGAATTTTCGTGTTCGGTCCGAGGCATTCTGCGATCGCTGGCGCGCGATGCCCGCAACGTCGTCGTGACCGGCGACTGTGTGCTCTTCAGGCAGGAAGGGGACGCCCATCAGGGGGTGATTGAGCGGGTTGAACCGCGGCACGGCATCCTTTCGCGGGGCAGTCACGGCCGCGAACACATTCTGGTAGCCAACATCGATCAGGTGCTCATCGTCGCGTCGGCTGCGGACCCGGAATTCCGGCCGCAGCTTGTGGACCGCTATCTGATTTGCGCGGAAGAACGCGGTATTCTGCCGATTGTCTGTGTCAGTAAGATTGACCTTGTCGACCTCCGCGAACTGCTCCCCAACCTCCGTGCCTTTGCGCGTGCCGGCTGCGTGGTGGTGCCGGCCAGCATTCACACAGGACAGGGCATCGGTCGTCTGCGGCAGCTTCTGGCCGGGCGTCAGACGGCCGTCAGCGGTCAGAGTGGTGTGGGCAAGTCGTCGCTGCTGAATGCCATCGATCCCGCGCTGGGACTGGCCACGGCGGACGTCAGCGGCTGGACACACAAAGGCACCCACACCACCCGCCGCGCTCGACTTGTCAATCTGTCCCTCGGTGGCTGGGTCTGCGACACGCCGGGCATCCGCCAGTTTGAACTCTGGAACCTCACCCGCGATGACGTCGACGGCTATTTCCCTGAATTTCGCCCCTTTCTGCCTTATTGCCGCTTCCAGAACTGCACGCACACTCATGAAGAGGCGTGCGGAATTCGTCAGGCCGTTGACCGCGGACTGCTCTCCGGGCTGCGCTACGCCAGCTACCTCAGGCTGCGTGAAGAAGACATCTGGGCCTGGAAAAATCCAGCTCGAGGTCAGCCTGGTTCGCGGGACGATTCGTAAACTGGCACTGTTTTGCTGATTTTCGTCTCACGCGCTGCAAAGTGTATCTGAGTTTGGCGATTACAGAAAGGTTTTCGCCATTGTCCAATCACAGGAAACCTGTCAATTACTCCGCTATCGTGAGCACCAGCGACGCACCGGACTGGAGCAACTGCTGCGGGTAATCTGCTGTGTTTCGCCAGCGAAGCGGCCTGTACACGGCAGCCGTCGCACGGGCCTGGATCCGGGCCATCACTGGCAAGATCCTGTTGAAATCGGTCCCGGCTGGAGCGTCAGTTCACAGATGCCGAGCCCGGCGAGCCTGTCAGCCGGAACGCGTCAGCGTCCGGCGCATCCATCCCGCCTTTCGACGGGCTGTGACCGAAGGCGGGCAGGGAATGATTCAAACCAGCTGCCTGATCCACAACCGTCAGCCCGGACGACTGCAGCCAACTGATCCGTTCGCGCCACACCTGCTCCAACCTGACCATCAGACACACACCAGGGGGAATCGGGAAACCGGAAGACATCGGCTTCCAACTACAGACCATGGCAGGAATGGATTCGCTGGAGGCTTAGTTGGACAGCGCCAGGTTCGACGTTCCTTTCACTTCTCACCGCCCACTGCCCACTTCCCCCTGCGATTTCGGCCTGTAAGGCCAGTTCCACCAGCCCGGGGTGCAACCCCGGGTCAGTTCCCCAACGAAGATGCACGCCCTGTAAGGGCAGTTCTCAGATACGGCCCCGGCATC
>CAZLOQ010000403.1:1854-2342 GCA_964561125.1 uncultured Chitinophaga sp. | reverse complement strand
GTCCCATGCCGTATAGGTCAGCTCGAGGACACGCGGGAGAATCCAAGCGGCGAGAGGTAAGTCACGCGTTTCACTTGTGTCCGCGGCAGTCCAACGGCAAGGCTGTGAGTAATTTCGGTTCGGAATCAGCGGAAACTGTGCGAGGTAATGACCGCGCAAGTGCAAACCGGCAACTTTTTGCCTTGCGACGAAGTCTATAGCAATAGAATTAAGATTCGCAAGAAGGCAACCATTCAACGACGCGTCAAACGGATTTCGGACCCACGGGACGGAGTCCGTCAATGCAGAGTACGGGATGATTGCCGCGATGCAGGTTCGTTCGTTCGTGGCAGATGTCACGTCTTTGACAACGAGCAACCATGGCGGCGTGAAGCCAGATCTGTTTTGGACCACGTCGTCCGCGACCCAGAATGCCGGAAGTGCAACCAACTCAGGATTTTGATGATCCTGAAGACTGAAGTCTTCGGGTTGATTGCGGCGTACGCGAT
>CAZLOQ010000403.1:0-1844 GCA_964561125.1 uncultured Chitinophaga sp. | reverse complement strand
GAAACGCACGCTTGCGGCGCGATGGTCGAATGCACCGACCATTTTGCCTTCGTAAAGTGGCAGCCATGCTTCCGATCCATTTGTGTACAAACTTCTCTGGGCATAGAATCCTTCGGCTTCTAATTCCTCAGCAGACCGGTGGTGCGTCATCGAAGCATTAACCATGAACATGAGCATTGGCTCGATTCGCCAACCATCTGCGGATTGATCCGCGACGATGGGCCGATTTGCTTGAAGGATTCTTACCAATTCCATGTCGCGCATATTTCGAAACAGCGGAGCGGTTGAGGTGATAGGATTCAGCTCTCGAAGGTCGTCGGCGCTCATCTGAATGTGACGCAGGGGATTGGTCAGCTCATGCGGATCTGATGCAAAAAAGACAAAGTCCGTACGAGGTTGCACAGCATTTTCCCCAGAAATCGTGAGAAGGCAAAAGTGATACCTTCGATCGACGTTTGGAAAAATGCCATTTCGATTCTCAAAGTCATAAAGTGATGCTATGCGTCTCGCATGGTGCAGAGCCGTAAAGTGTGGCTGTGAGAACGAGTCCGAAGCGAATCCCGATGGAACGACAAGTCCAACAAATCCGCGAGGGCTACTTCCGGAGTGTCCGAGTTCGAGAAACAGGCGGTAGAGATTTAGTCGGCCACTCGCTGCCAATGGATACCGACCACTGTTCTGCATCAGGTGGCGCTCACCGTACGTCTTTCTCACATGTGCCGTGTAATGCTGCCAAAGTGGCGGGTTCTCCACTTGAATCCGATTGAAGATCACTTCTTTGTCTTTCGCACTGCGTACGCTAAGGATTTCAGGATAGTAAACTACGAAGAACTCATTGTCCTTGATCTCCTGCATATCCCACGGTGGGTTGCCGAGCACCACGTCGAAGCCACCGCTCCAGCCGGTCGACTCGCTGTCTGCTCTCTGGCCTTTATTCGGCAATCGGAAGACATCGGGGAAGGCGAGGTACCAGTGGAAGAATTGGTATTGATCGCGGAGCCTCTTCACCTCTGCACGGACATGTGGCAACATCCCGGCAACTGCATGCGATTCCACTTTGCGGAAGTCGCGTTCTGTCGGGCAGAGTTTACCTAAGTCCGAGTCGTCTTTTTTCCAGACAAATGCGGCGCACCAGAGGTCGGCGAGCAAGCGGCCGTATTGGTATTCCGTGCTGTTGACAAGCTCGGCGTAGTGCTGTTCCTTCTGCTGCACGGCAGCGGCGGTGTCGTCGGGAGCCTGTTCGATTTTGGCCAGTGCGGCGGCGAGGTTGCCCAGTTTGATCGGGACGTCAAAGAGGTAGCCCTGTCCTTTCTTGTGCTCTTCCCGCTCTTTCTTGTTCTGTTTTTTCAGTGCTGTGACGCGGGTTTTCACGTCGCCCTCAATGGCTGTAAACGCGTCGTCCGGGATGCCGGCTTCCAGCAGCGCCGGTGTGGTGCCCAGCAGGCTGTTGCCCACCTGAATATGGTGGTCCAGAAACGACAGCGGTTTGCCGGGTTCCAGGGCTTCCAGCCAGAGATTGATGCGGCACAGCTCGACGGCCATTGGGTTGATGTCGACTCCGTACAGACAGCGGGAAATGACGTCCCTGAGCGCCTGCTGGTACAGCAGCGGTGACGGCTCGCTGTCGCCCTGAGCCCACGCACGCACTCGGGCGAGGTGGCGAGCGAGCCGGTGGGCGGCACCGACGAGGAAGTGGCCGGAGCCGACGGAGGGGTCGCAAACCTTCAATTTCAGAATTGCCTGTTCCGCATCCGCAGCTGACTTCCCTTTTATCGCTTCATCCACCACCGGATCCAGTGCTGAATCCAGCAGGCATTGAACGAGGCAGTCTGGTGTGTAGTAAC
>CAZLOQ010000402.1:0-2391 GCA_964561125.1 uncultured Chitinophaga sp. | reverse complement strand
CAGTCGCTCGTCGATGGGGCGAGCTGCGACAGCCGATTTTGGGTGTCGCCGAACACGGTGAGTGCAAAACCAACCGCCGGAAGACGATCGAACAAACGGAAAGCTCGCAAGGCGTTATCTGCCCAGCCGACTCTCTTCGATCTGGAGGACGATTCCTGATGTCGAGCCTCATCCCAGCCGATGATGATCCCGAGGACACCGGGGAACTCCTGTTCTACCGAACCGAGGACGGACAGAACCGCATCCAACTCCGCTTGCACGGCGGCACGGTCTGGCTGACGCAAAAGCAGTTGTCGGAGCTTTACCAGGTTTCCGTAAAAACCGTAAACGAGCACCTGATAACGCTTTACGGCCAAGGGGAACTCTCCCCTGAGGCAACTATTCGGAAATTCCGAATAGTTCAAACCGAGGGAAATCGGCAGGTTTCCAGGTTGGTGGACCATTACCGTCTGGAAGCCATCCTGTCTGTGGGGTATCGGGTTCGTTCGCAACGGGGCGTCCAGTTCCGTCGCTGGGCCACAAGCCAACTTCAGGAGCTGTTGGTCAAAGGTTGCAAAGCGACTGGCAGAGGCGGAATACGACAAGTTCCATACGCGACGATTGACTGAAGAAGCGACTGCCGAACTGGAAGAAGACATCGACGAACTCCGAAAGCGACTTCGATCCACGGCAGAGGATCACGGCAGGAATCCAGAAGGAGACACCAAATGAACACGCACGTCCGCAACATTTCCCAGCGACTGCTGACCTGAAAAACGCTGAAAATGGGGGTGATGAAATCGGCATTGCCAGCCTTCTCAAACAACTGATCCGGAGTTAAGTCCGTGAGCTGGCCGCAATCAAACAGGTGTCGCTGATGTTTTCGCTGGAGCAGCTCGAGCGAAAACTGGGGAGGAAAGGCGACCCCGGTCACTTTGTGCCCTGCATAATGGTCCCCAGCCGTTTTTGGGCTGCAGTAAGTTTCGGTGGGTCCTGCAGAGCCCGCCAGAAAGCCAGTTGTTCGTCCGGACTGAGCAGCACTGTCTGCTCGCGGGCGCTGGCGACCTCCCGACGCGCCTGAGCAACCGTGACCGTTCGGACGTAATCGCTGACGCTGATCCGGCGCAACTGTGCGGCGTCGGTCAGTGCCTGCTTACTGTCCGCATCCAGCCGAACCATGAGTGACCTGGGCTTGTCGCTGGCGTCTTCTGTTGTTCGTCCGGCCATCGTCATTTCTCCTTTTCTTCAGTGTATTGCGTTTCGCAATACAGTCAGGACATTTGCAGACGACGTCCGCATTTCGGCGGTTGGAGCCTGCGCTGGGGGAACTGCTGCTTGAGGTTTTGCGCTCCCCACGCCTTGCTTCCCACCTTGAGTAAGACCGGACTTCCGGACAGCATCAGGTCGGTATAGTTCTCACTCCATGATAAGACCTCTGAAATTCGTCCCAAAAGCCTGATGCTTTGACAGATCGGAGATTGAGCATGGCTTGAGCACCTTTGATCGTCCATCAGCCGAATGAGGACTGGATTGTGTGTCGGATGAATCACGAAACAAGCCAGCGACGACGTCCGCTGCTGTCCTGTGAAAAGCATCGACGGTATAGACGCCGCAAACCGTTGCCATGCGGCGATTTCCTGGACGGACAGCCTTTTCCTCGAACGCTGCCAGCCGAAGAGCCTCAGGCTTAACCAGCGGCACTCCTCTGCCTTCTGCGGTCAAAACCAGAAACTGGCCCTCCTCAGCCGCCGGAGGCGCAGGCTTCTGATGCATAAATTCCGCAGCTGCGTGCCCCATTCGCCGGGAGGCCTTTTCCAGTGTGTGGACGGATAACTGCTGGCCAAATCTCTTCAGCAACTGGAGTCCGACCTGCAGCAGCATGCCAAATGTCGCTGACGCGAACTCCTTCAGCCCCGTTCCGCTCTCGAACATCACCTGCACCAAAGGCTCTGCAGCATCAGCGAGACGATTCAGAACGTGTGCCTTGATCAACTCGATTTGCGATGTCAGACTCCCAGAGTCCTTTTTGGTTTGCTCTCACGGTTTGTTGAACCCCGTTAAGCATTGCAGGAAGGACATTTTCTTACACGATCAGATTCTCCGTGCGGCAGATTCTGCCGCACGGAAGTGCGGTCACACTCCTTCGTGCATAAGATTACCCTGGACAACGGAGGAGAATTATACCTGATCTCCAATGTCGAAGCAGACGCCCGATCGTCAGGACGACTGTACCAGCGGCGATATGACGTTGAATTCGATATCCGCGACCTGAAAGTGACGATGGATACCGAAAACATTCGAGCCAGGCAGCTGGATACGGTCTTGAAGGAACTGCTGCACGCACGGGCAGAAACTCCTGCGGATTGGGAAAAAGTATACACGACCGCATTGATCAGCGCGTCGAGGCGCCGT
>CAZLOQ010000401.1:0-2409 GCA_964561125.1 uncultured Chitinophaga sp. | reverse complement strand
GGCTTCAGCGGCTGCGGCATGTTGTGAGAAGAGTGTTTCGAGGGTCTTCACGTAGTGGCTGGAACCGAGGAGCCCGAGCTCTTCACCGGACCAGGCGGCGAACACGATATCGCGCTGCCCCTGCAGCCGGCCCGCCTCTTTCGCATTGGCAAGTGCCTCGGCCATCTGCATCATGGCCGTCACACCGGAGGCATTATCGTCCGCCCCGAAATGAATGGACGTTTTTTCGGCATCGCGGGCCAGAGAATTTCCGCTGCTGCCAGTGCCGAGGTGGTCGATGTGAGCACCCACGACCACGACCTGACCAGCGGGAGATTCGTTGACCTGCAGGCGTCCGAGCACGTTGCGGCCGGTTTTCTTTTCGTGCTGAATTTCAATGGTCGCGGACAGCTGTACCTGGGGGAGCGGATAACCGATTGCGGGATCTCCGGAATCGAGCTTCTGCTGGACGGCTTTGAGCTCTTTGCCGCGTTGAGCGAACCAGGCGGCGGCCACATCATCGGAGATGCTGATGACCGGGAGTCCTGCACCGGCGAGCGATCCGTCGAACTGAAGTGGCACGAGTTGTTCGCGGACACCTGAGGTGGGGCCGGAGACCACGATCAGTCCCTTTGCTCCGAGATCCCGTGCCTGCATGGCCTTGAAACGCAGGCTGGAAAACCGACTGAAGTGCTGGCGGCGTTCCGGTGTGAGCTGTTCCGGGAGGAAGCGGAAGGCGAGCACCCATTTGTCTTTGACATCGAGGTGCACGTAGGAGTCGTACTCCTCGTGACCTTCAATCGCCGGGACTCGCAGACCGTAACCGGCAAACACCACATCGGCAGCATCCACGTTGGCGTTGGCGGAAAATGCGAGCGGCCTGTAGTCGGTATGCAGCTGCAGAGACTTTCCGCCAGTGGCTGCGGAATTGTTCGGTCCGGCAGATACCCCGCTGGTGAATTCAAACTCCTGGAACCACGTGTCGTTGTCGCCGGCCGGGACAAGCCCGAGCGTTTCGAAGTGCAGGGCAACGTAGTTGGTTGCCAGCTGTTCGCCCTTGCTGCCTGTGAGTCGTCCGCCGAGCTGGGGGCGGCAGAGGTATTCGACGTGGCGAACAGCGTCAGCCGGGGCGAAATCGCCACGACCTTCGGCGCCCGCCGCCATGACACGGCCGGGCTGAGCAGCTGTGGTGGATTCGGGAGCGGCGGAATCGAGTCCCAGCAGTTCGAGGGCCTGCTGGTGGTTCCAGTCGCCGAGGAAAATCTGAGACTGGTTGTTGGTCGTTCGCCCGGCAGTCCATGACAGCTGGCTCCCGTCGGGACTGAACACGGGCAGCCCGTCAAAGCCCGGCGTGTAACTGACTCGTACCGGTTCTTTCGCGCCTTCGGCATCAATCAGATAGAGTTCGAAGTTCGCGAATCCGTGGCGATTGGTGGTGAAGATCAGATAGCGACCGCTGGGATGAAAATACGGTGCCCACGACATGGCTTCGAGGCGAGTGAGTTGCTGTTCGCCGGAGCCGTCGATGTTCATGGTCATGATTTCGGCGGTTGCGCCATTTTCTGAGAAGCGTCTCCAGCAGATGCGTTTGCCATCGGGACTGAAGAACGGACCGCCATCGTAACCGGGTGAATTGGTGAGTCGCCGGACGTTGGTGCCGTCGGCGTTCATGATGTAGATCTCATTCGCCCAGGCGGCATCCAGTTCAAAGGCTTTCCTTTGAGCGTCGGTGAGCGGTTCCGTCCAGGCGGAGCGATTGGAGGCGAATGCGATCAGGCTGCCGTCGGGGGACCAGGAACCTTCGGCATCGTAGCCACGTTCGCGTGTGAGTGGTCTGCTGGTGCGGGTGGAAAGGTCATATTCGTAGATATCAAAGTATTCATCGTAGTCCCAGGCGTAGCGACGTTCTTTTCCGGAAGATCGGAGGGCGATTTCGTCCTGTTGTTCGCGAACGGCCTCGGGGTCATCCTGGGTGGACGCATAGAGCACTTTGCTGCCGCCGGGATGAATCCAGGCACAGGTCGTTTTTCCGGTCCCCGGGGAAATTCGCTGAGTGTCTCCGCTGTCGAGATCCATCAGGTAGATCTGGAAGAACGGATTGCCCGGTTCGCGTTCGCTTTGGAAGACCATCCTTCGGCCATCGGCACTGAAGTAGCCTTCACCGGCGCGACGTCCTTCGTAGGTCAGCTGGCGGACACGGGAGATGAGCCTGGCTTCCAGCCGTTTTGCGGCGGCGGGGTCTGCGGAGGTGATGTCGGAGTCGGCAGCGGGGGTTGGCTCTTGCGCCGGAAGGGTCGCAGGCAGGCTGATCAGGCAGAGCGTGAGCAGCAGGTTGCGGAGTGTGAACAGATTGCGGGGAACCCTGTGTTTCACGGCGAGGACTCCGGCGAGGTTCGGCGGGTGGAAGTGTGAATGGCACGCCTGCTTATA
>CAZLOQ010000400.1:0-2459 GCA_964561125.1 uncultured Chitinophaga sp. | reverse complement strand
AACGCACAGCCCAAATCGAGACTCCGCCATGGAGCCCAACCCTGCCCGCCCCGGGGCACCGCCCGCTGAAAAGGGGGATGGATGCGCCGGATGCTTACGCTATTCCCGGCGTCTCAGAGCAGGGGAATTTCGGTCACAATTCCGGTCTTCACCCGGACATTGATCTCGTTCTCGACAATCCCGTAGAGATCAACGGACGTGTCGGTCGTCGAAATGCTGACGATCAAGGAGTAACGAGCACGCTTTTCAACGACATCCCGATCCTTCCGATACCGCCACCAGCCACCCACCGGGTAGATGCCGATCAGGTTGGGCGACGCCAGCTGCGCTGCCGTGCCCTGCCAGGCATTCGAGTGGATGGACCCGCGTACGCTCACCGACTCTGGTCCCAAGTCCCACTGGCGGTCATCTGGAACGGTCTCAAACGGGCGCTTCTTACGCCCTTCTTCCAACGGCCAGTCGGACGTCGTCAGCCGTGCCACCATCCGTTCGACTGTCTCTTGCGGCCCGCGGACCGAGAATCTGACGGAATCTTGCCCAGCCAAGCCAGAATCTCAGCGATCAGCGTATGGCTTCAGGCCGTCAATCATGATCCAAGCACCTTCTCGAACCAGAGGATCGCCGCCGAACCTTCCTTGCGGGTGATTTCAACAACCGTCCGGCTGTGACGTTTTTCGATTTGTTGTCGATTCTTCGTGGTCATCATCCGTCTCGTCCTGCTTCAAATTGCCAGCCGCGGTCAATCGCCAGAGCGCGAAGCTGCTTGGACCTATTTTCCATCTGCGCATTCGAGGACTCGCCGAAGATGATCACGGCGTGTTCCGCAAAAGGTTCGGGATCGTGTTCAGCAGAAAGTTCCAGCGACTGGCACTCGCCGACGGTAACGCTCAGCACGCCCACTGATGAAAAGCCGAGGGATTCCGTGTAGTGATGCCACGCATCGGCGGGGGTGATGAGATCTCCATCGTAGACTGACAAGCGTCGCTCATCCTTGGGGGTTGGCTTGAACGCCTGCGACGTCACCCGACCTGATTGAATCCAGGAAGGGTTCACTTGCCGGTGGAGAAGAGTGGTGGTGTTCACGCGGCACCTCCATTCATGTCGCGAATCTGATCCAGCACCCACTTCCAGTCCGATGTTTCATTCAGACTGAGCGAACGCGATGTCTCTGCACCGGTTCTGAGGTTCAGAGCATGCCACTCGGCTGCTTGGCTGGCCAAGTCAATGACCATAGAGACTTCATTGTCGCCCAGACCCCACTCCAGCTGGACACCGCCTTCAGGTGTCGGATAGGCATAAGGGAATGGCAGATCATCGGGAAGATTGGACTCACAGGTCCGAGACAGCCATTGCAAGCCTTGACGTGAAGGGGCCAGACCTTTCCCTTCCAGCCACCCGTCTTTCAGTTGGGCAAATTCCTCCAGTCGCGCTGACACGTCGAGTGGGTCGAGCAGGCTGATATGCTCAACGGAATCGAGCCCGAGCAGTTTCTCATACCGGCTAAAACGACCAATTCCCTGCAACACGATCCGCGCGCCAGATTTGTATCCGGCAAATGCATCCAGAATTGTGTCCAAGTGTTGACTGCCAAGGGGCGCTTTGACCTTTCGGCCGTCGAGCAACTGAATCTCAAACGTCATGTCGGCTTGATCGACCTCGGAGATGCAGCCGCGAAGTACCACATCCTCGGTCAATTCCTGCACGTTGGCAGATGCCAGAAGCAGTTTGCGACGAGTTTCCTTCGTCAGGCGAGCCATGTCCTGTCCGCTTGGCAACGCGAATTCGATAGCCTCTCCGTCTCGCAATCCTCGTCCGATTCGGTCAAAGTAGCCCAGCGCTTTTTCAGGTAGGAACTGTGTGACGGGTTGATCGTGCGCAGCTGCATGGATGGCTGACGCGATCGAGTCGCGAGCCTTTTCAAAATAAACCTGGCCATCACTGGGAAAGAGTGTTGCTCCCGCGATCACGAGACTGAGCACTGGAATAGCACTTCCGTCCTCGACCCCGGTGAGCTTGATGTCGATTCCGTCGGCGAAGCCTCGTGGCGAGCGTTTCCGGTCAGGATGTTCCTGTAGGAAAGCCCACTTTGCGACTTCGACGATCATCTCTTCAAAGACGGCTAACTCGCCAAGAATTTCGAGTGGAATTGCGTGCTCGTCAAAGCGCGCTCCCGTAAAGCGAGGGCGCATAAATGGTGTGGTCGTCACTGTGGACCTCCGAAAATCTGCGTACTCGACTCAAAGAATGTATGTCCGATGGTGGAGCGTTCCTGTCGCATGCGGATTGCTTGTTGGACGTCTGCCAGTGCGATCTCGCGTCGATCATCCAACACGGCCGCTTTGGCCGCTTCGTCACAAGTAGTCCTCAAACAAGCGAACTTGGCTGAGAATCTGTTGGACATTTGAGAAAAAGCCTGAGAATTCCCTGAGAAAATGCGTATTACGGAGTAGCAACAACAA
>CAZLOQ010000399.1:0-2508 GCA_964561125.1 uncultured Chitinophaga sp. | reverse complement strand
GTAGAGTTCGCACGGATTTGCACAGGTTTGCACGGAATTGCATGACTGAGTGCAAATCAATGCAGCCCAAAGCCGGGGCCGTAAACGCAAAGAAACCCCGAGAAAACTCGGGGTTTCTGCAAAAACGCTGTGTTTTTCAGCATTCATGAAAGCGGAGAGACAGGGATTCGAACCCTGGGTACCCGTAAGGGCACTCCGGTTTTCAAGACCGGTGCACGGAGCGCATGCGCGAGAGTTTGTTTTGAGTAACACAGTGAGGCGGGGATGGAATCTCGGGGTCTCCGCCGTCAACTTCACGGTCAGGACGGGATGAAGTCTTCAAGGTCGTCGGGAGTCTGTTTTGGTTCACCGGGACTTTGCGTTTGGCGGGTCTGAAATAGTTTGGAGGTGTTGTCAAAAAGTGGGACGTTTTCGCAGGAAGTCGAGGCCAGCCCCCGAACCCCCGGGATTTTGCGCATTTGGCCATCAACAGCTGACTGATGACCGACAGGCAATAAGCTGCGTGGTTAATCATAGCTACTGACGGCAGCATATGTTCTCCAGGCCGCTGCCCGGCGATCTCCGCCGAGACACGGATCACAACGCCATTCGGAAGTTCAACTCGAACGCCACCACTGTTCTGACCTGACCATACCTTAACTCGGAAAAAAGAACTGGGGTTCGGAATACACTGGCCACCAGACTAACGAGGCTGGCAGGAATGGGGTTGGTCGGACGCTTACACTGACTCGATCGTCCCCCTTGTTCAATGACTTCTCGTCAGGGTTTGCCTGAGTCTGCGGATTTGTTTTCCAATGATCAGAGGGATTCGTTCCAGCACGGGTGACGGGCCAAACTGGAATTCGAATTTCTGAGCCGTTTCGGTGAGGGCGTCGCTGATTTGATCACAGAGACGAGTTGCCGTGCCGATTACAGTTTTGGCGTTGATTCGAAGATCTGTCGCCAGTGTCTGCAGATGGCTGAGCCTGATTTGTCCGGGATCCGTTGATCCTCCGATGCTCATCGCAGAATGGCGGGAAATGTTGTCGTAATTCCGAGTACAAACAAGATCATAGAATGGCGCGAGACGAATAGAGCGGCTGTTTTCGTAAAGCAGCGAGATATTCTTTCCATGAGCGTCTGCGTTGCCGGCTATCAGGTTGAAGAGTGACCACTGCAGGAGCCTCTGAAGGTCAACGACGGGGAATGTGGAATGTCCGCGAAGAATGTCCGCACACCGCTGCAGTGACGGTCCACCTTCGTTCTGATACTTCGACGCAGGACTGATGCCAAGAGCCTGACAGAAATCTTCCTGGTGCAGACGGCGGTAGTGATCGTTCTCGCGAACTCGATCGTAACGCTTGATCAAAGCAACGCTGGCTCGCTTCGTTTTTCTCAGCACGATCTCCACAGCGGGCAGCCCGACTGCTCGTGCCAGGATCGTGACAAACGTCTCGTTCTCCGGCAGATGTGAATAGAAGGGTGAGGCGAACTTCAGCAGATGCGTGCTGGGCGTACTTCCGACGGGCACAAGTACTCGACCGTCCTGCACATGAACCGGCAGTTTATCCTGAGCACCTGCAAGCGACAGTCGTACCTCGTTTCGCCCCGTGATGGCAGAGAACGCTTCCGGAGTTCCCACAGACCATGACGCCAACTGGTCCTCCGAGACCTCCTGATACCGATTCCGTGATGTGTCGTCTTTTTGTTTTTCCGAGCCACCGGCTTCCGCTGTGATTGTTAACGCTCCGGCACAGTCGCCGCCAATTGCCTTCAGAAGTGCAAAGTCGTTGTCCGGGCTGATCCCAAGCATTCGGCAAATCTGCAGACGAACATTGGCTTCGGGTAACAGATTGGCAAAAAAACGATGGCTGGTTGTCGGATCAAAGGAGGCATCGAGGGGCAGTGAGATGGAGATCGGGAAGGATGATTTGTCTGAAGACCACTCCGAGGAATACTCGAACTGCATCTGCTGTGATTCAAGGAGCGTAAGCGTCCCGACGGTTCGGCCGTCATAGAAAACAGACAGCTGATCACTCATCGCGATTCACCCCGAGCGTGCACATGCAGCTCCAGCCCAAAGAGCTGAAGCACCTGAATTGCGAGTCCGATCCGGACCGTTGGCTTGCCTCGTTCGAGTTCTGAGAGGAACCGGACCCCAACGCCCGCCATGCCCGCTGCATCCTTCAGCGTCAGACTCGCCTGCTTCCGTCGTTCACGGATCAGGCACCCAAGTTGTGTAGAATCCATGATCTTTGTCATGCCGTTGTCCCGATCGGGAAAATTTCCGTGCCCAAATCAATCCCTGCCGAAAAACTTCCCGCTCGGGAAAATTAGATTGCGAGTCGCGGATAGTCAAGTGAATATATCCCGTTCGGGATATTTTTTAATCACGCGAGGTGTTGCCGTGAACCTCGTCTCGGATGGACGGAGAAGATGTCGGGTTGGCGATGTCGATACGTGATATCCAACACTGTGTTTTGGTTCACCGGGACTTAGCGTTTGGCGGTTCAAAAATAGTTTAGAGGA
>CAZLOQ010000398.1:0-2541 GCA_964561125.1 uncultured Chitinophaga sp. | reverse complement strand
ATCCGCAGCCTGCGACACCTTGCGACGCGTCATCAACTGCGAGGCGCGAAGCTCGATGACATTCGGCGCGTTTGCGGATACTTTGAGGCGCACTGCAACCGGATGAAATGTGACGAGTATCTTTCTGCTGGCTACCCGATCGCCACTGGAGTGATCGAGGGAGCCTGCAGACATATTGTTAAGGATCGAATGGAACGCAGCGGTATGAAATGGACTGAACGAGGAGCTCAAGGTCTTCTGAACCTTCGATGCCTCAGAGCCTCCGGGCTTTGGGAGCAATTTCACAAGCAACGCTCAAAGAGCACCCCTGAAAGTCAACTTAGCAGCTAGCGCGGAACTCCGGTCACACCCTTAACTGGCGGGTTGTTTTTCCGCAGACGATCCCAAATATACCGGCTGGTTAACAGCCGGGCACGATAGATGGGGGCTGCATCATCACCAGCCCAATGCGTAGTATGGTGTCCGAATGCCCGCCGGGTCTTGTCAAAGTGCACCCGCAACCCGAAACGGTTTCCAACTCATGACATGCCCTGAGTTGAATTGGACTGGAGCCCTTGTACATCGCAGTCGCCATCATACTTGCAGTTTCGTCAACGGGTAACTGTGGTCATTTCGACTGCGCCATTTGACCGCGAGGCAAGCCCTCGCGAATCAAATTGTTGGCTGCTCCGGCGTGTCGGACCGGAGCAGGCAAGTGAGCTTCCGTTCTGGCTAAGATCGTGACGACCGTTGCTATTAACAAAGTCTGTTATCATGGGCGCGACTTCATTGGGTGGAACTTCCACAGAGTGGGGGTTTACCGCAGGCACAAGAAGCCTCGGTGAACGCTCTTTTTCCGGCTGCCGAGGTTCTCTGAAAGTTGAACGTGCACACACGGGCTTCTTGCTGCTTCGCAACACAGCCTATTCAGCCTGTGCCACCCACAGTGGTCTGACAAAACCAACACGAAACAACGCGGCATCGACTGGCCCGTCACCTTCGAAAACGCTCGCACAAAGCTCACGAAGCTCTACCCAAAAATCAAGGCGTGACGGGTCAGTAGTCGAGTTTCGCCAAGATCCATGTGCCGATTGAATTTCGTGAGGTGTTGCGCAATACGCGTCTCAAGCCGGACTGCCTGTTCCTCTTACTTCAACAGCCGCCTCCAGGACACGTTGCCGTCGGACTTTTCGAACCAGTAATCGAACACTTCCTTGCATCACTGTCTCGCCGCCCTCCGGTGAATTTCCGATTCGTTCGATCATCCATGCACTCAAATTGTGGGGCGATGGATCTGCCAGAAGATCAATTCCAGTCATCTCTTTCAGTCGTTGCAGTGTCGCTCCGCCACCGACAATCCATCCCTTTCCGGATCGAACAACGTGCGACGGGAGCAAGTCATATTCGTCCTGAATATCACCGATCATTTCTTCGACAATGTCCTCCAGCGTGATCATTCCGGTGACAAGTCCCGCCTCGTCGCGAACGAGAGCGATGTGCGTATGCTCCCGAAGAAGTTTTTCCATGGCTTCGGAAATCGGCAGGCTGTCCTGCAAACTTGGGATTTGCCGCAGAATTCCTCTGAGCGATGGAAGGTCGGGGCTAAGCTTCATCATGGCGATGATGTCTTTGAACGTAACATAACCCACAATGGATTGAGGATCCTCCAGCCGTTCTGCGACGGGGAATCGAGTGTGCATATCCATGTGCGCCGCGACCATACTGTCGGCCAGCGTAGCATCCGCGTTCAGCATCCGAATGTGTTCCGCTGGCAGCACAATCTCCTTCAACTGACGACTTGCCAGACGGACGGCCCCCAGAATAATGTTTTCTTCACGTGCCCCGATCAGGCGTGATGCCCTGGCAAGACTGGCGATGGCACGCAGTTCCTGGAGTTCCGCGGCCTCTGTTTTCGCATCGGCATGCGGCTGTGGCTTCCAGAGTTTTTCACTGAGATCCATGAGACCGGATGCTGATGTTTCGAGCGCCCAGACGACCGGCCACACGCTAAATGAAAACCACTTCATCAGGGGCGACAGTTTCAGGCAAACCCATTCTTTGTTGCGGAGAGCAAACAACTTGGGCAATAATTCCCCGCCTACGATTGTGACTGCAGTCAGTGGCAGCACAACAAGGACGATCGCGAGGACGTTGGCACTCGCCGCACTGAGTCCGATTCGCTGCAGCCAGGGAGACAGATCATCGATTGCGCTGGCCCCACCTGCGGCACCGGCCACCAATCCTACGAGCGTGATCCCTAACTGAACAACAGCAAGACTTTTTTCGATTTCTTCTTTCATATACAGAGCTGCTGCCGCTCCGTTGCGGTTGTGGCTCTGCAGGAATTGAAGCCGGGAGACAGACACTGAAGCCAAAGCAATCTCATAGGCAGCAAAAATCGCATTCACAAAGACCATGAATGCAACAACAAACAACTCAAAACTCTCCATGAACGTGTGATCTCACTATTGATGGTTTCCGGAACTGGGTGTGACTGGAGTTCCGCGCGCCTGAGATGAAATTGGGGATGCGGAAAATCGCCCTCCGTGAGATGATTTGGGT
>CAZLOQ010000397.1:0-2550 GCA_964561125.1 uncultured Chitinophaga sp. | reverse complement strand
GCGGTTTAGCTGCGAACCTTCAGCTCCGACGGGGCAAGCCCGTCGGGGGCTGCAGGGGCGTTGGTGGCGGGGTGTAGCTGGGAACCTTGAGCTCCGACGGGGCGAGCCCGTCGGGGGCTGCGGTGGCGTTAGTGGCGTGGTTTAGCTGGGAACCTTCAGCTCCGACGGGGCGAGCCCGTCGGGGGCTGCAGTGGCGTTACCGGCGCGGTCTAGCCGCGAACCTTCAGCTCCGACGGGGCAAGCCCGTCGGGGGCTGCAGGGGTGTTGGCGGCGCGGTCTAGCCGCGAACCTTCAGCTCCGACGGGGCAACCCCGTCGGGGGCTGCTGTGCCCACCCCGCAGTCGGCTTGCCCGACTGCGGGTGTGCGGAGCGCCGAATCAACCTTCAAGGCTCAGTCGATTACCCGGGATGTCTGCTGTCGTTCCTGCCCGTTGTCTCTTCTGCACACGTCTTCCCGAAAACACGGTCATGACCAGCAGTCCAAGCCAGACCGTGACTGTGCAGGCAGCGACTCCGATGGCTCTCAGCAGGCTGACCCGCCTGCGGACAGCCGGCAGAAATCGCAGGATCGTGTCCTGCGGAAGGCTGACGAGGTGGAATTCAGTGGTCACCGGCTGAGTGCCGGAGGCGCTGCCAAGGTCTGCTTCCTCGGTCTCTGACCACGACTGGGCAGAAAGGTACTGTTGCGGGTCGAAAGGCAGCGAACGGATCACCGTGTGGTATTCACGTGAAAGGTCTTCTGCTGCAGCCTGTTCCAGCATCAGTTGTCGAGCGGTTTGTGTGATCCGGTCTGTGCGTTCGAGCTCAACGCTGGTGTTGCCGACCTGAGTGATGCGGACGACGCGACTGCGTGGAGGTGGATCGTCGATCCAGGTCGGGCGTGGAGACGCTGCGGGTGTTGTTGCCGCGACGGAGGTCGGTTCGCCGGGGCTGTCCGCGCTGAGGATGGAGACGAGTGAGTCCGCGAGGCTGCTGAGACCACTGGCGGCCAGCCGCGGAGGTACCGGAGGCAGTGCTGAGCTGAAGGACGAGCCGAGCGGGATCAGGGCGTAACCTTCGCGGATATCCTCGGGGAGTCGGGACTGCATGTCCCGGAGCAGATCACCGGCGGCGTCGCCGAGCAGCTGTCGGACCATGGGCTGGGTCAGTTCAAGCACAACCACTTCGCCGTTGCGGGATTCACCGAGTGATACCGGGCCGTTTCCGGAGGGACCTGAGGAAGTTGTTGCGGGTTCGCTGGTGGCCTGACCGCGACCGAACAGGCGACCGACCTGAGCAGCAAATTCGGCAAGGAGCCGACGTCGCTCGGCAGGAGTGTTGGGCAGGGCAGCGACAGCTGTCGAGGCCTCGTCGCCGGGCCCGGGACTGACGGTGGCCGTAGCGGTGGCCGCATTGGCGGGCAGGTCGATCGGGGGTTGTGCCGCGGGGCGGGGGGGCTGTCGTGTCGTGTCAGCCGTCAGGATCGGGCTGCGAATGCTGTCGGGGCCGCCGTTATCATTGGGGACCGCACCGACTTTGGGTGCTGGTGGCGGCTGCACACCTCGGAACGAATACGGAACGACCAGCGCGGCGGCGATGATTGTGCCGGCCGTGAACACTCCCGCAAAGCTGTGGGTGACAGCAGGAGTTGCGGGAGTTGCCGGTGATCTTCGCACGGGTGCAGGCATTGCACGCGGTGCCGGGATTTGGCGGGGTGCAGGCATTGCCCGCGGTGTTGGCTGAGCCGAAGCCGTCCAGCGTTTCAGCAGCCAGTTGAAGACAAAAGCCATCGCTGCGAGCAGGAGCGTGGCAGCGGCAAGCGGCAGCATGATTCCCAGCAACATCAGCAGTAATGCACCAGCAATCATACAGGTACCTTCTTTCTGCGGCACGCGATATCAGCCGCTATCCCCCGTGCGGGCATACGCTGGGAATTCTAAGCGGAACCGGTCTGAATCAGAATGTTTTTCGGGGAAATTAAAGAAGACCGCCCGGATTTCCCCGGGTTTCCTGACTCCGCAGGCCACGCGGCAGCCAGCCTGCCGACAGCTGCAGCACCATTGAAACGGAAAGTGCCAGAGTGCTCCCCAGTGCCACTGGAAACGGCAGCAGCCACGCCACGGCCGCTCCTGCCAGCAGCGATACCATGGCAGAAGAAATCCGCAGTCGGGCAGACCGCCAGCGGTCCGCCTGCTGCCACCATCTGCGTACCCCGAACAGCAGGCCGAAAAAGCACATAAAGCCAGCGGGCGTCGGCACGTTGTTGACCAGCAGCGGCACACTGGATTCCAGCTTTGCTGCCACTACACCCGTGCCATCCGTATGGAACATCTCGGCATCGCTCAGCAGCAGAAAATCCTGCAGAAACCACACCAGCAGGCCCACCAGCACTCCAGCGGCAAACTGCAGTGACCGTCTCAGCAATCCCTCGCCGCCAACACCCTCCCAGAGCTTTGCCGGAATGAGCAGCACCCAGACACTGATCAGCGTGGTCATTCCGAAAAACACCGCATCAGGTGCTTCGGGAATCACATCGGTAAGAAAGAACAAACTGGCTGTGACCACCAGCAC
>CAZLOQ010000396.1:0-2622 GCA_964561125.1 uncultured Chitinophaga sp. | reverse complement strand
GCGGATACGAGAAACTCCATGGCAGAATCGAGGGTATAAAACTGGTCAGACCCGATTGGTTTCGTGGGTAATGACAAGGCGACAGGGGCGAGGGTAATGGTGGAGGTGTGAGTCAACTGGACGTGCACCGAAAAACGCCGATCACCCGGTCGCCATAGGAGATCGTCCATCGCCAAAACAGCCAGATCGGCGACTCGAATGCATCGTCTGGTTCGCCGCCGGATTTGCTCGATACAACTCGGTCGGTTGTAAAGTCCAAAGGCGCAGACGGGTTAAGACTCCTGTGGTTCAGGATGGAGTAGTCGGTGACGGATTTTCATCCAGATATCCGCCATGATAACACCGGGAATCGTACGACTATCTTTCCGTGTTCTATGCATCAAAGGTCGCTCGCCGGTGCCCAGCAACGCACGGCGTGCTCCCTCATGCTGGGAAAATTTTGCACGACACGCGATGGTCATCAAATGCCAGTGATCAGATGTTCCAACGCGGATGGTCTGGCCTTGGTAGAGAACGGTTCCGCTCACAGGAGCATCGGTCCCCGCAAGCATCGCATCTTTACCAAAAAGTGGGGCGATCTCCCGACGACGCGCTTCGTCATGGTGTTTCAGTCCCTGCCAAAAGGCTTCCACGCTGCCGTATCGCTGCCCATCCAGTTCAAAAGGTGTCTCGGCGAAGTTGGAAATCAATTGGATTGCTGGATCCGAGGAGCGCGATGTCACGTTAATTGGCTCGCGGCGCGCTTCCGCTTCGGGGCCGATCGCGGTTAGATTGAAGGTCTGTGAATCCTGCAGAGTGAGACGAAAAACATGCCCGTCCAACTCTCCGCCCCATGACAAGAGAGATTCCCGCTCCGCTTCACTTTCGGCGGTAACAACCAACAGTCTTTGTTTCAAACGCACAATCATGGCAGAGGCCTTTCTTCTTTACCCCAGACCCTTTTACTTGCATTCAGGTTCGCTCAGCAGTATGGAGATTCTCATCGATGAGATTGTTTTTAGGGATCAGCCTAAACCTTGTAGATGGCACTTTTGCCACAGGTTCTGGACCTGCCGAATGGAATTCCATCGCGTGACGTGATTCGCCGAGTCTTGTGTGCGCTGGTAACCGTTAACGACCGGAATCCCCGGCCCCTACCCCGGAAGGCCAGCCACCCGCTCATACCATCCCTCATCCTCCGGTCCCCGCATGAACGCCTGCCCGTGGTACGCGTTCGTCTGGCCCCAGCGAAAAATGCAGGACGGCGAGTCCAACTGGCAGGGATCGCCACGTGCTTTCTCTCGAGGTAACAGCCACAAACCGTGCAGCGGTCGTCGTTGCGCAGTTCACAAACTGAACAGGTCTCCAGCCGTCGCTGGAGTTCCGGTGCATCCGCCTTCTGCAGCCCGTCAGCCACATGGGCAGCGACCGCTCCGGCCACGCAGGCGGCCATGGTGATTCGCCCGGGCAAAGCCGGTTTGTCGGCGCGATGCCGGCTCCTCACTCGTTGAATCTGCACCGAACTCAAATCGCGTAGACTGTGTGGAAGGCTGGATTCTGCTGGATGAAGTCTGATAGATTATCAGCTCAAAGCAACCACGAGTGTGCATGTCCCTCGTTACCGTGGCGGGCCAGCGTTCATCTTCCCGCAGGGACCTGAATGTTTCCCTTGATGAGGAGATTCCAATGGATCGTATTGTGTTGAACTCGAGGGTCGACAGCGACGGCACGCTGCGGATTTCACTTCCTCCTGGACTGGAAGAAGCTGATCACGAAGTTCGTATCATCGTAGAATCGACGGCCAGTCGTACGATGGATGCTGCGACTGAGTGGCAGACATGGGTTGAAGCCATGGCCGGTTCATGGCAAGGTGATTTTGAACGGCCACAGCAGACGGATTTTGAGCAACGGGAACCGTTGCCGTGAAGGGGTGTGATCGGAGTTCCGCGCTGGCTGCTAAGTTGACTTTCAGGGGTGCTCTTTGAGCGTTGCTTGTGAAATTGCTCCCAAAGCCCGGAGGCTCTGAGGCATCGAAGGTTCAGAAGACCTTGAGCTCCTCGTTCAGTCCATTTCATACCGCTGCGTTCCATTCGATCCTTAACAATTCGTCTGCAGGCTCCCTCGATCACTCCAGTGGCGATCGGGTAGCCGGCGGAAAGATACTCATCATATTTCATCCGGTTGCAGTGCGCCTCAAAGTATCCGCAAACGCGGCGAATGTCATCGAGCTTCGCGCCTCGCAGTTGATGACGCGTCGAAAGGTGTCGCAGGCTGCGGATCACAGACGATACGCGCCCCTCCAGCAGGGCGAACAGCTTTTCTTGCACAACGGCTTCCTGCGCTTTGCTCGTGCCATGCAGTGCTTTGGCAGCTGTCCACACGCAGCTGCAGACGTCCGGGGAATCTGCCCGGCCGCGATAACCACATCACCCAGTCGCTGACCATCAGGATCCTCAGACACGTGGATCACGACACCATTTGGAAGAGTCATCTGCAGGACTGTCCGGCTGACGTCGCCAGCAGCGGCCGGCTTCGCAGCCGTGACCGATGGTGCTTCATCCCTGATTCGAACAGCAACAAGAGGAAGCGTCGTCTGCGGAGCCGCCGTCGCCGGAATGGTCCGTCTCCTGCGGGTTGGCTGCT
>CAZLOQ010000395.1:0-2654 GCA_964561125.1 uncultured Chitinophaga sp. | reverse complement strand
AAAGGATTTTCAACTCGATGAAAAGTGGGTTGGCATCAAAAGCATCGGTGTTGTTGTTCGAGAAACGATCTCTGCAGGCAAGCACACGACAGAGCGAAGTTTTTACATTTCGAGTCTGCCTGTGAACGTGACGCAGTTTTCGAAATCCGTCCGTAGTCATTGGGGCATCGAGAACAGTTGTCACTGGTCCCTTGACGTCAACTGGCGGGAGGACGCGTTGCGAACCATGGAACGCCGTATGGCGGAGAATCTGGCATGGATCCGACGGTTCACCCTGTCACTGCTCAAGCAGTGTCCGGACAAGAACAGCGTGGTTGGAAGGCGTCGGCAGTGCGGATGGAGCGAAGAGTTCCTGACGCAAGTCCTTGTCCGGATTGGGACTTAGTGTGCGCTGGCCCTGGCCGCCGCGGCAGTTGAATGTGCCGCGCTGTACCATGCTGGTCATTACCTTGGCTGCATCGCGCTGAGCGAAACTGTGCTGGAAGCGATGATCCGGCACCTCTGGCGGCTGAATTTCAAAAAGAAGCCGGATCAGGAAGGAAGTTTCAGCAAAAACCTTGCAGCCCTGCACAAGAAACAACTCATCACCGACGAGTGGCGGGGAAAGCTTGATCCGACAACCAGCGGGCGTCAGGCCTTGCGGCACCTGTCGACATCAGGGAGATGGGATCACACCCAGCTGGAACAAACCGCGCGGAAAGCGCTGACACTGGTAAATGAACTGCAGCGGGAGTATTTTGGCTTGACGCCTGCGGGCGGAATGGTGGTGCCGGAAAAGTGAATGTAGTGGGCAATCGAAGCTGGAAAGAGGCAGCGAAACCATGCAGAACCAGTGCCTTGATAACGTCCATTTGCGGTGTTATACTCACACCAGGCTGTTGTTCTGATTGAACAGTTTATTTATCCCCGTAAAGCATTGCAGAAAGCACATTTGTCTATACGATTAAAGTTTGCCAGCGGCAAAATCTGCCGAACGGGAGTGCGGTGACACTCGATTCCGGTGAAGATGCCTCCCGGGGTCCAAATCTGGTCGTACCCCATCAGGCAAACTGAAGGTTGAATCGAAAGTTCAGGGTGGAATCATTTCAAATACTCATTCGCACATTTGGCAACCTATCGAAGACCTGCCTGATGGGTGGGAATCGTCACTTCGTAACGACCAAACTCATGCAATGATCCAGGTTTGGCATGATCAGGCTGAAGAGCTGCAGAAGAAGGATCTGTACAACGACTTCCTGGGAAGGCTTCGACGGTCGTGGGCAATTGAGACCGGCATTATCGAGGGGCTTTATTCGCTCAGCGAAAGCGTTACAAAGACGCTCATCGAGAAAGGGCTCGATGCTGCACTCATTACTCACTCCGATACCAATGACGACCCGAATCTGACCATTGCCAGAATTCAGGATCATCATCATGCCATCATGGGACTTCATGCGTTCGTGGCAGGAAATCGCCCGCTCGGCACATCATATATCAAGGAATTGCACGCTGTTCTCACTGAGCACCAGAGGACCTATATTGGCCGTGATTCGCTTGGGAATCAAGTCGAACGTGAACTGCCCCGCGGCCGGTGGAAGTCACTGAAGAACAACGTGGAACACCCTGATGGAAGTACCTTCGAGTATTGCCCTCCCGAACATGTTGATCAGGAAATGGACAACCTGATTACCATGCACCAGCAGCACTGTGCCGCCAATGTGCCAGCTGATATTGAGGCCGCCTGGTTGCATCACCGCTTCAGTGTAATACATCCATTCACAGACGGTAACGGTCGAGTATCCCGGTGTTTAGCAACCCTCGTGCTCTTGCGGCACAGGTGGTTGCCCCTCGTGGTAACGCGTGATGAACGCACCAGGTACATTGATGCCCTCCGAGCCGCCGATAAACGTGATCTTCGTCCTCTCGTTGACCTGATTGGAAATTTGCAGCGAAAAGCAATCCGAGAGGCGTTCAGTCTCAGCGATCATGTAATTCACGAGTCGACAGCGGTGTCTGACATTCTCGCCTCCGTCGCGGCAAAGTTCAGCGAACGTCGCAAGTCAGAGCACGACCTGCGCAACCGAGCGCCTATGACCGCAGATGCATTGCAGGTACTGACAAGTCAGCGACTCACAGATATGGCGACGACGATTTCGAAGTCAATCGCGGGTCATGATGAGACGTTCAGGGCCTTCGCGACGAATGGAAAACGAGGCTCCGAACAGGCGAAGTACAACTATCACCAAATCGTGGAGTGTGCTCGAGCCCTCAACTATTTCGCAAACCTGCAGACTTATCGATCGTGGGCGGCACTAGTTATTCAAACTGAACGTAGAGTCGAGATACTGTTTGCATTTCATGGGATTGGATATGCCTCCTCCGGCGTGTTGGGGTGTACAGCGTTGCTTTACACGAAATCCCGTGACGAAGGCGGCGAAACCTCGATCGGAAGCGTTGTTCCGCTGGTTGACGAGCCGTTCGAGTTCACTTACGCGGAAGATCCCAGTGCAGTTCAGTTGCGGTTTCGGAAATGGCAGGATGAGGCTATCCTCAGGGGTTTGAACGAGTGGCAGAATCTTGTGTGAGTCTCACATCGCCCTCCGTGCGATGATTTGGGTATCTTAGCTGGACAGCGCCATGTTGGGCCAGCAGCTCCGTCTTCACGGCACATTTTG
>CAZLOQ010000394.1:1248-2657 GCA_964561125.1 uncultured Chitinophaga sp. | reverse complement strand
GGGGACACACGGGCCGATGGCGAGGCTGCTCTACGGGGTTCTTCTAACGCGACCAGGTCGGCTCACGGCGGTGACCAACGCCACGGTGCGAGGCGGGCACGCACACCATACTGCGGGAACAGAGTCTGCGATCGTCTGCTTCGCTGCGCGTTCATCAACGAACACTGTGACAAGCTGCGGGAACTGGCTGCTCAGGCGGACTCGGTCGTCGAGTTTGGGATGCGTCATGGCGTGTCGACCGTCGCCACGCGGCAGCACAGATTGTTGCGGTACGGCGCGAGCCGTCCGGTGAAGACGCGCATTATTCGTAACCGGAGGGCTTGCGCCCTGCCGCTGAAATTGTGACGATGCCGGCGAGCTGAAAAACGAAACCGGCGAGGGTGTGGGGAGATAGGCGTGCAAATCGGAGCCCCTTCGGGAGATAAATCGGCGCCTAAAACAGACCCACCGTAACGGACAGTGGCATTTGCCTGTTTTTGGGGAGATTCGAGGTCAGGGATGTTGACGGTGGAAGATTACTGTCAGTGAGCGTCCAAAACCCGCCACCGACAGGCGCGTCAAAACCAGCCACTTGAGGCAAAGGCGTAATTTTCATGCACCCTTTAGCAGCCCCCTTGCTAAAGAAGCAAACACATGGCGAACGTACTCAGAATGGCTGCGAGCCGCTGATCGCAATCGTTATGTTGCCAGAATCGCCATGGAGAAAACCTGCAACGGGAACTCACGTTGCAATTCGGTCTGTCTGCTAGCACGCATCGAGTGGAACAATCGTGGCCAACCCGAAACGCCGGCGCGTTGCAGCAGTCGCGTCATCTCGCTGCATAGATTGGCGTTCTTCCAACCCATCGCCGTGTTGGCCGCCGCTCGGTACTGCGGTGCGGCGACCACGTATTCGCTCTTGTCGCCGAAGATCTCGAACGCTTCGTCGAGGATCGGTCGCAGCTCGGGAAAGATTGGGCAGCTACGAACACCGCGGCCTTCGTGGTGCTCGACCTTTGGCTCCAGGATGCTCATTCGATTGCTGCACACGATGCCTTTGGTCACGTTACAGCGTTCCATGCGGCGTTTGGATATCCGCAGTCCACGCGGCATCACCGAAAAGTATTGGATCGCGATTCCGTTGCCACTGCGGGAACAGAGTATGCGATCGTCTGGTTCGCTATAGCGCTCACAACGCGGGGAAAAAAACCGCTTGAGCGCTCGCAACACCTCATTACCCGGGTCGTCCGAGAGACAGAGATGGGCGAGAGTTTGCGGGGCACTTTGGCGGGCGAGTGTCGGCAGTTACGGCGGGGTGAGTGATGATCAGTGCGGCACATCCAGAGACGCTGAGACGCTCAACGGTATCGCAAGTGCTGCACTGAAATGGCGTTACGTCGTGCACGGCTGCCCTCCGCAGCCGGCAGCCA
>CAZLOQ010000394.1:0-1238 GCA_964561125.1 uncultured Chitinophaga sp. | reverse complement strand
TTTGGGTTGAGCGGTGGCAGTTGTGGCGCCCATCGAGATACTCCGTGAGGTGTTTGATTGCCCGATGGCCCGGATTTCTGGCGGGAATTGCAAATCGTGTTCCTGACTCGTATCATCTGGAACCAGCGTCACGTTCAAAGCAGCACTTCCCGCATTGACAGAGCGCACCAACGATGATCCCGCCATTTCGCGAGGATGGATATTTGCCCGAGGGATTGCATCTCGCTGGTGAGTCGGAAATCATCCTTCGTTTCGGAAGTACCACCTGCAAACGAAAAGTCCTTTCGGTACGTCTGCGGCATTGGATCCAACTGTGCCGCTCAGTGGGTGCCAGGCGGCTGTTCCTTGATGGTAGTTTTGTAACAGCCAAACCAGAACCCGGGGATATCGATGCTGTTGTCTGGCTGAACACAGACTTTGCAACCCGTGTGAGTCGGGGAGAGATCGCGGCATTGGAGCTCGACATGATGCTCACCACAAGGCAACCAGAAGAGATTTTTGCGGCGGAGGACCGTCGGGATTGGGATGACTGGATCCAATTCTTTGGTCGAACGCGCGAGGCTGATAATCGGAAAAAAGGACTCGTGGAGGTGCAGCTGTGATTTTGAATCTCGTTGAATATGAGCAGGCGCAGGCGGAATTGAGAATCCTTCAGGATCGGCTCGCCGAACTGCAGCGCGAACATCCTGTTGGCGAAAAGGGGTTCACAAAGGCAGGGATCCGAAAACTGATTGCCAGTCTCAACGAGGAACTGGCTGTTTTTGAGGGCAGTGAAGAGGCGCGTGCTGCGGCAATTGGTCGCGTTGCCTCAGTCCCGTGATCCTGCGTTGCAGCACCTGCAACCCCCGATGGATTGCTCGCAGCATCTGATTCTCTACTGGACCCGAGAGACAGAGATCGGTACCGCCTTGAGAAACTTTGGGACAAAACGACCGGCTGGTTAACAGCATTGCACGCGCGTCTGTTAACTGAGACTTGCCAAGTTCGCAGAGGGTCGCTACCAATTCGGAAGAGGCGTCCAGTTCTTCGGAAAGTGCTAAGTGCTGAACCCGCAATGAGTTACCGTCGTGAACTCAAGTGTGAAACAGCGCGAGTTGTCACGAAGAGGGTGTTGTTCGGGGAGCTTTCTGTTTTTCTACGGAAAAACAAGACCCAACAGTCAACACAAAACGCCGAGAGTCACCCCTCTCGGCGTTTTTTGCTTTTCCCAGTGTTTTAGCCATTCTCCCACAGATCGT
>CAZLOQ010000393.1:0-2659 GCA_964561125.1 uncultured Chitinophaga sp. | reverse complement strand
GCTCATCTGACGACTGACGAAGAATTCCGCCAGACACTGGAAACGAACCTGTTCACAGCGTTTGCGGCCGTTCGTGCCGCAGCGAAACTCCTGCGAAACCCCGAATCCGGCGGCAGTGTCATCCTGTTCGCCTCCGCTGCTGCGGAAATTGGCATTCAGAATCACGAGGCTATCGCGGCTGCCAAGGGTGGCGTGATCGGACTGGCCAGGTCTGCAGCGGCCACCTATGCCCCTGCGAACATCCGAGTGAACGTCATCAGTCCGGGGTTAATCCGCACGGATATGACGCGACGAATCTGGGAGAATCCTGCCGGCGCCGCCGCCTCCATCGCCATGCACGCCCTCGGACGACTCGGGGAACCGCAGCAGGTAGCGTCGCTGGCCGCCTGGCTCCTCGATCCTGCTCAGTCCTTCATCACCGGACAGGTCATCGGTGTCGATGGCGGCCTTGGCCACGTGCTGGCACGACGGGGCTGAACACTCCCAGGCTGCACGGTGGCCGGACTCCATTCTCAGCTGAAGCGACATTCCTGATGCAGGCAGCCCTGATCTATCCCCACCAGTTGTTTGAAAATCACCCTGCACTGCCGGGCTCTTCCGTTGTGTTTCTCGTTGAAGACCCGCTGCTGTTCAGTCATTACAGGTTTCATCGCTGCAAGCTGATACTCCATCGTGCCTCCATGGAGCTGTACGCGGACTGTCTTCGTCGGCAGGACCGCAGTGTGCATCTCATCGAAGCTGTCAGCCTCTCCGGCGGTCGGGGCATCGGGGAAATTCTGCGGCAGCACGGAGTGACTCGCGTGCACTGCGTTGATCCCTGCGATGACTGGATGCAGCAGCGTCTGCAGGCCTGCCTCGGTGCCGCCGGGGTCCACCTTCAAATTCTCAATGATCCCCACTTTCTCACGCCCCCGGTCGCCTTTGACCGACTGAACGCTTCCGGCAAAAAGTGGTTCTTTACGGACTTCTACATCGATCAGCGAAAGCGGCTGGGGATTCTGCTTGACAACGGAGGAAAGCCGGTCGGGGGCAAGTGGAGCTTCGATCCGGAAAATCGAAAAAAACTGCCTCGCGAAATTCGTGTTCCATCCTCATGGCAGCCAGGTTCCTCCGGTTCCAGTGCCGAGCAGACCGCTGTGCAGGCCGCCTCCGTCTGGGCGACCCGGCAGTATCCTGATGCCCCGGGCGATGCTCGCAACTTCAACTCCCCGGTCAGCCGCGCTCAGGCTCTGGAAGCACTCCGGAAATTCCTTGATGAGCGTCTGGCCGACTTCGGACTTTACGAAGATGCTATGCACACGGATCACGTCGTGCTCTTCCACTCCCTGCTCACCCCGCCTCTGAACATCGGACTGCTCTCCCCGGAAGAAGTCGTTGCCGCGGCGCTGCAGCGATCAAACGACGTGCCGATCAATTCCCTTGAAGGTTTTATCCGCCAGGTCATCGGCTGGCGCGAATACATGCGCGGCGTTTACCTGCATTTCGGCCGCCGACAGCGCTGCCGGAATTTCTGGAACTTCCAGCGGCCGCTGCCGGCAGCCTTCTACGATGGTACTACGGGAATCGAGCCCGTCGATCTGGTCATTCGTCGGGTTCTGAAGCACGCCTGGTGCCACCATATCGAACGCCTTATGATCCTTGGAAACTTCATGCTGCTTTGTGAACTGCACCCGGATGAAGTTTATCGCTGGTTTATGGAATTGTTCATCGATGCCTACGACTGGGTCATGGTTCCCAATGTGTACGGCATGAGTCAGTACGCGGATGGCGGACTCATCACCACGAAACCCTACATCAGCGGGTCCGCCTATGTGCTGAAAATGAGCAATTTCAGGCGAGGACCATGGTGTGAAATCTGGGACGCGCTGTACTGGAGATTCGTGGATCGCCATCGCGACTTCTTCGCCGGCAATCCCCGCATGTCGATGATGGCCCGTCAGTGCGAACGCCTGGGACCAAAGCTCGTACAACACCACCGCACCGCGGAGAAGTTCCTTGAACGACTACACGGTGGACTGACGCACTGAACACCCCCTGCTCCGCCAATGCCACCTGCTTAATCGTTTTCTCGTTTCGACCCGATTTTCTTTCCTCAGGCGCCACGGCACAGTCTCTGCGCCACGGGGGGAAGTCGTATTTTTTTCCTGCCAGGAGCGGTAAATGGATATGCGGCAAACGCGAAGCACCGCGTGAGTGTTCCGAAAACGACGAGAAAGAAAGATTTCAAGAGGGTTCGGCAACCACGGGATGAGTTGCTCGGCTTGCCGGATTTGCAGCAGGTCTTCAACGAGAAACAGCAGGGGTGCGCTGGGCGAGTCTGCACGCAGGCACCGACGCGCGTAGTCCCAATCCTGCAAAGACCGAGAGATGGTGTCTCACTGAGCGCTGCCGTTCAGCAACTCCTTGTCACACCATCGCGATCTGCTTCCGGTGAACCGTCGCGCCGAGTAACAGGCACACCGGCCGCCGAACGGTTGGTCGGCAGCATCGATGCAACCGACGCAACTGTCGAGGGCGTTGCCTTCGTTTAAGCCGCTGCAACCGCTGCAATCGTTCCGAGTGTCTGTCCCCGCACGCCTCCAGCAGCCGAGCGGTGGGGCGGCAGAATTGGTGCCACCGGTGCGATTGCTGGCGTAGTTGTTTTCGTCTGCACCGCTTC
>CAZLOQ010000392.1:0-2663 GCA_964561125.1 uncultured Chitinophaga sp. | reverse complement strand
CGTACATGGCTCGCACCTTCGCTCTGGCGATACCTGCGACTTGGAATCTGCTGCCTGGGGCGGGTGCTGTCCGCCTGTAATGCACCGGTTTCTCAGACCGGCGAGGTGCCGGAAAACGCCCGAAAAACGGTGCCGTCAGTGGTGCCATTCAGTTTTCCTCGTATTGTCGCAGTTTTCCCCTTTTTGCACTCCTGACAGTCAGGGACAAGGCGACAGATACGGGCCAAAAGCGAGGGCCATAAACGCAAAGAAACCCCAAGAAAACTTGGGGTTTCTTGGGAAAACACTGCGTTTTGAAGTGTCTTGCCGAAGCGGAGAGACAGGGATTCGAACCCTGGGTACCCTCGCGGGTACTCCGGTTTTCAAGACCGGTGCATTGAGGGCAGGCCTGCGACTCTGTGTCGAGCAGCGAAGAGTGGCGCGAATCGAGGTGGCGTCTGCTGAAATCCTTTTGACAGTCGTGCGTCGTGATGCGTACACTCCGAAACATGTCCATCAATCTTCCCCCCGACATCCAACAGTCTGTACAGCGGCACATGTCAACTGGCCAGTTTCGCTCGGCCGAGGATGTCCTGCGCGCTGCGATGATCCAGTTCGATCAGATGGATCTTGTAAGCCTGAAGCTCAGCCTTGATGACGAAAAAGCCGGACGCTTAGTGACGTTGCAGTCGGTCGCGTCTTCGTTGCGCAATGCGTACGGATTCCCTGAATCCACATGAATCGTAAGGTACTGCTCACAGAGACAGCCTCCCGGCAGCTGCAGGCTGTCACTGACTGGTACGCTCTTCAAAGTGAAACTGTTGCTGCCAGCTGGTTCAATGGACTGATCAGCCGACTGGATGCGCTTGCGGTCAATCCTGACCAGTATCCCGTCGCCGAGGAATCTCATCATCTTCCTGTACAGCTCAGGCAATTGCTGTACGGATCCGGGCGCCGGATTACTCACAGGGTTCTGTTCGAGATTCGTGAGACAGAAGTGATCGTGCATCAGATCCGTCACGTCTCGCAGAGTGATCTCAACATGGAAGATCTTTGACATCCGAACGAGGCCCGATGTAGATCCAATACATCTTCTGCAGGCGGCCACAAAGGTGAAACGCGGTGTTAGCGCCGATCAGGGGGGCAAGGTGGCTGCGGAAATGCGGTGAGTCTGACGGCTCGCCGTGTTCGCAGGTGCTTGCCACACAACGCGGCTGCGGTTGTGGCGTCCACCAGCAGAGGGTCCGATTCAACGGTCCGAACTGAACGAAGAACGTTTGCAGTTACCATGCTGGCGCCTCGGAAGGGAAAGAGTGCAAAGTGTGACATCACTATTTGGAGAGCTACGCGAAACGAGGAGCAAGTGACGAAGTGGGGGGAGAATTCTTTTTTTTGCGATGGGCGCTCTGCAAGTATCCACAGTTGGCCTGAACATGGCGGATTCGCGCAGATCAGATCGGTACGAAATCCGAAGGAACTCGCATGAATCATTGAACGCTCGCAGACGCCAGCAACATGAGTCGCAGCGGCAGGCAAGCTTATTGCGGATCGTCAGGCGGATTTGGGACTTGCGGCATGGCACAGAATCCGTTCGCGATGCAGCAGGGCAATTTGAGCAGCGATCCGTCGCGATTGGGCGGCCGGTATGACATAGCGGGATTGACACCTCCATATTCGACCGCGAGACTGCGGCAAAGACTTACGGCAGTTTTGCGGTCTCAACATTTGTTCGTCAGTGGAATCACCCCGATGATGCCTGGAACAGCTCTACTCATCGCTGGATTGATTTTCCCAACCCTGAGCTTAGTGACCTGTCTCGCTTCACTGGTAACTCGATGGAGACATCACCGCCACGCCTCACCGGTGTTCATTCCTTTCGTCGGGCCTGCGCTGCTGACTGACTGGGTTCTAATGGCCGGACATTCTCGCTGGCTTATTCCTGTCGTTTGGCTATTTGACCTCAACACGTATGAGGTCTCGGAGTCTGACGACATCCGCCTGGAGCTGCGAGACCGTTCGCTTCATGGCTGGCGGCTCGATTGCTGAACAATGGCGAACAAGCGGCTGAACCGGAGTGGCGGTTCTCCCCGTCTCTGAATGAAGGTCGCTCGCCGCCACTCCGGTTAGCCGGATCGTTACGAATTTTCCAACTCAATGTCTTCTTCGTTGTTTTGGATTTCTCAGGATGGCGAGCTACGTCCATGGACTGATGGTGGTCGCTACTTTCGATGCTTCTGCACAGACCGGGAACAGGCAGGTTGCTGGCCATCGATGACGATGCATACTCCTGACCACACGTGAGTCGTGTCTTCGGCGTACATGGCTCGCACCTTCGCTCTGGCGATACCTGCGACTTGGAATCTGCTGCCGGGGCAGGTGCTGTCCGCCTGTAATGCACCGGTTTCTCAGACCGGCGAGGTACCGAAAAACGCCGGAAAAAAGGTGCCGTCAGTGGTGCCGAGGTGCCGCGTATGGTGCCGTAGAGTTCGCACGGATTCGCACAGGTTTGCACGAAATTGCATGACTGAGTGCAAATCAATGCAGCCCAAAGCCAAAGCCTGTCAACACAAAGAAACCCCGAGAAAACTCGGGGGTTCTGCAAAAACGCTGTGTTTTTCAGCATTTGTGAAAGCGGAGAGACTGAATTCGAACCCTGGGTACCCGTGAGGGTACTCCGGTTTTCA
>CAZLOQ010000391.1:0-2668 GCA_964561125.1 uncultured Chitinophaga sp. | reverse complement strand
CCGCTGGATATCGAAGTATTTGCGCGATGTGTCCGCAATCACTGGGGGATCGAGAACAGCTGTCACTGGTCGCTTGACATGAACTGGCGGGAAGACGCGTTGCGGACGATGGAGCGGCGTATGGCAGAGAATCTGGCATGGATGCGCAGGTTGACACTTTCACTGCTCAAGCAGTGTCCCGATAAGAATAGCCTTGTTGGCAGGAGGCGAATGTGCGGGTGGAGCGAACGGTTCCTGACACAAGTCCTTGTACGTGTAAGACCTTAGTGTGCGCTGGCCCTGCGGGTGCGAAGGACGACCTGAATTCATGATGCAAACTCCAGGATGGACAAAACACGGAATTTTGGGTACATCCCTCTCAAAGCATCTTGACGTACCTCACAAGATTATACCGAATCCTCACCAGATTAGACAGAATTAATTTTCTGTCTAATTCCGGTTTTCTGTCTAAAAGTCGTTATTTGCTGAAAGAAAGCATGTCCTCTATATCTGAAATCCCTCGTCCGCGAGTATTTGTCAGCCACAGCTCAAAGGACAAAGTTTTCGTGCGAATGCTTGTCGCAGACTTGCAGGATATGGGGCTCGACGTGTGGTTTGACGAGGCTGAGCTTGACGTCGGCGATTCAATAGTTTCCAGGATATCGGCTGCTATTCGCGACACAAACTACCTAATTGTCGTGTTGTCGAAAAACTCAGCTGTTTCCCCATGGGTCGATCAAGAACTCAACGCTGCGCTAATGCGGCAACTCTCGAATAGCGGCATGATGGTACTGCCAATTCGAATCGATGATTGTGAGGTGCCTACCCTTCTTGCGGATCGCGTTTACGCTGACGTCCAGACCGGCTACAAAAACGTACTACAACGACTTGGTCGAGTCTTCAAGCTAGAAACGGACTCTCCGCAGGTCGCGATGATTGACGGAGGTTTGGCCGTTTTAGTACCGCCAGAGAAACCCGAAGTTGACATGCCAGTCGGCACAGGTTTCGCTCCCGGCCCAAATCGCTGTCCGGAGACTTGCAAGCGAGCATTAAAGAACATCATTGGCCATGACCTACGGCGTCTAATTCAGTCTTGCTTGCAGTTAAAACAATTGCGGATTACATGGCATGCTGTCTTTGGCGATCGATTGGAGGATATGCATCCGAATGCGGATTTGCCTACTGCTGCGTTTGAAATGGTGGTACTAGCGAAGGACCTTGACCTTATGGACACCCTGAAGGCTGAACTCTGCTCTGACTATGCCGCCTTTTTCAACGCTAAATGCAAATAACAGAAAAAATGTACCCGGGTTGCCGATCGGGCGTTTCCTTAAGACAAAGTCTCTTGGCGGCAACCGGGTGATTTTGGCCGTTAGACTATAAGCAAAGCGAGGCAAAAGGATTACCACAATGCGTCGAAAAGCGGCTTTTCTTCTATTCATTTGTGCAACAGTGTCATTCTTTGCTATTTCAAAGGCACAGGAATCAAACTCAACTGCCACGGATCACAAGTCGTCCGACAACTCCCGGTTGGTCATCGTTCCGCTGGTAACTCTGAAGCCCGGAGAGACTAAAGAATTGCTGTTCTCAACGCCATGCACAGTTGGATTCACACGAGGAGGTGGATTTAGCCTCGCCGAAATGCGTAACGGTAAACCTAACTTTGAAAAATCCACTTTGCAGGGCAACAGATCGTTCAACAAGCAAGGAGTGACGGTCTCGGTTGCCAGTTTCGAACAGGGCATAAAGTTCGCAAACTCCGCCGAGTTTTCGGCTCTCAAAAAGCTCAATATTGATGCATTCACAGTCACTGTTGCTGCTTCTCGCGATGCGCAGCCTGGGATTTTGGAAATGCACCTTGTTGATGCCACATGTTCTGGGAACTGCAAGACAGACTTTCGGGTGCTTGTTGTTGAGCCCTGATTGTGGCCAAATAATCCTTTGCACCGGAGCCGCGGGCTGGGTGCGTTCTGAAATCATCGTCGTTCACCGCGGCCCGGTGAACGAAGGCGTTCTGCTGGAAGTGTGTTACGCAACCCAGGAGACCCACATGTTCATTAAGAGAAAGTTGTTGTTTCCGCTCCAGGCCGTGCTTTGGACAGGGCTTGTGCTGCCGATGAGCTTTCCTATTCTTGGATTGCTTGGTCCTCAACCAGGCGCACCGCCTGGTGGACGCTCTTTGGGGTTTGGTGACTACTGGCTGCTTCGGATCGTTGAGACGCCGGCACCGACTGGGGCAAGTTGGGTCATGGAAACAAACTGGCTGAACCTTGTACTGTGCGCAATAATCGGCGGAGTGGCGATTGCCTGGATACGGTCGAGACACTCAGGCCACGCCGAACAAAGCGGTGAACAGAAGCCGCCGATGACGCGAGTTTTGA
This sequence comes from uncultured Chitinophaga sp., assembly GCA_964561125.1. Classification (GTDB taxonomy): domain Bacteria; phylum Planctomycetota; class Planctomycetia; order Planctomycetales; family Planctomycetaceae; genus SXXK01. The sequence goes on along the minus strand of CAZLOQ010000391.1, from coordinate 308 downwards.
AATGATAGGTTTTTGGCGGCGGCTCCGTTACCGCCGTCGTTCGGTAGCGGAAGCGGAGGGAGAGTCGTGGAGGCGAAGGACATCGTGGCGACGCTTGTGGGGTTCGTCCTGGGCGTCTTGGGCTCTTGGATATTCTGGCGATTCCTGCTATTTATGAAGCCTGATGTGCGGATCTCGGACGTCGTGCTTAAAGGTCACGATCGCCTCGACAAGGGCCAAACCCTGTATCGCATCAAGGTGTTCAACTTCGGAAGCCGGCAGGTCATCGAGCTACAAGCAAGTGCCAGGCTCGTCGAGAAGCGAGATGA
>CAZLOQ010000390.1:0-2668 GCA_964561125.1 uncultured Chitinophaga sp. | reverse complement strand
TGCTGCCTGCAGCGACCGTCAGCCCGGACGACTGCAGCCAACTGATCCGCTCGCGCCACACCTGCTCCAACCTGACAATCAGACACACACCATGGGGAATCGGGAAACCGGAAGACACCGGCCTCCGGACTACAGACCGTGGCAGGAATGGATTCGTTGGAAGCGTACTGCCGACGGCAGTTCAGAGTCGATTAGAATTCGCTTCCGGTCCGGCATCCAAGGTCGAATAAATCGCGAAGTCGAGTTTTAACTGCTCGCGAACAATCTCCAGGCGCAAGGTTGTTCCTGATCACCAGGATCCTTGAAGATCCTGGTGGTTCGTTCATCGATGTCCCGTGCAGTTCGCTCTTTGAGACAGCAGTTGTGCAATTACTCAGCCCTCGTCTGCAGACTCAACCAGCACCTTCACGAACTCCTCCAACGCGTCTCGTTCCTCCCGAGAGAGTTTCGCCGGAGGCTCCGATCGTGCAGCGAACTTCAACGCCGCATGACTTACTTCAGCACGTGGGGTTGCGAGTCCCGCAACTTCCATCAGACGAGCCGAGGGCAGGTCCAGGACTGTCGCCAGTTGAAATACCGTACGGACATCCGGAACGACCGCCTCATCCCTTTCGATCTCGACAATCTCCGAAAGATCCACGTCCGCACGTTCAGCCAACTGCTCGACACTTAGGCTCTTCCTGCGTCGAGCAAACTCAATCAACCTCCCGAACACGCGATGTGCATCGCCGTGAGTTGGCGGGAGCATCCCTAAGTCCGCCGCCATTCCACCGACGGAAATCGAACGGCAGGAATCCTCGAATTCTCCCATCCGCAGTAGAAGATCACGATCAGGCCCGGTTCCTTTCCTGTGGTTCATGTGTTGTCTCCTGTTTGCAAGTACCTCTCAGCGCGCTGCCGCGACAATTCGAAATAGAGAAGGTTTTGCTTCGCGGCATCCCGGCCAAGCGCCGTCATGCCGCACTGCTCGTAAAACGACTCCGCTTGAGGCAAAGCGTGAAGGCCGACTCTCCCGTGGAAACCCTCCTCGTTGCTTTGTTGCACAGCTCTCCAGAACAGCGTGGAACCAATCAAACGAAATCGGCCACTGCGGCCAAGTTCCGGAATCGCCCAGTTCCACGGGGCGACTTCAATAAAATCGAGGTACACCAGTGGCTTGCCCTTGTCCGCGGCGAGCCGAGCGAACGCACTGGCGGTTTTGGTCATCATGACTCCCTGCCACCGGTTCTCACAAACCACGCCGAAGCCACTCGATTCAAGCATCCCCAACATCGGTGCTTTCCTGGCCCAACTCCAGTGCACGCTCTGAGGCCATTTCGCGCGATCCACTCCATCGCGAAGAAGCTCCTGGAGAATCAGCGATCGCTCCGCGCTCCACTCGTTCTCCACGACGAGCAAGTCCTGCGGTGCCATCCCCGCGAGGAGACTCGCATCCACATCTGTGCGATTCTCTCGCAGTTGAATCTGAATCGGGAGACTGCTCACAGCACCATCACCTCCGCCTTTTCCTTCTTCGCCTCGTCTTCAAAGAACAGCTTTTCGCCGCGTTCAATCCGTGCGTCTACGGCCTGATACAGCCGTAACGCTTGACGCAGCACCGCTGTCTTCGAGAGATCCTTGCGCTCGGACAATTTTTCCAGCGCGTCCATTTCCGCGTCGGTCAGGTTCAACGTCATCGTTCGCTTGTTGGCCATTACTCGATCCTCCAGTTTCTGAATAATACACAGAATTGGCCAACAAATCAATAAACTTTAGCTAATTTTTAGCTAGTATTTGTGTGAGCGACGCCTCGAATCAGTCCTTTGGCTGGGAACAACGGGCAAAAGGCCCGCAAAAGCACCGGTTTGGCTGCGCGCAGTGGGGAGGGTGTTAGTCTGCATCCCCTGCTTCGTTTCCTTCAGGAAATGAAACTCAACTGAGTTTCCTTCTGCGTCTACTTCCCCAGGTTTCCTTCGCGCGAGCTGAGGGGGACCGCACCTGAAGTCTGACTCCCGCGTTTCTCCTGCGTCGGCTGCAGGGGAAATTGGCGGCATGGCCACGATTGTGAGCCAGGCTGTCGACGGGCGAGGTCGTCAAGCGTAGCACACCTCAAAAAAAATGCCCGAAGGGCTCTAGCCAGCCATTCGGGCGGATCCAAAGGGACCAAAACTCCCCATGGAACACGACGAACATAGCACAAAGAAACGGTGTGCGACGCGGAAATCTCGTTTTCCACCGCGAGTTTGTCTGCGAAAGGATTGCGGTCGTACGTTCATTGCGTCGTCCGCAAATCAACGCTATTGCAAAGACCCGGAATGTCGTCGGGCAGTGCGTAACTGGCAGGCGGCGAAATGCCAGCAGAAGCGACGCGAACGGCCGGAGGTACGGCACATGGAGGCCGTTCTCGCAAAAGCGAGCCGCGAGCGCCGGAAGCAACAGCCATTATCGCCAGTTGAGCCGGCGGCGACGATTGTGCCGATGGAAACGTCGACTCCAGAGTGCGCGTCGTTGCGCGGCAAAAAAATTTTTGGGCCAATTTGTGACCGTGTTGGCTGCTACGAGCCTCCTCGGGTGTGAGCGTCCGGCGTATCCATCCCCCTTTTGAGCGGGCGGTGCCCCAATCCTGGCAGCCATGGGCTCCATGGCGGAGTCTCGGTTTGGGCTGTGCATTCCGATTGCGATGGCCGAG
>CAZLOQ010000389.1:2023-2692 GCA_964561125.1 uncultured Chitinophaga sp. | reverse complement strand
TGCCGCGTAGCCCGCGTTATAGACTTCCGTCATCATTTTTAGAGCGACGACCGCAAACACTTCACACTTTTCGGCCATTCCATGCCCGACATAGTCAGCCATTCGTTTTGCGATAACGTCTTTTGCACCCATATCCAGCGGCATTTCCAAACCTCCAAAAGTAAACGCGGACCAACATACCGATCGTCACCGCATCGGCAAATAAATGTACTCAATCTGTCCGTCCGGATATGTGATTTTTACCAATTGCCACACTATTCAACCTCCAACAGAGAGAACACCAACACCGCTGTTGAAATTGATCCAGCCGGGAGTCGAACCCGGACGGGACTTCTGCTGTGATTTAGCATCGCTAGTCTCACCACAACTGCCCTCCGCGACTTGAGATTATGAGCCTCAAGCCAACTGAACCACACGGCTTTTTTGCATCGCATACCGCACGCGATTTTCACGAGGATCGAACATCGACAACCGCTGCTCAACTCCGACAGTTTTCAATCATGTAATCAATCACGCTTCTGATCGTCGGCCACTCTGCCGGATCGATCTGGATTGTCTGTTCCGTAGCCGTCTGCCTGTCGTCCTGCTGCACGATTCGCACGTACTCGCCAGCGGCCTCGTCCTGAGTTTCGACGTGTGTCGCACGCTCGCAGAATATGGCTTCTCCGC
>CAZLOQ010000389.1:350-2013 GCA_964561125.1 uncultured Chitinophaga sp. | reverse complement strand
GGAACGGAATTCCGCTGTTGATTTCAGACCAGCCCGGCAGCCTTGAGAACTGCCGTCAGGTCGTCAGTTGACCCAGCGACTTCTACCTTTGCCAGCAACTTGCGTTCCTGCTGAGCTATCGTGTGCCTGTTGTTCCCGCTCCGCACTTCCTTTGTGGCGACGTGCTTTGCGATGTCCTTCAGCAATTCACGGTAATCGCCAGTGCATTCGCAGTTGTCCCAGCGGTTTCGACGGGACCGGTCCCAATCTTCAATTACCATGTCAGCAGGCTTTGCCTTGCGGACCGATTCGGCCAACTTCTTCCGGAGTTCTGCGGCCTTCTTTTCGGCTGCATCCAGTTGCGTAATCATCGCCGCCAGCTTGAGAGACTTCGTCAGGCTCTCTGCCGCCTTCTGAATATCCATATCGCTCGGGTCACGAGTCGCCGCCGTTAATCGAGATGAAAACTCACCCTTCACCAAATCAGCCACCCGCTGACGATCACGCAAGGAAACTGCCATCTCTATCACCTTTCAAAAATCTAATGAATTCCGACCCTCACCATAAGGATCGAATACAAGTTCCGCTGCTCATTCCGGATGAACGACCGGCCAAACTGCCATCCTTACTGCATCCTCAACGTCACCAAGCGAAACATAGAACGCACGCTGTGACAGATCGTTCGTTTCGTAAAACTCCACATCGACCACTAATGATCTGTCGAATTCTGACCCGTCTGGACTCAGCATAACTCGATGCTTTTTGCAGACCTCGACAATGTCAGCGATAAATGAATCGCGTCTTTTTAAGTGTTCTTTGTCTTCGGCCCAATCCATAGCTTTTCCCTTTCACCTCCCAACAGCGGATGCAATTACCTCTGCTCAACAATCAACAGCGGATGTTCCACTCCGATCCTAAAGTGACCACACCGGCAGAGTTTCAATCTTCGCAACAATGTCCCGAAGGATCTCTTCGTTCTGCAGGTAACTCTCAGCGGTCATCTTCGCAACGCCTTCCTCACTGACTGCATGGTGCAGCATGTAACTGGATGCACCCCTGCTAACGTGTTTCGCCCACAGTGCTGACGATCCCTTTCGGAAGCTCGCAACGTTTCTTTGACCAAGGCTCAGCCTGATTATTGGCTTTCCCTCTTTGCGTCGCGCGTCATCTGATAGGCCAGCACGGTCAAGAAGTCTCGCAAACTCTTCCGAATAGGTCCGTGAGTTGTTCGCCAACGGAAACACTCGCTCATGATCCAGCCCGCGAAACTGTTCAATAAGTCAGACGGTCGCTCAGCCGCTTCGTCTTTCTTCGCGGTCTTATGGACCAAATACCAACACCATCCGGCTTCGTTGTGCAGATCTTCCAGCACTGGGCATTGGCTCGAGGTGATCACCCCAGACCAAAGCAGACCCTGCTTTTCGGCCGACCGTGCAGCGAACCAATCCTGCGACCGAAACCCGTAAACGTAGTGAGCCAACAGGCTTGTCTGCCAGAACAGTGACGGCTTTACATTTCCCAGCCGTGGCCACTTGCAATCGTCGACGACTGACAGCAACGCCTGCAGCTCTGCCACAGTGACCGGAACTGCTTTAACTCGTCGCTGCTCCTCGGTCCGCGGCCGAAGCAGGTTGATTGTCGATTTGCTGACCGTCTCTGGCTTCTGCTTCAACATTCCAGCCCG
>CAZLOQ010000389.1:0-331 GCA_964561125.1 uncultured Chitinophaga sp. | reverse complement strand
TGCCAGTTTGCCGACTGCAGCCAGCGCTTTGCTCGCCATGGCCGACGAATTGCCTTTGACCTGAGCCCGCAGGAACTCAGCATAGCCGCGGAGAATCTTCGGCTGCTCCAGCAAACTCAGCGGTCTGCCGGCCACAACTCGATGCTGAGTGCCGCCCCAGACTTCGAACTTGTCGAGTGCGGCCCGGTTGTCTCTGATCGTTTTCACTGACACTCGTTTTTCCTTGTCACTGGCTGATAGCAATTCGTCGTACAAATCCACCAAACTCCGGGACTCGATCACTTCAGGCTTTGCCGCCTCAACAACTCGGCTCTGTGGTTCAGGGAATACC
>CAZLOQ010000388.1:304-2693 GCA_964561125.1 uncultured Chitinophaga sp. | reverse complement strand
TTTGAGGCGGGGGTAGACGGCTCGATTGAACAGGGCAAAGACAGCTCGCGCGCTGTGACGCGACGGGTGGCCCGCCAGCAGCGGCGGCAAACTTGGCGCCGACAGTTCCGCAAACGCCGGTTGTTCGTCTGCCTGCAGCGGCTGGGACTGCTTCCGGCCTCAGACGACAGCACCAGTGTCGGACGTGACCTTGTGCTCAAGCAACTGGATGCTGAGCTCGCGATTGCGTGGTGTCCGATGGGCGACGTTGATGCCCACCAAAAGCTTCCGTACGCCCTGCGGTCTGCGGCGGCAGCACGATTGCTTGAGCCCTGCGAGCTTGGGCGGGCAATTTATCATCTGGGGCAGCGACGTGGGTACAAGGCCAATCGACGCAGTCCGGAAGCCGGCAATGACGAAGGAGCGGTGAGTGGCGGTATCAGCGTGCTTAATCAGGCTCGGCTGCGCGATCCGCAGGATTCCGGCAGCCTGCGAAGCCTTGCCCGGATGGTGGTGGAGGAATTTGGTCAGCAGGATGGGGTTTTCGCAATCCGCTCAGAGGCGCTGGATTCGCCGCGTCGAGGTCGGATCCGAGGCCACTACACCGCCCGTGAAATGTACGAGCAGGAATTTGCTGCGATTCGAGACTTCCAGCTGAACAACGGTGGGCCTCTGACCGCTGAAGACTGGGCCGTTATTCGCGGAATTCTGTTCACCCAGCGACCGCTGAAATCCCAACGCCATCTTGTCGGGCGATGCACGCTGGAAAAAGATCGCGGCGGCAGAGGCCGTCGGAGATGTCTGATGGCACTGCCTGAGTTTCAGGAGTTTCGAGTCCTGCAGACACTCAATCACCTCGCACTCCGGAACGCAGACGGTACAGAGGAGCGATTGACAGAGGGACAGCGTGCCGTCCTTTATGACTGGCTGATGCGTGAAGGAGACTTGAAACTGAATACCCGCGCAGCTCGCGGGAAGCCCGCAGCTCCGTCGGTGGTCAGTCTGCTGAATCTGCCCAAAAACACCAGATTTTCCCTTCGATCTGCGGATGAGTCGGAGGAAGACGATGAGCGACTGATCGGGGACCGCACCAGCGCAAAGTTCAGCAGGATACTCGGCCCCCTCTGGGACCAATTATCTGCAGTCCAGAAGGAAAAGCTGATTCTGCAGGTTGTCTATGCAGGGGATCCGGAACGGCTGGCAGCATGGGTCGCCCGTCAGTTTGGGTTCTCCGACGAAATGTCTTCGGCCGTGGCCCGGCTTTCTCTGGAAGACGAACACGCCTCACTGTCGGAATCGTGAGATCAATAATCCGGCCGTGATTCGCGCGTTGACTGAAGTGCGGCGGGTTGTGAATTCCATCATCCGGCGTTTTGGCAAGCCGGAGACGATCCATGTGGAACTTGCAAGAGACCTGAAACGCTCACGACAGGAACGCAAAACACTCTGGGCGCAGAACGATCAGAATCGCAAAGATCGCGATCGCGCCAAAGTTCGGATCCTGCAGCAGCTGGGTAATTCCAGCCCAAGCCGTGCCGACGTCGAAAAATGGCTGCTGGCAGAAGAGTGCAATTGGACGTGTCCGTACACCGGTCGAGGATTTTCGGCGGCAACGCTGAAGGACTTTGATGTGGAACACATTTACCCAAGGCAGTACCTCGATGATTCTTTCGCCAACAAAACGCTGTGTGATCCGGACTTCAACCGAATGCGCAAACGGAATCGCCTGCCGTCGGAAATTCTGGACGGCGACGAGTTGCAGGCGGTGATCAGGCGTGTCAGAAGCTTCAACGGACGGCACGCGGAAGCGAAACTTCGCCGGTTTCTGGCGGAGTCTGTCCCCGAGGGCTTTGTTGATCGGCAGCTGAACGACACGCGATACAACAGCCGGCTTGCGTCAGAGTTCCTTGGAACCTTGTACGGAGGGCGCAATGATGCTGACCGACGACAAAGAATTGTCACACCGACCGGTGGGTTGACGTGGCTGATCCGGAGAGGGTTCGGGCTCGATCGGATTCTGGGTTCGGCAGATCAGAAGGAACGTGGTGATCATCGTCATCACGCAGTCGACGCGGTTTGTGTAGCCTTGTCGACACAGAAGGTCATCCAGCGCCTTTCCGGACTTGCCTCTGAATTTTCGCGTCCCGGCAACCGCTTCAATGAGTTCCTGGCAGAGTTCTCCAAAGAGTTGCCGTGGCCGGAATTCCAGACGGATACGGCGAGTGCGGTGCGGGAAATCATTGTGTCCCATCGACCGGAACGCAGTATCGCGGGAGGACTGCACGGGGAAACGTTTTATTCCAAACCGTTCGCCGTGTCGCCAGCCGCAGGGGGCGAACGGCGAGGCGGCAGGAGGGCGACTGGTCTGCCGGAACATCGAGTTCGGAAGAGCCTTGATAAGTTGAAAAAA
>CAZLOQ010000388.1:0-294 GCA_964561125.1 uncultured Chitinophaga sp. | reverse complement strand
TGCCTGCTGGGCGCGCGGCTGCGGTCCCTCGACGCGGAACTGGTGGCCGCGGCGTCTTCACCATCCGCGGCGACACCAGAGAAGTTCTGGAATAACAGAGCACTCCTTGATCGTTTCCCGCGGCTGCTGCCTTCTGCCCGAAAACGCGAAGGTGGTTCAAACAGTGGTGGAAGCATCATCTTCAGTGTTCGAATGCGAGTGAGATGCAGGCCTGCCACCGTGGGTCGTGGACCACGAAAACGGTATGTGGCTCCGGCCACGGATTCAAATTTTGCCACGATGATTTACGAATTA
>CAZLOQ010000387.1:0-2713 GCA_964561125.1 uncultured Chitinophaga sp. | reverse complement strand
TTACGACGGATCCTTACGTCCGGATGCTTCAGAGTCGCAGCTTGATTTTCAGACTGCAGGTGCCATGCACTTTTGAGATTCACTGTCCGAAAGAAAAACCTCCGGGAGCACAGATGCTTCCCGGAGGTCTGCTGTTGAGGTTCAGCGAGGAGAGAGTGCGGGACTAATGGGACCTGTCATCACCTCGGCGAGAGTGGGCGAGCACCTGGCTGATGCAGGGGGTGTCGATCAGGTTCTGAAGGTCCTGACGACGGCGTTCGAGGTCATTAAAGTCCCGATTGGTACCATCGACGGGGTCGGAGACTGAGATTCCGGTCAGAAACCCGGAGAGAGTTGCCGGGGTTCCGAACGGTGCTTCTTTGACGTGAGTGAAGTCCGTGTCTGTCTCGCGCCCATGACAGGCGTTACAAGTGTTGAGAGAAAACAGATGTCGGCGATTATTGACAGTGATCCCTGGTCCATCCCAGAAAAAACCGGAGGGATTGATGGACGAGGCGCCCTCTTCAGCAGCGGGGAAGACCGGAACTCCCTGCAGTGCAGGCGCAGTGTTGACGACGTTCGACACCCACGCGGTCAACTGTTGGCTAACGTCCGGTGTGGCGACCACTGACTTCTGCACCAGAAATCCGGAGTCGGAAATCACGAATTCACGAAGATCCCAGGGGCGTTCGATAAATTCGTTGGTGCGCAGTTGTGCGAGTCGATGCAGACCGTTAGTGACGTCGGTGACCTCTGTGGTCAATACGGCGAGTGCGTCGAGGTACTCTGGTGAACCCAGCGGCAAATCACTGAGTGCCGCCCACTGCTGCCCCCAGGTCTGCACATCGCAGCCCACCTTATTCACACGGTATTCAAAGATGACCAGAAAGGGTCGCGGACTGGATGAGCATCCGTCCGTAAAGCAATACACAAATCGGAGTTCTCCTGCACTGCCTTCCGCCGTGTACGAAGAGCCGGTGCCGTTATCCCTTAAATCGGTGCGGTTAAAGATTCCCAGCAATCGAAACGGAGCATCCGCCATGGAGAGGCGACCATCCTGATCCGTCGGCCAGGAGTTGATGATCTCATCCCGCACGGGCATCCGCGCATCGGCGACAAACCCGTTGATATGCTGGTCCACAGTCCAGTGATCCAGCCAGTCACGGCAGAAATCGGATACGTCCAGACCCTCAGCTGCAGCGAGCCGGGACATTAAGTGCCCGAATGTCCAGACACCGTCCGGCGTTCCGGTCCCTTCGCAGGGGTTATATGTGAAGTCCGGGGCTTCCACGACTGAGAGGTCGGTGATGGCGATCGAATTCGGGATCAGGACCGTAGTGCCGCCACTGACTTCGAGAATGGGAAGGAGCTGCTCGCCTGTGACCACGTCGTCCTCGACGATATCGCTGATGTCCCTGATGTAAGTACTGCTTTTCCTCGTACCTGAAAGTCGAAGCCCGGCAAACACAGGGATCGGCCTGTCTTCCTTGAGCTGCGTGACCAGAGCTTTGTAGCGTTTGATCTCAGCATCGATTTCCCCGGGAACCATCCCCGTATAAATTCCGTCCTTCGCAACCCTGTCTGAGCCCTGACCGTCGTCAGAGAATCTTACCGCTTTGTCCGCAGCACTCGTCGCAAGAAACGTTTCACCTCCAACCGATTTCAGGGATCGCAATTCAGCGATGAGCTGGCCGTCCCTTGAGCCGGACATCCGGAAGTTACCGTCGTGAAACTGAATACGATTTTCGCTCTTCTGTGCGAAACACTCGCTTGTGTCTGTAATCACACCGACAAGCAGTGCAGACAGACACATGACACAGCGACGCAGACAACCCTGACACCAACGCACCGACAGCCATTGATTACAGAAACTCATGATGCAACTCCCAGGAATTAAAAAGGGCCTGTAATGCCGCGATAGACTGCGTGGTCTGACAAAGACGCGAATTACAGGTGGCACGCCCTATTTATTTAATCTGCGACAGGCAACGACGGTTGCCGTATTCCGGCACAGATCTGCTTCTTTTGTAAACCGCATCGAACCTGCTTTTCAAGCATCGCGTAAAATTTTAATTTGATTTTCGTACTGTCGTCTGCAGCTTCAGGCAGACAGGCGAGTATGCGCAGTCGGCGGGATTTGGAGCATCGGCATTCCGATAAGTTATCATCGGTTTTAATGAAACAGCACTGTCCTGCTGAAGCGGCCAGAATGCGACTCCATCTGTCTGCGCGGAGGCACCCTGGTCGCTGATCGATCAGGATCGTGGCGGAACAGCAACTGCAACTGCGTTCTGCCCCGGGATCTGTCATGACCGCTGTGGTTTGCCAGCGCGTTGCTGATGAGTCGGGTCATGTCCGGGGTGACTTATCCGAGCCAGTGGCGGCTGAATTCGCCAGGATCACTGAACAGGTCATCAAGGGGGTCAGCATCCGGCATCACGTCAACAGCCTGGGAAGATTCTGCAGGCAATCTCGTTTTCTGCAGGCTGTCAGCGGGCGGGGTGAGTACGGACGCTGGTGTCCTGCGGCGAATGCTGTTCTGACGCCCGCTGCTGGTCTTTGAGGTGCCTTGTGAGATCAGGGTGCTGCCGGTACTGGAAGGCTCGGTGCGATTGCTGATCAGCGAAAACTGGCGGCTGGTGGCCGGCATACCGGTCACTTCGGCAACCGCAGCACCGATCGCCGGCTGGTATCCGACGAGGGTGCTTTCGATGACGGCTGGTGGCGGGTCGGC
>CAZLOQ010000386.1:0-2738 GCA_964561125.1 uncultured Chitinophaga sp. | reverse complement strand
AGCTGTTCTGCCAAAGCAGCCTGCGCGGCTTTTGCTTTGGCGGCGTCAAACGGGGAAGTCAGCAGCTGCGGTTTGGCTGTTGGCGGCGGGGTCTTCGGCAGCGTTTCCAGCAGCCCCCGCAGGTCTTCGCGCCACGGCTGCAGCTGCTGCAGCTGTTCCACCTGTTCACGCAGACCTTCGTAACGCAGAGATTTCACGGCCGCGTCGATGGCTTTTTCAAGCGTCTGCACCTGATCACGCAGACGCACGCACGTCTGATAGAGTGACTGATCCACCAGGTGCCGGTGCTCAAAAGGTATCTCCTCAAGTGCGGCCACTGCTTCGGCATACCTCTGCTGCTGCTGCCACTGCCGGGCCAGTTCGTGCTGTGCGGAGACTTTCCGGCGCAGTTCGGCCAGAATCCCGGCCCAGCCGGCCTGGGGTGGCGTGGAAGACGGCGGCGATTGAAGACCGACGGCGACCGGGGGACGCCCGCCAGCCGGTTCAGCAGTTCCACGCAATCCGGCTTGTGCCTGTTCCACCAGCTGCAGTGCTGCGGCCGCATCGGCAGGTCGCTGATTCCGATTGGGTTGCAGCAGCGCGGACAGCAGCGGCCTGAGAATGCCGTGGGCTGCCGGAAGGTTATCCAGATCGAACACGCGCGACGTGTCCGCTCGCCCCATAGCAAGGTGATAGAGTGTCGCTCCCAGACTGTACAGATCGGAACGTCCGTCAAGGGCGTGATCACCCCGCAGCTGTTCAGGAGATGCGTAAGCGAATGTGTACAGCCCTGCACCATGGGAACTGGTGAGTTGCTGGTGAACATCCGACGCTTCACGGGCGAGTCCGAAGTCGGCGAGTTTGACGAATCCGTAGGGATCCAGCAGCAGGTTGGCGGGTTTCAGATCTCGGTGCACGATGCCATGCTGGTGGGCGCAGCCGAGTGCGCGACAGATCTGGCGCGCGAAATCCAGCAGCTGTTCGGTTGGTCGCGGGCCGTGCTGCCGCAACAGCTCACACAGGTTGGGGCCGTCAATCAGTTCCATGACAATGTACAGGCCCTGGTCGTCGCGGCCCCAGTCTTCGACCTGCACAATATTCGGGTGCCGCAGGGGTGCCAGCAGCTGCACTTCGCGGACAAAACGCCGCTGGTGCACTTCAGAAAACTCGAACTCCGTATGAATCCGTTTGATGGCGACCTGCTGCGGCAGATGACGCTTTCGTCCGACGGTTACGGTTCCGTATCCGCCTTTGCCAAGTTCACGGCCCGGCAGTTCATAGTGGTCAAGCAGCGGGCGTTCGGGGATTTCCGGCAACCACAACCGCAGCAGGCGGCTGGTCTGCAGAGGATCATCGTTCTGAAAAGATTCTGTGGGAGACACTGTGAAATTTCCTGGCCTTACCAGACGGCTTGCGCCGTACCGCGACAAATGGAAAGCGAAAGGAAGGCGCGGTTGCGTGAGTATGAGGTTTTCTGCGGGAAAAATCGACTGCAGGGGGATGGGGCGGGTGCGACGTTTCGGCGCCAGGCGACAGCTCCGGGCCGATCCGCGGCAGACTCGAGAACATTCCGTCCCGAATTTTTTTGCGAATCCCGCGCAACACTCCGCAGCCGGACTGCTCATGGTGGGCAGCAGTGAGCCATTCACGGGAATGGCCTGACACTGAATCCCGGGCAGTCGGTTGCTGCAAGGGGCGTTTTATTTTCCGTGATCCATCGGGTCACAGACAATTTCAGGAGACGTGAGTGATGAAGGCATTGATTGTGTTCGCGAGTGTTGTGGCTGGATCCGCAGTGGGCCTGAATTCCGGATACGCCGGTGAGAACGGGGCGACCCCGTGTCAGGCAGGAGGTGCGGGAATCGCCGTCGCCGGTTTTGTGGCTTTTGAAACGACCGTGGACCCGATCGAGCACGCCACGCAACTGCTCGAAGTGCTTGGAAAAGAGCGTCGGGACCGCGTGGCTGCTCACGATCGTCTCAGGAAGGACGGCGCATCCGTCGAACAGAAGCTGCAGAGCCTGCACGCGGAACTGACCCGCATCGGCAGCGAACTGCAGATTCTGCACTGCGGGATCAGCCGGGGCTGTTACCCGTTCTGCGTGGGTGGCATCCAGGTTTGCAACCGTGCATCCGGGGTGCGGATGACCAGCACTCTGATGGCCCGTTCGGCCGCCACGGAAGCAGCGATTGGGCTGCTGGAGAGCAATCTTGCTGCCGGTCAGCACGAGACCGACCAGATCATCGCCGCGATTGATTCACTGGAGGCAAAAATTGTGCTGGTGCCTTACCAGACAACGCGAATTGTGGCGCAGCAGCTGCCGAATGAATCCGGGGTCATGCTGGAGACGCTCAACGCAATGGTGCCGAAGGAAACACCGGAAATCGCAGCTCACCGCGTTCGCGTGGCCGCATTCCTCGCCGGTCCGCTGCCGGGGGAATCGCAGACGGCTGAGATCTTTCAGGCTCAGGAGACCGCGGTGAAATAGCCGGCAGTCGCGGATGGGCAAGGAGTTGCCCTGCGGGCCACGTGTAAAATTCAGTCTTTGCTTGCAGCCGCGGGGCATTCGCCCGCGGCTGTTTTTGTTTGGCCGATGAAGTTGGCAAATCCCGTTGCTGCTTGTGAGGACTCGTGGGGCTGGCGCCCAATGCCGCCTGCTTTTCCGCTCCAAATAGAAGCGGTACGGCGCGAGCCGTCCGGTCACGCCAGGAGATTTCAGCATCCATCACCGGACGACTCGCGCCGTTCCGCTCAAAGTA
>CAZLOQ010000385.1:0-2740 GCA_964561125.1 uncultured Chitinophaga sp. | reverse complement strand
CGTTTTTCAATATCTCCAACATCCCCAAACTCTGAGTCCCGTCTGACCAGTACAGACTGAGCGCCAAGCAGCAATTTGAATCAAAAGTGTATGGGAAGATTGGGTTGCCTGATGGGAAGCCTCGTTCGCTCAGTCTCTCAAACATTTTTGAGAACGCAATTGGAGGCACTATTGCGAGCGTGGGGGTCTTAGCTGGAGTTAAGTTCTTAGAATTCCTGCAGAAATCAGTGGATGCAGGCGACGCGAGTCCTGTTCCACAGCGATCTGACAATTCGGTGATTTCGAACAGTGTCGGCATGCGGTTTGCGCAAATACCCAAGGGCACTTTTCTGATGGGTTCCCCGCCGGATGAGGAGGGACGTTATGATGATGAGCATCAGCACGAAGTCACTCTGAGTCGCGATTTCTACCTCGGGGTTTACGCTGTTACGCAGAGACAGTACCAAAAAGTGATTGGCAAAAATCCGAGTCAATTTCAGGGACCTAAGGTGATGAATGCGGATTCGTCAAATCATCCCGTAGAAGAGGTCTCCTACGACGATGCCGTAGAGTTCTGTCGCAGACTTTCTGAACTGCCTGATGAGAAAGCGGCCAGACGACGCTACCGTCTACCGACGGAAGCCGAATGGGAATATGCATGTCGAGCCGGCTCAAAAACCGCATTCAGCTTCGGCAGCAATGCTAGCGATCTCGGATTGCATGCTTGGTACAGGGCGAACAGCAATGACATGACGCACGCCGTCGGGGGTAAGAAACCGAACGCATTCGGGCTGTACGATATGCACGGGAATGTCTTGGAGTGGTGCAGCGACTGGTACGATGAGAAATACCACGCCAGCTCATCCGCTACCGATCCCAAGGGGCCCGACTCGGGGTCTTTCCGCGTTTTGCGGGGCGGCTCCTGGGATCGCGAACCGCGCGTCGTTCGTTGTGCGTACCGCGGCTTCTACACTCCGTTCTACCGGCTCACTAGCCGCGGTATTCGTGTGGTGTTGGAGTAGTGATTTGTCTTCTTCCGAGTCCTTCCTCTGCGATTCGGACGCTGAAGTCTCTGTCGCTCTGGCCTCTGGTCCTCTGTCCTCTGTTACTCTGATGCGATTCCTGCGATTTGCGATTTCTGCGACGGGCGCAGCCCGGCGCGCGAGTTTGAAAATCCGGGGATTCGTACTTTCGCTCAGACTCGCATTCGTGAATCGATCGCTGCACAATGCTGGTTCAGCAATGACACCGCCGTGTGTCTGCGCTGAAGGGGACGGATCGGTAGCTCGGGGTCTTTCCGCGTTTTGCGGGGCGGCTCCTGGAACAACGAACCGAACAACGTTCGTTGTGCGAACCGCAACAACAACACTCCGGACAACCGGAACACTAACAACGGTATTCGTGTGGTGTTGGAGTAGTGTTTTGTCTTCTTCCGAATCATCGCTCGCAATATCCAGATGTCGGATCTGAACGGCACTTGCTGCTGCAATCACGTCCGGCCCGCGACAAGAGGATGACACGGTCCGTATCCTGTGTTCTGCCAGGTCATGGCAGGGCCAAAGCCGCAGCGGCAGGTCGGGGCTGGTAGCACTGCGAACGTCCCGGCCTGCCATTTTTTTCGCGTGCCACACGCCAGGCACTCGACGCCCCCAAGTTTCCCACAGTGCGCCCACGCTGCGCACACCCCCACCGCCAGCTGTCGCAAAACTGTCAGCTGTCGCATCGGTGCGACAGCAAAAAGATTTTCTCAGAGTATCCGTAAGCCAAATCCCAGAAACGCTTTGCATCTCGAAAAATCTTCAAAAAATCGCTCGGTGACTGTCCAGAACCGCGACACCGCAGCCCACCAGATTTCGCCCTGCTGGATCACCATTCCACCTGTCGCAGGACGGCGAACGCAGAGGCTGTGGTCATCTGAGTGTCGGGCGGATCTGCATTGATGTTTCGGGCGACTTCGTGCAGTGCCTGAGTGACCGCGTCGTCGTCATGTCGAGCGACAAATTCCGCAATCGCAGGCAAATAAAGTTCACTTCGCGATGTCCTGAAACGGGCAACGAGTCGCTCGGCATCGTTGAACAAATCCTCGGGAATGGAAATTGCGGTTTTCATACTCCGAGAAACAGTACGAGGTCGACCTTGACGACCGCCTCAAGGACCTGGACCAGCGGATCCATCGAGGCATCTATCGGGTACAGCGCTCCGGCGTCGCAGTCAGCGGCATCGGCTACCGTGGAAACGTATTGCTCAGATCGCCGTATGCTGGCTCCCGAAACCCAGGATTCTGCACCCGTATCCAAACGAACGCTTTGATGCCAAACACCCGAAGTAAGAGCCGGATGCGGTCACTCTGCACGTCCGGATCCGCGCGGGGGGCCGCCCGAAAGGGCGATCCCTGCCGCGACCCCAGTTCCGGCGTCTGCGCCTTCAGCTGGTGGACGAACCGCCGAACTGTCGGATAGCGGCCGCTGAATCCATGCTCCTCAATGAGGTCCTGCCAGATTCGCTGAGCTGTCAATCCCTGTTCCAGCTTCCGACTGATCTCACCACGATACGGTTCGCAGTTGCTCGGGGGACCTGGTTTGATCGGACGAACGGGAAGCCTTGAACACTCCACCACCGAACCGGTGGGCGCGTTCAGCGGGTTTTCGGTCGTCAACCCCAACCGATCTTCCGAATGTACCGATTCTGTCGGCAACGTCAGAGACTTATCCAACTGCAACTGCCGGCGGTACTTCGCTACCGTCCCGCGATCCAGCGAAAG
>CAZLOQ010000384.1:0-2764 GCA_964561125.1 uncultured Chitinophaga sp. | reverse complement strand
GCGGGCACCAGGCAGGATCCTCTGAGCGGCCCTAACACCGGCGGGCTCAACCTGTACATCGCCGCATGTCTGAATATGGACATGGTCGGACGACTCCAGGAGCGGCTCGTGCTTCAGGGAATCGGGAGCAGCCCCGCATGGCAAAGTCTGGTCGAAAAAGCCAACGTACCGCTCGGCCTGAATATTTCTCTGCAAAACGACAGCTATCTGCCGACAGATGCCAGCGTTTTCTTTCTGCACGGAGTCCCGATTCTCTCGGCTTTCACCGGCAATCACAGCGAGTACCACACCCCCCGGGACACCCCGGAAAAGCTCAATTACGAAGGTATCTCACAGATTGGTCGCCTGATGAGCCTCGTCTGTCGGCAGCTCATCAGCATGGACCAGCCTCCCCGGTATGCAGCCCAGGAACGCCCGAAGGATGGCGAACGCCGAGCCAGCCTCCGCGCATGGCTGGGAAGTGTCCCAGACTACGCCCAGTCGGACGTTGAAGGTGTGCTCCTGAGTGGTGTGGCGAAAGGTGGACCTGCCGAAAAAGCCGGCGTCCGCGGCGGAGACATCATCGTGAAACTCGCCGGCCGGGACATAAAGAATATCTACGACTACACCTTCGCCATCGAAGCGCTCAAGTCCGGACAGGAAACCGAAATCTCTGTCCGCCGCAAAGAAGAAGTGCTCACCTTCAAGGTCACCCCCGGTTCCCGCGACTGACACTTCCATAAAAACACAAACTGTCGCCCGGGTACCCCTCTCGAAGCGAATCGCCCCCATCCCATCATTCAACGAGTTTGCCAATGCCGGTTCCCGAGGAGACTATTCAGCGAATTTTGAACCCGCCTCGCAGTCATGCGCCGGTGCTGGGCCGGGTTTTGATACGCCGAAGTCCCGAGGATTTCGAGGTTGAAGAACTGCCGTTGTACACGCCCTGCGGGAGCGGTGATCATGCCTGGCTGTGGATCGAGAAACGCGGCCTCACCACGCAGCAGGTGATCGCCACCATCGGAGAAGCACTCCGTATTCGTGCTGTCGATGTCGGCGTCGCCGGTCAGAAGGATCGCTGGGCCGTGACGAGACAATTCGTTTCGATTCCCGGCCGGTTCGCGACAGCCGCTTCCGCCATTCAGCGTCCGGGCCTCAAAGTGCTCGCTGTCAATTTCCACAAAAACAAACTCCGAACGGGACACCTGCAGGGCAACCGCTTCGCACTCAGACTGGCCCCTGCAGATGGCACTCCCTGGACAGAAAATGACCGCGAGGCTGTTCAAACCCGAATGCTGCAGCTTCAGCAGGATGGCTTCCCAAACTACTACGGAACGCAGCGGTTTGGTCGCGGCGGGAACACCATTCAGGACGGTCTGCGGCTCCTCCGAGGCCGCCTGCCAAAAGACTACTGGCCGGAAAATCAGTCCCGCAGCATGACCCGACTGGTGCTCAACGCAGTCCAGAGTGGTGTATTCAATCTGGTGCTGGCTGAACGAGTGGCTCAGGGAACGGCTGGAGTGCCCCAGGCTGGGGATGTGGTCATTCGTAAAGGTGGCATCAAACCGTTTCTGCTCGCGGAAGGCCGGGACACCGCCGGATTTCTCCCGGCAGGCCCTCTGCCGGGGCCCGAAATGGTCCGATCTGCCGGTGACGTGGTGCAACTGGAAGAGAAATCGCTGGCACTCCTCGGCACTGGCTGGAGGGACTTCACCAGATTTTCCCGGATCACGTCGGGGGGCCGCAGAAAATGCGTCGAATTCCCCCTCGACTCCACTGTGGAACTTGAATCAGACGGTTGCCTGCGACTCAGCTTTGTGCTCAGTTCAGGTACCTACGCAACCGCTCTGCTTCGGGAAATCGCCGGTGAAGTGGACGATGTGGGAGGTGCTGAAGAGGGTGTTGGACAGGACGCCGCTGAAACACCGGAAGGTGACCCCGCAGCGACCGCTGCTGCCGGAGAATCGCCAGCATGAATCGCGTGTTAAAAAACAGGATTTCCCTCGATTTGGATGGCTGTGGGGGAAATGGAGCTTGAGTTTCCGAGGGGCGATTGTCACTATTTCACTTGAGTTATCCTGGTCGAAGAGCCGTTCCGTCCCAACAATCCGGTAAAGGGTGAAAGAAGTCCGTCGAATGTCGAAGGAAGAAGCAATCCAGGTCGAAGGCAACGTCATTGAAGCGCTCGCGAACACCCAGTTTCGCGTCGAACTTGAAACAGGGCATCAGGTGATGGCCCATGTGGCGGGTAAAATGCGAAAGCACTTTATCCGCATCGTTCCGGGAGACCGGGTGGTCGTCGAAGTTTCTCCCTACGACTTCAAGCGCGGCCGCATCGTCTACCGCGAAAAATAACGTTGTCTTCAACAGACCTCGCCAATGACTGGTGAATCTTCGGGGCTTCCCTTCGTACAACTCTTCACGGACGGCGCCTGCAGTGGCAATCCCGGCCCCGGAGGCTGGGGGTGCATCCTGAGACATCCCGCCACCGGTAAAGAAAAGGAATTCAGTGGTGGTGAACTGCTCACCACAAACAACCAAATGGAACTCCAGGCCGTCATCGAAGGCCTCAGACTGCTCACCCGCAAATCCCGCGTCGAGGTTGTCACCGACAGTTCCTATGTGGCCAAAGGCTGTTCAGAATGGCTGGCCGGCTGGAAACGCAATGGCTGGAAACGCCGCGACGGACGCCAGCTGGTGCCTATCTCCAACGTCGACCGCTGGCAGTCACTCGACCTGCTCCTCGCTCAGCACTCCGTGTCGTTCACACTCGTCCGCGGTCATG
>CAZLOQ010000383.1:0-2770 GCA_964561125.1 uncultured Chitinophaga sp. | reverse complement strand
AGTCCCTGCGTCAGGGCGACAGACGGCCGAATGGCAAACCGCAGACACTGCCAGCGAGCCCGGCCGTACCTTCGCGCGCCGCCGGTCGGCTGTGGTGTGAGGTCTCCTCCAGCGATCTGCCGAATCGCCGACACGACGACCGAACGGACAAGCCTGTCGTCCCTCCTCGCACCTGAGTCGCAGCCTCGTCGCGCCCACGCCCCCCTCACCCGCCCGACGGTCTTGTCTCGGCAACCGCAGTCGGAATGCACAGCCCAAACCGAACCTCCGCCATGGAGCCCTTCCCTGCCCGCCCTGGGTGTCCGCCCGCTGAAAAGGGGGATGGATGCGCCGGAGGCTTACGAGGCTGGCAAGATTGGGTTTGGTCGCACGCGAACCTCGTCACCCATCTTCCAATGCACCCTCGATCACTTCCCTCTGTGTTCCTCTGTGTCTCTGTGTTTCAAAAACCATTCCTCCGTGTCCCACGATACGCCTTTTTGTAAACACAGAGGCACAGAGATCACAGAGTTGTGATGCGGACGTTGCGTCCGCGCGTGCCGTCAGGCATTCGCCGGAGATACTGCTGGCCCTTTGCAACGGCTCTCAGCCCACCTGACGCAGCTGGCTCGCCGCGCTCCGGCGTCGCAGTCAGCGGCATCAGCTACCGTGGAAACCGTTTGCTCAGCTCGCCGCACGCTGGCTCCCGAAACCCAGGATTCTGCACCCGTATCCGAACGAACGCTTTGATGCCACACACCCGAAGTCAGCGCCGGATGCGGTCACTATGCACGTCCGGGTCCGCGAGTACCTGCCGTTGCCGGACTGGACTGCGTGAAGAATCTCCGCAGACGGTTCCGCTTCAGCGTGGGGCGTCCGAATTCGATGACGGCACATGCCACAGCAAACAGGATTGCACAGATGGAATGCCCCATGTTTGCTGCCCACGGCAGGATTTGCGATTGGGTCGAGATTCTATCCGATCAGGCTGTTGTTTAGTCGTGCAGGGCGCCGTACAATCAAAACCAAATGTGCCGTCGTGACGAATTGGAACCATTCCACAAAAGCCACCGACAGGTTGTCAATGATTTCTAACAGGCCAAACCGCAGAACCCGTCTGAGCGACAAACAGCGAAAGGGGACACATGCCGAATCCTGACCCAGTGGTAAACGAGCAGCATATCGAAAAACTGGAGGCAGACTTCCCTGCGATGTCAGGAATTGCGTTTTCCATGGCATATCAGCAGTCGGTTGATGCAGGGCTCCACGTACTGGTGTCGGAAAATGGTGCGATTATTGAAGTCTCTCCCAATGGACACCGCCAGTTTGTGAAAGCAATCCCGCCGCCGGTACCCACTGAGCCTGGCCGAAAGATCTCCATCCGATGACCACGGTGTCTCCTCGACCGCGGATGTTCGCCGGCCCGAATGGTTCGGGCAAGAGCACGCTTAAGACTGTACTTCCACCGGAACTTCTGGGCATTTATCTGAATCCCGACGAAATAGAAGCCCGGATTCGTCGGGACGGATCCCTGGCAGTCAACGAGTTCGGCCTGAAAATCGCTCCTGAGACAGACAGTGAATTGCTGCGTTTTCTCCAGCAATCCCGATTTCTGTCAGGAGCTGGACTTGCAGCTGCAGCAGGAAGATTGAAATGCCGCCACGGACGACTCGAATTTACTGACGCTGCAGTCAACTCCTACTTTGCATCTGTCGTAGCGGACTATCTCCGTCAGCAGCTGATGAAATACCGGATCTCCTATACGCTGGAGACGGTGATGTCGTCCCCGCATAAGGTCGAACTCCTGCAGCAGGCACAGCAGCAGGGATACCGAACCTATCTGTACTTTATCGCAACAGACGACCCGGAGATCAACATTTCACGAGTGCGGAATCGCGTAAAACAGGGCGGACATTCCGTCCCCGAAGACAAGATCGTCAGCAGATACCACCGTTCGATTGACCTGCTCATGGAAGCAATTCGATACACAAACCGTGCTTACGTCTTCGACAATTCCAGCAATAATCAGGATCGTACATGGTTGGCTGAGATTACCCGACGGTCGGACTTTGGAGATCAAGGCTCGTCAGGTTCCTGCATGGTTCGACAACGCTGTACTCAAAAAGATCAGCTGCGCAGGTCCTGCGTAAACTCACTATGCGCATATGTGTCCAGAGCCATACTGCTACCTGTCGGCCGAAGGGGCAGAGGGTGTCCGGTGGTGTCGTGACGGGTGCGCGAAGCTCTCGGGATCCCTCGCTCGGTGACGATCTCTGACCTCGCCATGACCTGGCTCGGAAAAAATTTCGGGACCGGTCTACACCGGCCACCTGACTGCCGAAGTCGGCCCCAACGCTCTGCACTCCGGAATCGAACTTCCTCCCCGGCCACTTCAGCGGTATCCACCTGTGTGCCAGCATGTACGCCGCCTTCAAACACTTCGCACCCCACCAGGACGTCGGGATCGACTTTTTGAAGGAATGGGAGATCGCGATGGGGATGCGGGAGTAGAAAGCAAAAGTACCGACCGTCCACTCCGTCCGACATCCAGGCCGTCAACGACCAGACCACACCCGCACCTGCTGCCACCCTGTCCACCGGCAGGGACTCCCCACGCGCATCGATCGCAATCAACGCCGACGCGAGCAAAGAAGCAGCACAAGCGCGGACGGCTGCGCTCAGAAATCAGAAGGGCCGGTGTACGCTGACCTTGGTCGGTGACTTGATCGGTAATTGGCAGCATCGACCAGCACTGGGTCCCACCCGACAGGAAACCGTATCCCGTCACCTG
>CAZLOQ010000382.1:0-2792 GCA_964561125.1 uncultured Chitinophaga sp. | reverse complement strand
TTGCAGCCTGTTCGCCGCCAAACGCCGCAGGCCGCCGAAGCCAGAACACGCTTAAGTAAATACACGCATCCGCCATGGCCTGATCAAGCGGCATCATTCTGTCATGGTCACATTTGGATGCATCAAAGGCATCATCAAACACCATGAAGCGCATCAGATACGAGTTGTCAGAAACGATGCGGTGAATCCGAGCAATACGCTCAAAGAGGATTTGACGGTCACGACTCGCACAGCCAAACACAGCAGCCCATTCGGCCAGAGTGCGAGCATGGACTCCTGCAGGAACGTCCCCGGCGGAGGTCAGCGAGGCCAGCAGAATTGTCCGTCTTCTTCTGCAGCGAACATTCGAGTTGAGCTGCCTGCGGGCGCATGCCGCAGCAGGGGTCAGCATGAGCGAGGGGTTAGGGAGCGCCGGGCGGCACAGGCGTGTGCAGACGCAGTGCGGTGACCTCGATTTCGATACGCATGCGAGGATCAAGCAGTGCGGCACTGATCATTGTGGCCGCTGGTCGGACCGCTCCAAAGTACTCTCTCAGTACAGGCCAGCAGCGCTCGAAGTCCTGGCTGTTGGGCACGATATAGTGCACCCGGACAACGTCCGACAGCGATGCGCCCGCCTCATGCAGGGCCGTCCTGATGTTCTCAAGGCATTGGCGTGCCTGGTCCTCGATCTTCTCAGCGATGCGCATGCTCGCATAGTCGAAGCCAGTTGTGCCGGATACAAAGATCCAGTCTCCCTGAACTACGGCGCGCGAGTACGCGATCTGTTCTTCGAACGGCGAGTCGGAGCTGATCAGCTGTCGAGTCATGCGGTGATGCGGGTTCTGTGCCGCCTGACAGGTATTCGACGGCTGAAGTGCGGTGGAGAGTTGCTGCATGTTGTTGGTGTGACATGGACTTGTCAATCGTGATGCGTCAGAATCATCAACGGGTTGCGACGGATTGCCTTTTCAGATCCAATGCTGCACGGCACCGGACACCCTTGCTGTGCCGTTTTACGAGTGCGGGGAGTCGCCGGGAAATGAGTCGGCAGGGAGGGCGTGGTGTCCGCCGTTGTAACCTGACTCTGACGGGAGGATCGAGAATGCGAGTTGGACTGGGGCGGGCTGGCGGAACCCGATGTCTGGACCGAAACTCGGGGCAACGATGAACACTTCGGGATACATCGAGGTCCGCTGCGCGGGGGGAGGCTGACAGGAATGGCGCCCTTGTCGAGGTCCGGCCGGCGGTCATCAGCTTCGAGCTCTGCAGCGACACCAGGGAGCGGATCGAACGTGGCGGGGAGATCTGAATGACAGGCTGCACTCCGAAAGAAACAGCCCTGTCGCTGGAGCTGGTGGACTACGCCCGAGGCGTGGCGTTAAAGGAGGCGAAGCAACGCAGCCCGAACTTCGTCATCCGAGAGGATGTCCGCGGCACATTTGAGCAAAGCGCTTCACAGATCGCAACGTTCGGGCACCTTTTAAAGCGATTCACGCATTGGTCGCTCCAATGATCCTGGAACTGCAGAACGGTGTCTGGTGAACAGATGCGAGCATTTCTTCGCGGACGATGACTCCGTTCGGTGGGCACGCACGGGTTTCCTGTCACCATGCAGTTCGATCGGAGTCTGAATCCATGCGATTCATACCAGTTTGCCGCATCTTCCACCCGTTCAGGTACCATGAACCATTCCATGCCGAAGTCGTGCCTGTCGCGACCGAAGGAATTCTTTCCCCGCTCCGTCACTGGCTCCCCGATTCGCGTCGTTCTCCAAATACCTACTGCACAATTCGGCACTCTTGTTTTTGCAGCGAGCTGCGATGCCCCCCCCCGCTCGAGGCGTTCCCTGCCCAACACCCTCGCTTCTCGCCTCCTGATCGACGCGGCCACCGCGGTTCGCCTGTGTGGCCGTTCGCTGCGGTCGTGGTGGTCGTGGCATGCGGGGGGATGCGGTCCAAGCCCCCGTTTCACATTACTGAAATTTGACATACCAGCCCCGGATTGCCATTCTTTGCAGAACGCCTGGTTCGTCTCTTAACTGCTCCTTTCTGCATCTCAATGACTGCTCCATATATGCGACAGCATCAGATTGCTTAGTCGCTTCGGGAACTGCGGGCCAGTCTTGATCCGGCAAAACTGCGTCGTGCGGCGTCGATGTCGATTGCGGAAAAGCTGCGTCTGGGAGCTGACCTGTACGACGAATGCATTCGCTGGCAGAGGCACATCATTCAGGCGGAACACCCTGAGTTCGATCCCGTACAGGTAGACGCTGAACTGGACCGCCGCCGAGTAATTCGGCGGAAGCTCAGGGATGCCGGCCTCGTGCAACCCTGCCCCCCGGAGGCAACTGGTGACAAAGACCAGCTTTGAATGCCTCGCCGAAGTGATCCGTGCGCTCCATGCACAGCAGGTTCCTTATATGCTCACCGGAGCATTCGCCAGCAATGCGTACGGCTATCCACGCGCCACACAGGATGCTGATATCGTCATCGAGTACAGCGAAGGTGTGTTCCGCCGACTTCGTGAAACGCTCGGACAGGATTTTCAAATCGATCCCCAGCCCGGCTTCGAGTTGAAGACCGGAACCATCCGAAATCTGCTGATTCATTTACCGACAAAGTTAGAGGTCGAACTGTTTCGGCCTGGGACAGATCCACATGGTGGTGCTTCAGAAGCTGCGCTGGCAGCGTGATAAGGATCCGGCGGATGTCCGTGTTGTGATGGCCATCCAGGCGCACGCTCTGGACTGGTCCTGCATCAACCGCTGGGCAGCAGAGCATGGCACTGTGGAACTTCTGCATCAGGCGCGG
>CAZLOQ010000381.1:0-2800 GCA_964561125.1 uncultured Chitinophaga sp. | reverse complement strand
CCACGTCCGGCTGGCTGACACTGTGGAATGAAGCGGCGACACCCGATGAGCAGCGCCGGTGTGCGTTTGGGCTCACCGAAGCCGAGTTACGACAACTGCAGTCGGAATTGGTGGAACAGAAATTTGCCGTCCACCTGAGTTTGGTGGCGTATCCAGGCACCGCAGGAAAACGGCGATTCGCGGCCGTGTTTTCCAATATTGGTCCCTCTTCTGAGGTGATGCTGAAATGGACTGGTTCCGAACGGATTGACAGTCCGCAGCGAGACCTGTCTGCAGCGCCGGTGACGCCGCCGGAGTTGCCGGATCCGCTGCTGGAATATCGCACTTCGCTGTTGCGGATGCAGACACTGTCGGCAGAGGAACTGCAGCAGCCAAAGGCCCGTATCGACCGTGCAACAGCCTTGTTTCAGACCGGTCAGGCGGAACAGGCACTCGTGGAACTTGACTGGCTGAACGAAAACCTTTCGCCGGCCAATGTTAGGGTGCCGAAATTCAGGACTTTGGCATTGGCGCAGCTGGGGAAAGTTGACGAAGCGGCGACAGCGTTTGTTGCGTACAAGAAAGTCGACCCGCAAGAATCAAATATTGATTATGTCTCAATCCAACTGGCTGCATGGCGAAAGGACACAATCGCTGTCAGGTCCGCCCTCGAGGCGGCCGTTACAGCCCATCAGGCAGACGGCGATGATCTGTACAACCTTGCCTGCGCCGCAGCCCTTGCAGCCCGGGCATTTCGCCAACAGAATGCGCAGTCGGAGGCCATTGAATTTGCAACGAGGTCTCTGGAACTCCTGCAGAAGTCACTTGATGCAGGCTACGCGGATGCCGCGAACTTGCAGAGCGATCCGGATTTCGCGGACCTGCATCATGATGCTCGATTTCTGGCCATTGTACAGCGACTGTTCCCTTCAGAACCGTTCGCCGGCATTTGGCATGCCGATCCGTTCGTGGAGACTCGCCTGCTGCGTGCGGCGCCCGCCGAAATTCTTGCGCAACTGACTCCGCTGCTGCCTGATGCATGGCGGCCCATCGCAGCCGCGGTCCAGACTGTCAACGGATCTCCGCAGACGCTTGTACTTCTGCAGCGGCCGCTGATCCCGGATGCTGACGCCGATTCGCTTGCAATCCGGCAGGCCACGGCCGCCGTCGCCCTCCTGAGGCTCGACGCCCCCACACGCGTCTTGCCACTGTTGCAGGACAGCCACGACCCCAGCGTCCGCAGCTATGTCCTGCATCGGCTGCCCCGCTATGGACTGGATGCACAGACACTGATCAAACAACTGGCAGTCGAAACTGATGCCGGCCGACGTCGTGCTCTGATCCAGGGCCTGGGCGAGCTGGCAGCAACCGGGCTGATCACGGACGCGGTGAGACCGACTTTGATCAGCGATCTGTTGTCCCGCTACGGCAGCGACCCCGACTCGGGTGTCCATGGCATGTGCGAATGGACACTGCGGCAGCTGGGGGCTGAACAGCAACTCGTTTCGATCCAGCAGGAATTTGCCACGGGCACAGCCGTTGGCGATCGTCGCTGGTACCTGACAAAGACGGGCGGCGAAACGCACGAAGATACCGCCATCAGTCTGGCGATTGTGGATGCGAATCAGGAATTTCGCATGGGCTCACCGCTGAGCGAAAAAGGTCGTAACGATGATGAACAGCTGCATCGTCGTCGTATCAACCGCGTCTATGCAATCGGTATGCACGAAATTACCGTGGCTCAGTTTCGTCGATTCCGACGCGATCATGATCTCGATCGTGGGCACACCATGGCAGAGAACTCGCCGGCCATTAATGCCAGTTGGTACAACGCAGCCGAGTTTTGTAACTGGTTAAGCAAAGAGGAAGGAATCCCGCAGGACCAGTGGTGCTATGATCCGGATCGGCCGTTTGCGAACGGTATGCGGCTGCGGCCCAACTATCTGCAACTGACGGGTTATCGTCTGCCCACGGAAGCAGAGTGGGAGCACGCGTGCCGCAGCAGCACGTCGACGGCGCGATTTTATGGTTCCGGCGAAGCCCTGCTTGATGACTATGCGTGGTACTTATGGAATTCCCGTTATGCCGACATGATTCCTGTGGCCACCCAGCGTCCCAACGCGTATGGATTGTTTGGCATGTATGGGAATGCGGGGGAGTGGTGTCAGGACGCGCACGCCCGTGGTTACCGAGCAGAAATGGAGTGGCTGTACGATGTTGAACAGTTAGAAAGCCTCGATGTAGTAGATGACAACAGGCGGGTGTTGCGGGGCGGTTCCTTCGGCTATAGCGCAGCCAGCATGCGTTCTGCGAACCGTCTCAACGACCGGCCGGATAACCGTGGCAACGACTTCGGCTTCCGTGTTTCGAGGACTTACCCTTTGCCCCCTTAGCTGCCTTACCCCTTAACTGCGATTCCTGTGCTTTTGCGATTTCTGCGATTCCAGCGACTGGCGTACACCGCCGTCAGGCGGTCGCGTTGAAATTTGAATTCTCAAAAACAAGAAATCGGCTATGAAAAAACGTGGGTCGGAGGACTTTGTGGTGCTGACGAAGACGTATGATCTGCTGCTGTGGGAGGTGCAGCAGATTGGCCGTTTTGCGCCGCAGCACCGGTCTTCGCTGGGTGTGCGAATCGAACAGCATCTGTTTCGCGTGATGCATTGGCCGACAATCGCGAATTATCCGTTTAAGAACCGCAGGGAATGGCTCTTCCGGGAGTTTCGCGGCTGATTCTCACGGGCTTTCAGGCCGGGCTTTGCGCATTAACACAGAATCCGGATTCGATCGTTTTCAAAGATCCGGAAACTCCGGGCACACC
>CAZLOQ010000380.1:0-2801 GCA_964561125.1 uncultured Chitinophaga sp. | reverse complement strand
GATCGTCAGACTTCAATTTCTGCTTGAACTTCTGTGTTCAATTCCGCCTGCAACTCTTCCACAGCCACCCGAAGATCATTGTAGATCGGGATTTCCCGACCAACGATTTCGAAGCTGACCGCCAATGCGTAGCGAGCTTCTGAATCGGGATCTTTGCTCCAACCAGGATGACCCAGCACTGCGACGCAAAAATTCTCTGGAAGATCGCTCGACTTCACCGTTGCCCAATCTTTTTGAACAGTGCCTGCATTTCTTCGCACGTCGGGCACAAGGCCGTGGTCGGCCTGCATCCCAAGAGTCCATCGAATAGGCGTTCCCTGGGAAGCATCGTCGTCCCGTGTTTCGTCTTTCAAGGCTCGAGCCCGAAACGAGGACATAGACTCACCGAGGTGGCTGCTCTTCCAGTCAACCCATATAGAGAGATATCTGCGACAGTTTCGGCGCGTCCGTCTCGGCTGCGCGACATAGGAGAGTGTCACTTCGATCAAGACATCGTATTCATAGCCTGGGCGTCGAAGAGACTCTGGTATTGGCACTTGGTAGACATCGCATTCCTTAGCACAGATTCCAGTTTCTCCGGAAGTGATAAACGTTGTGCGATGGTTCGTGTTTGTAGAAGCACGTCCCAAATCCGGAATGCCGTAACCCAGCGTGCGAATTACCTGAGTCTTATCAGCAACCTGTTGAGCCCAATCGGGCCATCGAGCTGACTGAACGATCAGGGCTCGATAAAGGAGACAGGATTCATCCGGTAGAATTCGCTGCAGATGAGCCGCGATATGACTAACCTTTGGTGCCGCGAAAGATGTCCCGATTTCGTCGCGGTCAAATGGCGGTCCCGGCCTATGGAGCGTGGATCGAATCAGCTCTGGATAGCAATCGCGAGCCTAGCGGGATTTGAAATCGTCGGGTTACTCCCAGCAGTCCGCATCAGATCACCACCGAACTCAACGACCTCCGGCTTGATTACACCCCAAATCCCCAGGCCGGATCTGCTGAAAGAAGATACTTGCCCGGATTGGCCAGCAAAGCTTTCCCAGCCCATTGACTGGTAATGCTGATAGGCAACCGACCCCACGGTTAGAGCTTGCAGGCTCTGGGCAGGATTCGCGATTCTTGACGACGACTCGAGAAGAAAGCTCGGATAGTTTCTTGTTGCTGCGAGATGTTCTGCGATCCCTGGGTTCGGAACCGCTGCTGAATCTCGCAGGTTTCCAGAGGTCTGTATGACGAGGATATCTTTTTCGTAGGACAACAGGTCAATTTCTGCCGCCCACGATGACATGTGACGGGTTCGGCAAGGACTGTCGGAGTTGATCGAATGGTTGTAAATCCGCGTCCTGCGAGGGCCTTCGTGAAACCTATTAACGATGACTCGCATCAAAGTCGCGGGAAATAAAGCCATCGGCATTTCTGCAGCGGCGTTCAAGACCCGAGCGTTTTGGATCCAGAACGGCAATTGCCCGTCGTCAGGACGCTGAATTCTCTCGCCATAAAGAACAGCCCCGGCAACCCGAGTTCCATGTCCTGAAGGTGGAACATGATCAGCGACATCGGTTTCAAGTGACGGCGCTGGCAGAAAGCAGAATGATGTTGTCTTGTCGATGGCCGGTTCAAGAAATCTGTGCTCTTCCTGAATACCACTATCAACCACACAAACGGCCGGCGAGTCGTCATCAGGAGGTTGTAACTCCCACGATACCTCTTCCAGAGCGTATTCTCCAGGAGCGTGCCGCGGTATCGAGATGTTGTCCGGATCAGTCACCTCAAAGACGTATGGATAGTTCAGAACAAAGTCTTTCAGACCTCTTCCGCTGACAGTAACTTGCATTGAGAAGCTGTCGGGCAGCGACGAAGTATCTCCAGCATCCTTGTAGAAAATATCGGCGACGCTGCCCCCATAGCCCTCCTCGACAATCCGGCGAACCTCGTCAATACGTTGGTCTTGAAGATCCAGCCAGTCATCGTAGGCTTTCGAGCGTGAATCAGCCCACTCTTTTTCTCGGCCGGCCCACTCCTGATCTGATTCGCGTTTTCGTCGCTCCGGCCTGGATGCAATCTCGTTCGTTCCAAGGCAGGAAATGCCCACTTCAACCTGCAACTGAGGAATACCGTCGATTTCCGGCCATAGAGCAAACAGCGACTCAGATAGAATCAGCTCAACTCGTCGCGTCTGGTCGGGATCGTCGTCGAGTCGATGAATACTGGCAACGGTCGCTGTTCCCCGCGCAGAGCTCGCGAAGCCATTAGCGGCCACGAGGAACTCAGCGAGATCGACATCGTCGCTGGCGACAATGACAAATCCTCGCTCTTCCTCGGCAACAATTTCGAATTTCAAATGATGCCGAAGGTCATCAATGTCGAGTGCAGGATCAATCTCGAGCAGCAGTGGAATCCCTGGCGGTAAAGTCGGCAGGGAGTCGCGAGTCCGTCCCACATTGCTCAGTTCATAGTGGCTGACGACGGAAGAGGCTCCGGCAACCATATTGGTGCTGTGCGCAGCCCGGTTTGTCGTCTTATTCTCGACTGTTCTGGTCGCCGGAGTGCCACCCCCGGTTAGTCTGGCTCGACCGCTCTCCCGAAATACCAACGGAAGGTGCTCAAAGTTGTGTCCGTTTGGCATCCGGCGTCATTTCGTGTCAGGAGGCTGGCTGCTTAATTTCGGCAATGGCGGCGTCAAAGTGCTCTTGCTCCACCACACGTCGTCCTGACAACACTGCGGACTTGGCCGCCGCCTGGGCGATTCGGACAACTTGAGCAGCGGACACCCCGATAAGCTCATCAACAATTTTGTCCCAGCG
>CAZLOQ010000379.1:0-2847 GCA_964561125.1 uncultured Chitinophaga sp. | reverse complement strand
TCTTTTCGCCGATCGCCCAGTTCACAACAGTGCGGGAAAATCCATCGACCACGGTGGCCATAAAACAGAAGGTTCCGCAGATATTGATGTAGCTGGACAGCGCCATGTCCTGATTGTCAGATTGGCGTAAGTCGTTTCGTGTCAATGAGTTATTGGTGTTGACGTGAAGGGCAAAAAGAGACGACCCTCCGTGTGCTAAAAAAAGTTTCACGAGGAAACCACGGAAGGTCGCTCCATGACGGTACAGGATATCGCAAAGCTCGGCAAATTGCTCGCCCGGTTTCTGACTCAGTTTGCAGATTGTTTTGCTCGGCCGGCCGGTCGAGAATTGCTGCGGGTTTACGTTCAGGGGCTGCTCTCCAGCGTACAGCGCAAGAACGCGGAAGCGATCGCTCTGGATCGCAATGTTGCGCCACGTACGCTCCAGCGATTTCTGGAGAGTATCGTCTGGGATGAGCAGCAGCTGCGAGATCGATGCCAACAGATTGTCGCCACAAAACATGCTCATCCAGAGGCTATTGGATGCATTGACGAAACCGGAATAGCCAGGAGCGGTACCGAAACAGCGGGAGTCAAGCGGCAGTACAATGGGAATCGCGGCAAAATTGAAAACTGTGTCAACAACGTGGCACTGGCTTACTCAGCCCCCGGGTTTCAATGTCTGTTGGATGCTCAGCTCTATTTGCCCAGCGATTGGGCCGAGGATGCGGTGCGCCGAAAAAAAACTACATACCCGACGACATCACCTTCAAAACCAAGCCACAGATCGCTCTGGATCTGATCGACCGTGCGAAGGCCAATGGCATTCGAGTGTTGGCATGGACGGCAGATGAACTCTGTGGCCATGATGGAGCTTTCCTCGATGGGCTTGACGAACGTGGTGAAGCGTTCGCAGTTGAAATCCCGCCGCACGCTCACGTGTGGCTAAAAAAGCCGAAAGTACTGAAAAAACCGCAACAAAACAGTACTGGTCGTCGGAAAGTGTACCCCCGACTTCGCAAGCGTGAACGGCAATCCAGCGAAGTACGAAACCTTGCCAGCTATTCACCGGCTTTTCGAAATCAAACGAAGCAGCGGTATCGCATCAAGGACACTCATCGCGGAAGTGAGGTTTGGGAGATCCGCTGGTCTGACTGCTGGAGGAAGACTCACACGGGCAGTCTTGTCAGCAATCAATGTACGCTCATTGTCGCTCGGAATGTGCTGACTGACGAGACAAAATACTTCCTTTCCAATCGCGTTCCTGGAAAGGATGGCTGGTCGCTGAGGACGATACTGCGAGTGTCCTTCGGACGCTGGCCGGTTGAAGACTGCTTTCGTGAAGCGAAGGAAGAGTTGGGATTCGATCACTTTGAATGTCGCGGATGGAGAAGCATTCATCGTCATCTCTTTGTGGCCATCCTGAGCCAGTTGTTCTGTGCGCAAGTTCGTCAGCAACTCAGTCCGAGCGAAGATGTTTTCAGCGGGGAACTGCTGACGACCGAACAGGTACGCCGCGCGGCGAATGTAGTTGCAGGATCAATGGACCTCCCATCGAGACTGCGCCGCAAGCTCTTTGAAGCAGAAGCCTCCCGACAACTCTACTACGCTCAACGCAATGCACAGGCCGCAAAGTCACACCACAAAACTCGCCACCAACGACTACTTGAACTCGGAATCAACCCGGATAAGATCAAGACCATCCTACCCAAAACGCCACTTCAGGAATGAACAAACATGGCGCTGTCCAGTTAATCGTCTCGGGGCCTTGCCCGCGATAAGTCCGCGCGAGCAGCAAACCACATGATCCCGAGTATCATGCCTGCAATAAGCAGCGGAAGAGTCGCAATGACGCCTGGACTGCGGTTCTGCAGGCCACCATTGAGCCTCTGCCAGATAAGGATGCCGTACATCAGCGGAGTTGCCACGGCAAAGGCCGTCGCTGCGAAGCGGAGGTGACCGCGAATTTTTTTCTGCAGCACCCTGTATTCGACCTGTGGTGGCAGACATCGCTTTTCAAACTGCTCCCACCCGTGCTGGTCACGGTCAACGAGCGCCTCGCGAAAAAAACGGATTAACTCCCGTTGCTCTTCGTGCGTATAATTACCAAACGCAACTTTCACGCTGCCAGAGCCATCATGCAATGTCAGGCAGCCGGTGAACGACTTCCACGTTACGCAAGTCAGACGGGACAAACAAACACTCCCTGTCAACAAACCCCCGCGGTGCCTGACGTTTCCAGAATCGATGTGCAATTCGTGGCGATAGTAGATCAGAATCATCCACACGCCGACCAGACACAGGCAGCCCCAGAAACCGCCGAATATGCACGCCGCAAGAATCGGTTTGCGAAAGGATCCATCAACGTTCAGGATCGCTGCAGTTACGCTGCCAACCCCCATCAGGCCAAAGATCACAACAGAGACCAGTCCCATTTCCAGCATATGCTGAGAATGGCGATACAGCCTCGCGGTTTTCTGCTGCGATTCTGCGAGCATACAGCAACCTTTCAGTACCAGGTCCGGAGAGGAGTGGAGGTCGGATATCATGCACCCGACTACTTTGCTGGATCCGCGCATTGTCTGCTGCAGCGATTGGCTTTGCATCCTTGTGCCCGCGGCTCACAGGAATCTCATCCGGTGAACCAGTGACGGTGGCAACTGCACTTTGAGCCACAGGATCATGAGACCACTTCCGGCTGAGCGACACGACGACTGGCGAATTGCAGGCAGGCGCGGATGTCTGAGTGTTCGAGATCAGGCAATTCGTCGAGGGTCTGCTCAGGCGTAAGCCCGTTTGCAAGGAGGTCAAGTACATCGCTGACGCGGATTCGCATGCCACGTACGCAGGGGCGACCGCCACATTGCT
>CAZLOQ010000378.1:0-2856 GCA_964561125.1 uncultured Chitinophaga sp. | reverse complement strand
GATCCGCCGGAGCGTCGCTTGATTTTTCTTCCTGGTGCGTTTGACACTGCCACCCCCCCGCTCTGTCCAAAACAAGTCACTGCACGGGTACAACGGAATTTTGCTGAATCAGGATCTGCTGGATTTTTTCAAGCCCGAGGTCCTGCTCCGTGGTTGTATCAAGATCAATCAGATCCTGACTGAGCGCCGCCTGCCACCAATTGGAGATGTGGCTGGCGGACGCCTGTACTTCGGGATTGACGAGCTTGGGACCATTGCACCAAACGAGCACGATGCGTGGGACTTGCTGCAGCGGCGCTGCACCGGCTTCCGGCAGGTTGGGGCTTGGCCAAAGCACTATACTGCTATAGCCGATATCAATTTCGCGAGTGACAGCAGAAAATGCTGCGGTCCAGTGATTTTTTTGAAATGCATCCGGGCCGCCGATGGCTGGCAGTTCTCCAGCCGGGCAAACGGTCACCCCGCTGCTGCGGACGATCACGAGCCCACTATCCGCGAGCAGCGTCTGGTTGCGGGACACCAGTGTCTGCAGCATCACGCCCCAGCCTTCGGGAGAATATTCCGTGTCGACCAGCACCAGCCGCAATCTGCCGTCCGGATTCGGCCATTTCCGGCGATAGAACTCAAGCTGCAGCGGTCGCACGGGAATGTCTGACCCGGAACCAGTGACGCTGGCCCCGATTTCAAATCGTCCGGGAGGTTTTTGTGTTTGGCTGATCAAAGCCACCTCGACAAGCTTCGATGGCTCGGCTGCGGTTAGTGTGATCGAGGGCACAGACTGAAAGAATCCGGGTGGCAATACCAGTTCGACAGCGGAAACACGTCCGGTCAAATTCGTTGCCGACACAGTGAGTTTCAACACATCCCCGCGAATTGGCTCGGCGGGGCCCGTAAGGAAAACAGCGGGCAGGCGCGGAGGCGGAAGTGGGGGAACGGGGTTCGAGGGAGTCGTTTTGGGTTTGTCAGGCTTTACAGGTCTGGGCCGCGCGTCTTTCGCCAGCACAGTAAACACGCTGACCTCCTGAAAAACGCGATCATCCTTCGCCAGGGCCTGCTGAAATCTTGCCCGCGTATCGCTTGAGCGAATAGAGAAGACGATTTGCCTGGGGGCTGCAGGCAGCCTTTTGACACGAATGGGAACCGTGAACTGACCGGGGCCGGAACTGAATGGTCCGGGCGATTGAATGAACTCATTGTCCGCATGATTTTGACAAACAATCTCCAGCGGAATCTCGGATGAAGGAAGCGGTGAACGAGGCTCGAATGAAATCACTTCGCCAGCACCCTGCCCATCAACAATTGGCGAGATATCGGCAACAAGAAGGTACTGCCCGCAGATTGGATTTTTGGTTTGCGCGTTGAAACCATAAATGCCTGCCGACAGCAGATGCAGAATGCACAGCACAGCGACGAACCAGATCGGTCCGTGAATCCGGCGACGAGTCGCAGCACGACGCGGAAGGATTGTCCGGCGTGTTTTGGGCTCAGGCATCGCTCTGCCCCTGCTCCTGAGACTTCTTGACCGTGCTCGGATCAAACGGCTCGATCTTCGGTACTGGAAACGTCCCCCACGGCGTCGCTGGCTTTGGCGGTTCAGCCGGGGGCACTCGCGTTGGCGCTTCTGCCGGTGCCGCGGGGGGCTGTAGTGGATCCAGCTGCCCCCCGCCGGCAGGCGTAACCAGAACGGGGTAACTGACAGTGACTGGCGGAATGGGCGGAGCAGGCGCTGGTGGCGGTGTGGGAGGAGCGGGGTCTTTCTGTTTATTCAACCACGCCGTCAGACAGGCATCGGCCAGCTTTTCCCATTCGCCAAACGCACTCTCCCAGCGGCCGCACAGCAACACAGCGGATACGCCGGCGACAACGGACAGCACTGTGCCTATGGTGAGCGGCAGGTAGAAATGTTGAAACGTGAACCACGAGCCAACTTTCACCAGCGATATCTCACCCGTGCCGACGATGAATCCGGCTAGGGCAGGAATTAGTGCGATCAACAGCTGTGAATTGAGTTGCTGTACCGCGAGATCCGACCATTGACTGCGAATTTGCCAGCACACTTCGGGAAGATGCCGTCCTTCAAGCCGCTGGTCGGCTTCCTGGCACTTACGGATGGCTGTTTTCCATGACACGGGATTCTCGGTGTCTGAATCGAGCCATTCTTCGATATTAATGTCGCCCGAGCCTTGTGCAGGCTGGTTGCGTCTGGCCGCCCGCAGTTGTCTGAAACTATCGAAACTGATCGTAACAGACGACGCAAACCCGGCAATCCCGAGCGACCAGCAGAAGCGATAGAACGGAGATGATTCGCTTTGCCACGATAGTATGGCATAGGCAGCACCGGCAGTGGCAAAGGCAATTGTCAGCAGCGCGAAGAGATTGCGCTTGATAAGCCCCTGCAGCGGCGAAAGATCACGAAAATCCAGCCGCATGTCGTTGTGTGTTAATGGCCAAAAAGATGTGTTGTTACTCAACATAGAAAATCGCCACTTCTCGTGGTCGTCGAGTACGATACTGTTCGAGATACGGTCTCATCATACAATACACAATTCCATGATCCCCACCACCAGCCGGCTTCCAGTGCTCGCCTTTTGTCCATTCCGGGGGATTAAGAGGAGTACCTACATCCGCTTTTTTCACCCTGAAAAGCTCGCGAGAACTCACTGCAGTCTCGAACCATGCCCTGAGCAGTCGCAGCTCATCATGTCTTCCAAAAGTGTTCACCTGGTCCGCCGAAAAATTACGTGGCCACAAAAGGTGGAAAATCTCTAAATACGTATCGTGACCTCGAGACGCATCCTCGGTTGTTTCCTTTTCGGGGAGCATGTTGATCCGCTTCGCAAGCTCGTCGATCCCGAA
>CAZLOQ010000377.1:0-2871 GCA_964561125.1 uncultured Chitinophaga sp. | reverse complement strand
AGGGCGGATTTCGGAACCGGAGTACTTCAAAAGGTGCCATGCACCTGAGTCCTTTGGGGGTGGTGTTTGCGGAGAGCTCCGCGGATGTTGTCGGGGTTGATGCAGACACGTGGGGGGGACTTGCGTCAATCGCATGCCCGCGAAGGGCGCGGCTGCAGTTCCGGGTCACACC
Organism: uncultured Chitinophaga sp.; assembly: GCA_964561125.1. Classification (GTDB taxonomy): domain Bacteria; phylum Planctomycetota; class Planctomycetia; order Planctomycetales; family Planctomycetaceae; genus SXXK01. Next base: position 2,699 of record CAZLOQ010000377.1, on the reverse strand, counting down.
GAATACGCAGCGTTCGGCTGAGAACTGCCCTTACAGGGCGAAGCTGCCGGGGGGCGGCCTGACCTGGCATTGCATGCCAGGCTGATGGAACTGGCCTTACAGGCCGTAAACACAAAGGCGTCAAAAGGTGCCAAAATACGTCAAAATACTTCAAAAGGTGCCATGCACCTGGCCCATTTTATCCCCCGGGCACGCAGAAAACCGGCGCTGTCGTTGTATGGGTTCGCGCGTGGATGCTATGGGTCATATGGGACCCATGGGACCCATAAGCCACATTGGTCCTATAAGACCCATATGACCCATAAGACCATAAGACCATAAGCCCACGATAAGTCAAACGGTGCCATGCACCTGGCCCGACATGGCCCTATGCAGTTAAGTGTGCTGGAGCAGCGATCCGGTTTCACTCTCTGGTGTTCTTTGCGGCTGCCCGCAGCTGTTTCAGATCTTCAGAGTCTGTGCCGGGGTTGAAGCTGAAGGTGGCTTCGTGTGCCAGCAGTTCGGCATGGCGCTGTTTGAGCCTGGCACGGAGCTCCGGGTTGCTGGTCGCGATATAGATTCCGGCAACAGTCACTGTATCTGTGATCCGGACATGACCCTTTTCCATGGTGGCCGATACGTCATGCACACCATCGGCGTCCACGCGGAATACGGTTGAATCTGTGCCGATCCAGTCGGGCAGCGGGAAGGTGAAGGAGCCTTCGCGGGGTGTGAAACGGAAGACGTTGGTTTGCGGATCCGGTTCATAGGCGACATCGTGGGCGACGAGCAGTGCAGCGTGGGGAGTGGCGAGGACGCTGGTTTCCCAGTCCGGCTGATCTGGCTGCCGGCGGTGTTCTGTGTGGGCGAACGCGGTGCCGTACAGCAGCAGCTCATCCAGCATGCGAATCTCGCGGTTGACGCGAGTGATGGGTTCGATGAGGTCGGGGAACTTCAGCAGCGAGGGGAGGCTGAGGTTGAACCAGTAGAGTGACGTGATGCGGCTGGCGAGGGCGTGCCATGCCTGGGCGCGGAGTTCGTCGGGTGTGGGTGAACCGCGGCGGGGGCTGAGAAAGCCGCCCCAGCCATCATGGGCTCCCTGCGACCAGTATGCAATCGCGCGGGGGCGATTGAGTTCACGCAGGCTGCGAGTCATTTCGCCGATGGTTTCGAGCGGTGCGCCCCAGCGAATGGAACGCCCGTTCCAGCGATCGTAGCGAGTCCATGCGTCGGCTGCCGGTGCAATCACGCGGTAGGCGTCGTAGTGCGGGTGATCGGAGAGCCCCGCGTAGTAGCGCCAGGTGCGTTCTTCGCTGAGCGTGACGGACGTATGCAGTCGGCTGGGGGTCCACGGAGCCAGCAGTTTGTGCACTTCCTGCGGCGGAACCGGACGGCCACCCCCATACTGCGGCTCACCGATAAACTCGACTGCATGAATCGAAGGCAGCATTTCATCGCGGTCATAACGCTGCAGATCAGCAAGGCGATTGAAGCGTTTGAACGGATGGCGGGAGGTGAGTTCCGGGGTATCTGAGTATCCGCGGACTTCCTCAATCTGGCCCGCGTTGATGTGCATGCGGCTGAGTGTTCTGAGGTATTCGTCGATCGTCAGACTCTGCCGTCCTGCAATGTCTTTTGCAATCCAGCCGCCGCTGATGTCGAACTGTTCGGGACGAATTTTCATGCCGGCAAACAGGGAGACCGGCACCTTTGCAGCGTCTGTCGCTGCGGCAGTATTCAGCAGCACTTCCACGACCACCGGCACGCGCTGGAGTGGTTCCAGAGCAGCAGTGAAGCCGCCGGTCGACTGCGGGGCAAGGCGGCCATCCGCAGGAAAGCAGGCCAGCTGGTCCACAGCCAGCGTGCGCCGGGCAAACAGGACGCGATGACTTCCGCCGTCCTGCGGGAGCCAGAGCTTCAGGCCGGTGATGGTGAGTTCGGTGTCGCCGGAATTCTGAATGTGCACGACGATGCGATTGGCTGTCACCGATCCCGATGCCAGCCGGCCGTTGCCATCGGTTGCAAGAAACGTGACGGCTGACAGCCAGACTGAAGGATTGGCAAGGCTGAATGTCAGCTCCGGCGCATGCTCGCCCGGCTGCACAGTATGCGCTGTCTCGATGCCCCACGATGTCGCTCGGGTGTTGAACGGAATCACGACAATGGATTGAGGAGGCAGTTCGGTGGTGTCGGCTTCCCAGAGCGGAGGCGTTTCGTGCCATGCCCAGTCGGCAGAGGCGACAAGTTCGTCGGGCGTCTTCCCGTCGAACCGCCAGACATCGGTGCGACGGAATGTGACTGGCTGCGGGGAAGAATTTCGCAACAGCATTTCCACTCGCGCACCCAGTTCGGGCGAAGGCGGGCGTCGCCACTGCATGACGCTGGAAATGCGGTGCGGTGTCACGGTCAGGCCGGCAATCTCCTGAGCGGTGCCGGCGGGCATGTTGAAGACCTGCAGCAGGCAGATCAGGGTGATGGCTGAGAAGCTGCTGAAGGGTCTGTTCATGTTGAAAACCCCGAGAAAGAAACTCGCTCTATACCGGTGTTTGCGGAGAAGTCGACGGGGAGGCCAAGGCCATATACCTTTAGCGGAACGGCGCGAGCCGTCCGGTGATGGATGCTGAGATTCTCTGTCGTTACCGGACGGCTCGCGCCGTACCGCTTTGATTTGGAGCCGAAAGCAGGTGGCATTGGACGGGAGCCGTCCGGTGATGGATGCT
>CAZLOQ010000376.1:0-2875 GCA_964561125.1 uncultured Chitinophaga sp. | reverse complement strand
CTGTGTGGCTGCCGGATCGAGCACTTCGCCAGACGTTCGAAACGAGGCTCTGGCGCGTTCTGCCGCGTTTGGCGGAGGCAGACCGGGATCGGGCATTGACGTTTCTTCTGGAGGGCCCCCAGCAGGAACAGTCGGCGGCCTGGAGGCTTGCGAGTGGGCATTCAAAGATTCTCGAAGAAGCCGTTGCTCCCGTTTCTGAAAGGCTCTGGAAGCAATTAATCGCGAATATCCGAACAGCGGCCGAACGGGTTGCGAAGCAGTCAAATCCTGAGTCTCTGCCGTTCCATCACCACGAACTGCTCGCACCGGTCATTTCAACATTACCGGCACACGCGGTACGCAGCGCCCTCGATGATCTGCTCGGGCTGTTCGCTGAACTGCCTCCACAAACGCTGCGTCTGATCATGACTCTCGATAAATGGCCGGAACAGCTGCTCATGGCGAGGCGTCTCAATGCAGCCGACAGATTTTACGCCGCCGAACGGCTGGTGAGCATGATCCGCGGGGATGCTGATTCTGCGCGGCTGGCCTTTGTTCATCCGATGCTGGAGGAACTGCTGTCGGTGCTTTCCGATACGGAGCGCGACACATGCCGCAGGGATCTTTTTAAGCTTGCTCATCGGTCTGCTGCGTGGGCGCCGGACGAACGATTGCTGTTGGCAAATCTTCTTGCAGTGTCTCCAGGTGAACCATCCGAAGAAGCTGCTGCGGAGACACTGGCTGAACTTTCCGAGGTGGCCCTCGCTGAACAGTCGGCGCTGCTGGAAATCTCGTCTCAGCTGCTTTCAAAGACAATCCCGCTGATGTCAGCGGACCAACTGCGGGACTGCTGGAAGATTTTCGCTTCGGCCATCGTTCGGGCGGAGAGCCAGCACGAATCGTGGATGGCAGCGATGGCGCAGCCGTTTGAGACGTTGGCCGAGCGTTTGTCGCCAGCGGCGGCCGCGGGGGTGGCCAGCGAAATGTGCGGAATGCCGGCTGCGACAGGTCGGCCACTGACCACCCTGACTCCCGTTCTGGCAGCTCTGACTGTCTGCGGTAAATCGCTGAGTCAGGAGCAGGCGGCGAGTCTGAGAACTCGTTTGATCGGGGAACTTGAGTCAGTTGGCAATTCCGAGGTTCAGGAGGTGTGGCGAAAAAATGTTCGACTGGTGGGCGGATTCCTGCAGGTGCTGGTTGAGCGATCTGGTGCGGCCGAGGATGCCGCAGTGGTTGAGCAGCTGTTCGGATTGCTGAAACAGGAAGAGTCTTTCGGGGAGGCAGCCGCTGTAATTGCCCCGGCGATCGATACGCTGCTTGCACGAGCTGAACAGCCGTTGGTTGTGCAAAGCTGGCAGGCAGCGCTGACGATTGTGCAGGGGAAGACATGGAGAGATCGGATGGACGATTCGCTGCCTCAAAGAGCGTTGGCTGCTGCGAGTTTGCTCAGATCGGCGGCACGGTATCTTGATCTTCAGGAAGCTGAGCTTGCCTGGCAGGAACTCCTGCGGCTGCTGGAGCCCGCCAACGCGACAACGGGCTCGGATATCCATGATGACCGGAATCTGCCGTTACTGGTTGGTCCTGCCCTCAGAGCACTCTGCGTGCAGGTAACTTCTGCAGACGCGGTCCAGCGGTTTCAGGAGCTGGTACTGGCCGTTCCGTATGATCCGACTTACCGGGATTCTTATTCCGGCTTTGAGGAGTCGCACAGCAGTATGTTTCTCGGCGCGGCGCAGGTCCTCGCAGAAAAGCTCACAACAGACTCCGCTCACGAGCTTGGAAACTGGCTGTGTGCGGACGGGAAACGCAGTGACACGAACACTCAGAACCTGGCCTGGCAGGTTGTGATCCCCCGCTTGCAGGAGGGCGACGCAGCGAAATTCTGGGACATGCTTTATGAGCAGGCCAGGAATCCGGAATTGACGACACTGGGAGCATTCCCGCAAAGTCTGCTGAGTGCTCGTTTATCGGCGGACGAAGCGGCGGCGCGCTGGAGTCGGATCCGGGGTGACCTGGAGGGAGCGGATTTGTCAGGTACATCCACCTGGATTTGTGATATCATTCCCGGACTGATTGATCGCGTACAGCCCTTTGAGCACGAGAAGATCGTGGCGCCTCTGCTCAGTTTGTTTCGTCAGCAAATCGCGGAACACAGTCGTACCGATGGTCGACGCTTCATAACGGAAAGCACTCCGAGCCATTCCGTGATTGCCGCGATGTACGCTGTCGCCAAACGTCTGAGCGACACGGCTCGTTTTGAAATGGCCGATTCAGTGCTGCAGATACTGTTTTCCATGCCGGCAGGATCCCGGGACAGGTTCTGGGATTTCCCGGCTTTCGTTTCCTCCAGCCCGTCCCAGCTTGCCGAATATCTTGCTCGCTCAGACTGTCAGTCCGGCCTCCGAGCAATGTTACTGACGCGATTTGAAGAAGTGGTCTTCTACAACGGCCAATCCCCATGGGACCCTGTCGACGAAAAAACTGTTTTATCCCCCGATCCACTGAATCTCAGTCTGTCCGTCAGCGAACTGAAGATCGTGGATCAGAAAATCGAAGGACTGTTCTCTGATCCGGAAGAGGAGTACGAAGCACTGAGACGCAGGAGAATCATTCCGGATTTTCCGCAGCGCCGCATTGCGACAATTTCTGATGTTGCCGAGTGGCTTGAAAAGAGATGAGGCGACCTGCGGCCGTTATTCTTCCTCACCCTCTTCTTCGTCATCCACTGCGTCATCTTCGATTTCGTCTTCTTCGTCATTCCCCGCAGCTCGATTCCGTACTCCTGACAGCCATGGCCGGAAACCCGGCTGACCGCTTCCAGTCGATTGAGGAGTTCGCAGCGGCGAAGGACTCTGGACTGTCCACGCCATCGGCGAAGAAACCTCCGTGCACC
>CAZLOQ010000375.1:1003-2931 GCA_964561125.1 uncultured Chitinophaga sp. | reverse complement strand
TTGCCTGCATCTTCACCCGATAACAGCGCAGAAAAATCGAACCACACCCGGCCAGGCTCATCAGACACATCAGAGCCGCCTCCGACTTTTCTCAAACCCGGTGCTTCACGAGAAATTTCCCCCAGAGGGATTGGCGGCGAGGCCCGAGCAACCTCCAGCAGCTCTGCCAGACTCGCAGGGGCCACATTGACCAGCCTGATCTCCATTTCCTTCGCTGTACCGCTCTGGCCATACAGCCCATACCCGTCCCGCCATACGCGATGCGGGACTTACGGGAGGAAAACAGAGCCGTCGAACAGCATGCCCGGGCCGCCCGGCGCAGGCTTCCTGGTGCATGGCATCGGCGGCCACAAGGAGTGTTCCGAGTTGCTTATGCGTCGTCTCGCTCCGCCGCACTCCCTCCCGGGGCAGCGTCCGACGTTCGCTCTTCAGGGGCCACGCACCTTTTTGCTTCCGAGGCGACTGGAATGGAGGGTGAAGTCCATGATCAACATCCTCGCTGCCGCCGGCTGTGCGGAAAATCGACATCTGAGTTAACGGGACCTTCATCATCGCTGCCTGCAACAGCTTTCGAGAGCAAACGGTCTGAGCCATGATGCGCACACTATGTGCGATAATCGTGGCCGCGGGCGCATATTATGCGCCGCACATACTGTAAGCCGCGCATATTATGATCTGCGCACATTGTGCGCAAATCATAATGTGCGCCGACGTTTGCTGAATCTGCTGCACCGTCAAATCACTCGCTCCAAAATCGCGAATTTCCAGCGGTTTTTTGATGATTTTGTACACATGTGCAGTATCAGCCTGCGCAAAAAATCGAGACTTTATAAAAGACCTCAAACGTCCTCGTGGCACAATCTCAGGCGAATATTTTACCCATTATCAACTTTTTCAAAAATTAGCATCACCCGACCTTTACAAGAAAAGCGAAAAATCTAACCTTTTTACGTCACATACCCAGAGCAACATGCTATCAGACAAATGAGCAGTCACGTTGGCCTGCTCTTCGTGATGGAGTGACCTCGAAAACGGCACTCGTCCAGCGACGCCAGGGTCGCCTCCAGTGCGGACGCTTTACCCGTTCAATGACTGGTCAACATTTTCAGCTTCTGCTCGTCCAATTTTTCTGAAGGATGAACCATGCATCTCGCCTCGCTGTTCAACTTCCCCCTCTGCGCATCACGTCGCTTCCGTCGCCCCGTTCGCCGCAGGCCCAGCACGTGCCGCAATATCGTGGCCTCCCAACTTCTTGAACAGCGACAACTCCTGACTGCAGATTTCCTCGAATCCAACAACAGCCGTTTTGAGGCAACTGGTGTCCCGAACAGCCAATCCTACTCCGATTTGTCAATCCACAGCAGCACAGACCGGGACTTCTTTAGTCTTCCGCAGGCATCCAGTCAAATTCAAGGGGGGACGGTCCGAATCGAATTCAGTCATGCTGCCGGCGATCTCGACATGCGACTTCTGGACAATAATGGAAATGTTGTCCGCAGTTCCGCAGGCGTCGATGATTTCGAACAGATCGAGCTGTCCGGGCTCAGTGCCGGAATCTACTTTGTCGAGGTGTATGGCTACAGTGGCGCTACCGGGAATTACGAGGCGGTTTTCGACCTGCCCCACGTGCCTGATGCCTTCGAGCCCAACAATACCCGGCAGTCCGCGACCGACGTTTCTCGTCTCGCTGGATCTTATTTCCAGGTGTCCAATCTATCGATCCATTCTGCAACAGACGTTGACTGGGGCGTGATCAGAACCACTTCACGTGGAACTTCCGAACACTTCTTCAGCATTCGCTTCTCGCATGCGGTCGGCGATCTCGATGTGGAGCTTTTCCAGGAAGGTGTTTCAGACCCCGTGCGGATCTCGAACGGGGTGAATAACGAAGAACGAATTTCCTTTGAAGGACTCGATGCCGGAACGTA
>CAZLOQ010000375.1:0-993 GCA_964561125.1 uncultured Chitinophaga sp. | reverse complement strand
CTCGTGTGTACAGCTTCAGCGGCTGGCCAGTGTCCTACGACCTGCAGGCCAATCTGCCGATTCAGGGAGAGCTGAGCCCGGACCCTGACGATTCAAACGGAAATAGCAATAACACCCTGCAAACGGCAACATCCATTGCGGAACCCGGGCCCCGGCCCGGTCGGACCATTCACAGTAACTCCGATATGGACTTCTACACATTTCAGATGTCAACCCCGGGAACCGCAGAACATTTCGTTGGTATCACGTTCCGGCACACCCAGGGTGACCTGGACATCAATTTGCTGGATCCCGCCGGGAATATCCTCGCATCATCAGCAGGTGTTGGGGACTCTGAGCGGATTTCTCTGCAGGACCGACCTGCCGGCACTTATTACCTCCGCGTGTACGGATTCGGTTCCGCCACAGGGACTTATGATGCTCAGTTTTCATTCCCTCGAACCGCGGGCGACCGTTTTGAACCCAACAACACTCCGTTGACGGCTACAGACATTCGCTCCCAGCGAATTGTCAGCGACCTCTCCATCCACAACAACTCTGATCAGGATTACTTCCAGTTCACATTGCCTGCGGGCGCCGGAGCCACCCACAGTGTGACCATGAACATGCTTCCGGGCAGTGGTGATCTGGACCTGCAATTGTACAACAGCGCAGTTGTACTTGTCGGATCCTCAACTGGCGTCGGATCAACGGAAAACATCAGCCTGTCAGGGTTGCCCGGTGGCGACTACTTCATCCGTGCTTACGGCTATAATGGATCGACCGGCAATTATTCACCGCCACTGCCGTCACTCAGTCCGGAACCCGTTCCAATCGAACAATCCACAATAATGCGGATGTTGACTTCTACAAATTTGCACTGCCTGTTCCCGGAAGTCAGGACAACTTTGTCTCCATCTCCTTTGTCCATACTGCGGGTGACCTCGATATTGAACTCCTGAACAACGAAGAGGTTGTCGTCAGAAGATCCATCGGTGTGACCGACTCCGAGCG
>CAZLOQ010000374.1:1169-2983 GCA_964561125.1 uncultured Chitinophaga sp. | reverse complement strand
TAATCGCCAAACTCTAGCACACTTTCCAGCTCGTGAGACGAAAATAAGCAAAACAGATAGTGTTCATCACGAATGTCACGCTGTGAATGACATTGATCACCAGATTCACTCTCCACAACCTGCTCTGCGACGCCTTCCTCCGCATGGTTGTGATGCTGCCAGTTATGCTTATGTCCGCTTCCCGAGCCTTCCCCAGAAAACTTGCTGAGTGCCACGAAATGCTGGCGCAGTTTACTGCGGAGTTGGCTGCGCTGAAGCAGAGCGTCGCTGATCAATTGCGGATCGTCGCCGAGTATCAGCAGAAGCATGCCGACGAGCAGCAGAAAAACGCAGGGCTTCAGGAATCGATCGAAAGCGTCAGGAAAGAATTAGGAGAGCTCAGGGAAACACATCAGAAGGCGCTTCATGAGATCGACATGTTCCGTCGCTGGGCCTATGGGTCTCGTCGCGAACGATTCACTGAAGATCCGCGTCAGAAGCACATGCTCGACGTGGGAAGTCTGGTGAAGTCCGAACAGGTCCCGCTTGAGGCTGCTGAAGCTGCCGCGCCGAATCCGGAAGAAGCGAAGCCAGCCGAGGTCCGCAAAAAGAAACGCGAATCACGGAAGCTTTGCCTTGAGTCGCTGCCACAGATACATCATGAAGTGGACGTCGATCCCGCTGACAAAGTCTGCACTCATTGCGGCTCAGAAAAAGTCTGTATGTGCAAAGGAGTCACGCAGATGCTTGAGCTCATTCCAGCAAGGCTCGAAGTTCACAACCATCACCGCCGGAAGCTCGCCTGTACCTGTGGCAAGAGCGGTGTCACAACGCCACCCGCACCAATCGTACCCATAGCAAAAAGCGTCGCCGGAGCCGGCGTCCTTGCATCATTGATTGTGAGCAAGACCGACGACACTCCGATCAAGTTTTTTGGTAACAACAGCCGTGATGTGAAGTCCGGAACAAAACTGGATCCCTGCCGCGAGGCAGACTCTGGGTCTACAGCTCAGAAGACGATGCCCCCTACACGTGCTACGACTTCACTGTCAGTCGTCATCGAGATGGGCCAGAGACCATGCTCAAAGGGTGGTCCGGATTTCTGCATGCGGATGCATACAGTGGGTATGACAATTTATTTCTCAGAGGCACTGGCGGCATCGTCGACGTTGCATGCTGGGCGCACGCGGGGCGATACTTTGAACAGGCTCTGGAAAGCGATCACAAAATCTGCTCGATCGTACTGTCATGGATTCGCCATCTGTACGACATCGAAGATCGTGCGCGCACCATGTCCGTTGATGAACGACGCGAATTGCGGCAGGCCGAATCAGTTCCCATGCTGAAGCGATTTGCCGACTGGCTGCAGGTCGACGAACACAGCAGGTTCGGTTCGCATGATCTGCCCAAAGGCATTCTGCCAAAGTCACTCACTGCCAAGGCCATCCGATACACAGGCAATAACTGGAAGGCGCTCAACACCTATACCACAGATGGCCGACTCTCGATCGATAACAACCTGAGCGAACGCACGGTTCGAGCGATCGCTGTCGGCCGCAAGAACTGGCAGTTCGTCGGCAGCGAACAGGCCGGCTGCAGAATGAGTATCCTGTTCACCATTATGGCCAATGTCAAACGGCATCATCTGGAACCCTTCGCTTATGTCCATGATTTGCTGCTGCAGATGATGTGGCTGCTTGCCGAACACAACCTTGAAGTCCTTGATGTCGAGGCAACCAATCGATTATCCGCAGCCGAGTTTCGAGCATATGCAAAATCGCTGGCTGACAAGTTGCCTGAAGACGCGCTGAAGCCTCTATTGCCAAACAACTGGG
>CAZLOQ010000374.1:0-1159 GCA_964561125.1 uncultured Chitinophaga sp. | reverse complement strand
AACTGGGCGCAGGCCCATCCGCAGCACGTACTTCAGCATCGCATCGAGGAAGCCCGCCGGCTTGCCAATCGCAAACGCGACGACCGCAAACGCCGCCGCGCCTGCGATCCCGTACCCGGACAACTGGCTGATCTGAATCAGCCATCAGAGCCATCGCCAGCGGCAGCCGAGTAACCGTCGGTCGCCGCGGCTGGAGTCGCGGCACCGCCGCCGCATGACGGATCGACGTCCCCGCCCCCCGTCCCCAGGACCTTGATCCTCGGGGAGAATCGTCCGGCAAACAATATCACCGCCTCACCGTCGGCCCATACCGACGCCCCGCCATCAGCGCCTCCCATCGCTCCCTCCCGAGCAACTCGCGGCTTCCCTCGCCGGCGTCAGGCGAGGTCAGAGATCGCCGCCCAGCCAAGGCTCCCGAGCACTTCCCGCCCCCCGTCACGACGCCAGCCGACAACGCCATCGGGCACCCTCTGCCCCCCTCGGCCGACCGGCCGGCGGGTACCGCCGGGGACATGGGTTCGTCGGACGCTTACATGTGGTCTTGGGGCAACATGACCCACAGGCTTAGCGGTGGGTCACAGGCAACAGCTCCAGAAAGCTTCCACTGCGGGTCTGATCATCACGTCGTCGGCAATTGTGACCTGCGCAACACCAATTCTCCGATCGAAGTCCAGGCACTGGTGACGGCCGATCTGGAAGGAGAGGTTTCCAATGGTCGCCTGCAACTGATTCGTAAGGAACACCCGGTGGAATTGACAAAGGTGCTGCAGGGGCTGGCGTCTCGTGGCTTTCTGGATCAAATTGGCCAGAAGCGACAAACCAGCTATCGGCTGCCTGAATGGGCTTTATCGCCCATGGGCGATAGGTCTTCCCCGGGGTTTTCCAGCTTCGTCCCTTACGCCATCAGCTTCGTCCCTTGACACTGGCAATCCGGAAACGGAGCCGCGGCTCCTTGAGATTGCGAGGCCCGCGAGGGAGAAACCCCGCCTGGCCCCGGAGTTATCGAAAGCCATCATCCGCAGACTCTGCTCCGGCAGATACCTGACGACGGACCAGATTGCCGCGCTGATGGCCGTCACAAGGTTTTGCAAGGCTTGGTGGTGGGTGGCGAAAGGACATCTGGTCAAAGACGGCTACGGTCGCTGGGCGTCGTATCGGC
>CAZLOQ010000373.1:0-3087 GCA_964561125.1 uncultured Chitinophaga sp. | reverse complement strand
GCCCGCCCCGGGTGACCGCCCGCTGAAAAGGGGGATGGATGCGCCGGACGCTTACACTTGCGTTACGGCTGGCGTCGTCGTTTTCCAGGGCTTCAGTCAGTCGATTGCCCGAACTGCCTGCCTGGTCGACTACATGGCGAACGTGCACTTACCATGGTTAGTACCTTTCAACTAACGAAAACTGCCAGGTTTACCTCGCGCACCAAAGGCACAGAGATAACAGAGTCGTGGTGGACGTTGTGTCTGCGAGTGCCGTCAGGCATTCGCCCGAGACCATGCTCGCCATTCGTAGCGGCTCTCAGCCCGTCTGACGCAACTGGCCCGCCGCACCCTGCTCCCGAAAAGCAGGATTCAGCACCCGAATCCAACGAAACCTTTGGTGCAAAATACCCGAAGTAGGAGCCGGATGCGGTCACTCTGCACCTCCGGATCCGCGCGATGGGCCGCCCGAAAGGGCGGTCTATACCGCGACCCGTTGCTTTACTCTCTAAGCGAGTCCAATATGTCATCTACTTCACGCGCCTCCTCTCGCTCAAAAGCACGTTCATCCTGCCGTTGCTCGATGTAGTAGTCAGCTTGAGCCTCCTCTGCCTCGGCAAGCCGCTCGTAGGTCCGTTTTGCGTCGCTCAGGTCCAAGTCCTCCTGACTAACACCGAGTAATTCCGCTGCATTCACAAGAGAATTAACAGCATCAGAAATCTCATCAGAATATTGACATCCCTCGATCTGTGCCTGAAGCCATTCACCATATATCTTAAGAAACGCAATCTGTAACTGCTCCAAATCGTCCGGGTACGTCTCCCCCTTTGATAGCAGTTTCTCCATCGAAACAAAGTCATCTGGACTCTCACAGCCCGGCAAAAGAATCTCCCTAAGAGACTGCATAGAGAAGATACTCTTATATCCAAACTCTGTGGCAACCACCTCATATGCGAAATAGAGCTCTACCACATCTTCAATAACCCCATGCCTACACCACTCACTTGTAAAAAACTCTTCGATAACTTCAAGCAGTTCGAAAACTACATCACTGTCGCCCTTATTCTTGATTATCTCCATCCATGCCACCAACGACCTCTCACGAGACACAGACGCATCCAATGATGGACTGGCACCGCGTTGACGAACGAGATAACGAGTATCAAAATCACCACGTTTACATGCCGCCAGCAACTCTCGTGACGCGACCAAGCAGGCATCGATTTCAAGTAGTCTCCTTGCGGTTTGAATCAGCACTCCATCAAATGAGACCGCCGTCAAGGCAACTTGTAAGAAACTGCTGTCGCGACTCAACTCTGCATCAGTAAAGTCCTTTACGGATGGGTTATGATACGCTAAATACTCATATTGGGCGCCACGCCCAACACGCAAAAATGTTCCCTCTAATTCCTTGAGGCTGGCTCCAAAAACAGCTTCAATCCCAATTTGCACATCACCGGTAGCCCGCATGTAAAGCCGAAATTGATGCATGAGTCCTTCCAGCCTTACAGAGCTGCCATGAAGAGCAAAGACAAGGAGCAGGCTGCGCGCGGTCGGCGACAACTGGTTCCGGAAAGCGTGCTCCCAGATTCTCTCCGGGTTTGCAAGTAGCGCCAAGAATCGGCCTCCGAACTCCCCACTGGTCAAAGTCTTGATGCCCGGCTGCGTGCACATTGCTTCTACTATGCGAGGGTTGTAGTTTGGATGGTCAAGTGTTTTGCGGGCATCTCCCGTCGACACAAATTGACTGCAAGTGTCTGGGTCGATGCCGTGGAAATAAAGATGATTAACTAATATTTTTGCCCGAATCTTCTTAGTGTAGTCGCCAAGTTCGACTATTGATCGTGCAGTTTCGATTTCGGCTCTATCAGAAAGTACCTCATGCTGCCTTCGTGCTTGCTCATACAGGTACTCTCGCGTTGTAAGGACGAGACGCTTTGTGGACGGATTCTTCCTGCACGTCGTGATAAGTTGGCATAGCTCTTTATCTTCATTCTTTTGCAGCCGCTCATGCAGACTTGTCAACCCAAGGAAGTCATCATAGAAAAATATTTGCCTTATCTCCGAATTGAAGACGCCAAAGGCGTCCCGCACATGACTTGCGAGGTAAACTCCCTGCCATCCAGCGTGCACATGGTGCGCAACCATCAATCGCGCAGTTGTTGTCTTCCCAATCCCTGGGATTCCAGTCACCATACAGAATCCTTGTTCGTCGAGCAGTTTGAGTCCTCTGGTAAGCGCTTCAGTGGGCACGAAAAGTGAAAGGTGTCGCTTAATCTCCTCCAGTTCGAGGGCACTCTGTGTGAAGACGCCATTATGAAGTAGCCTTTCAAGAACAGCTGTGGTCGGCAACCAAAGTTTAAAATGTGCTTTTTCAGTCTCCGGGTATTTTGTCAAAAGGTTGTTTAGGTCTTCCTGACCATATATGTCACCCTGAGATGCGATGAATGGCGTCAAGATACCCTGCAATTCATCCTTCATGCCTGGCGTCAGGCTTACAGATGTGACGACAATGTACCGACTTGGTTTTATTTTGTGTAACTTCGGCAACTCAGAGTTCCTAAGAGTTGCTTTCAACTGCGCAAATCCAGATCGAATATAATGCTTGGCCTGAATTATCCACAAAGCGCTGTGCGATGGCCTGCTGTAGCGTAGATCAATCCCGCCGTCTCTGCCGCTCCGAAAGCTTTCTAAGTGGACGCCGAGTTCGCTTTGTAGCAGATCTCGAGAGAGCATCTCGAAGTCACTGGGCGAGAGTGTTGAGAAATCATAGATTGACATTACGACTAGCATTCCCCTATAAGCGCCACTTTGATGAAATTTGATGCAGCGGCTGTCGGCAGTCTTTTGCCCACTGCTGGATCTGATCGATTGGGTTTTTCTGGGATGTTCGCTGTAACCGTTCACAGTCCTTTTAGCCAGCGGGGAGCAACCTTGGGGTCGTTTTGCCCGCGAACAGGTTTTTGACCGCTGCCCGGATGTAGTCAAAGGCAGCGAGCCCTTGTCGTCGGCAGGTCTCAACTGCTGAGAAGATGACCGACAGGTTCCGACTGCCGGTTTGCTCTTCGGTGCTGAAACTCAGTTTGCGGAAGATGACGGCCTTGCGGA
>CAZLOQ010000372.1:0-3123 GCA_964561125.1 uncultured Chitinophaga sp. | reverse complement strand
CCAACTGATCCGCTCACGCCACACCTGCTCCAACCTGACCATCAGACACACACCACGGGGAATCGGGAAACCGGACTACAGACCCTGGCAAGAATGGATTCGTCGGACGCGCCGGTGTCTCGGGTTGGCCACGATTGTTCCACTCGATGCGGGCTAGCAGGCAAACGGAACTGCGACGCGAGTTCCCGTTGCATGTGGTCTGCTCTTGGCTTGGCAACTCACCACGGATCGCCCAGCAGAGCTACTTGCTGGTCACCGAGAATGATTTTGCCCGGGCAGCCGGGGCGAAAATGGTGATGGTGGAGGGTTGAGTGCCAGGTGGTGGGGGAGGTGCCCGGAAACGGGCACCCTTACCCGATTTCGGCCTTGACGGACTCTGCCGAACGTATCCAGGCAATTGCGACTCCACCAACTGTCGCGCACAGTATCAGAATCATCCAGTTTGTAGCCATCACCCAACTCACATCAGAAGGCGTTACCGTCTCGACAATCCGGATGAGCCAGAAGTCGCCGATGCCCAATGAATGATCACCGAGCGGCGTGCCTGGCCGAGGACTGAACAATCCAGGTAAAGGCAAGAACAGCACCAAAACGCACAACGTCCGGAGAAACGCCTTGATCGGAAAGACGTGTCGCTTAATGAACACAAACAGCTCAAAGGTCAAATGATCATCGTCGGCCGAACGACTGAGGTAACCCGGCGGCCGCCAGAAACCTTTGCTATGTGAAAACACCCGACCGGCCGCTCTGGTTGACCGCCTTGTTAGGCGACTCATCCATTACTCAGCACCGCCATACGATAAAAGTCACCGCTGTCGTGCCCCATCACTACTGCCCGACTTTTGGCTTTCCCAAGCAAATGTGCCTTCATTGCTCCATGACACCAGTTTGAAATAACGAGCGCCAGAAACCCATGACATAGGAAGGCTTCGCCCAGATACGAGACATTGTCCTCGTCGTCTCCAATTGAGTCGACCAAGGTGTATATCTCAGGAAGAATCAGGGAATTGGCGTAGCGGCCTTTTGGTGAATACGACAAATTACATACCCATTCGTCCGAATCGGAGTCGGGATTAAAATCCGATGAGCCACCCAAGTATGTCTGGCATGATGCTTCGCCGTCGTCGTTGCACGGATTGAACAGACCGAACCAAAACCCATTGATGTCATCCGCAGGCGGCTCGGCTGTAAGCAATTGAGATAGCCATTCCGTCAGCAGACGTTGATCATTCTCGAAGTCGAGTTTACGCAGTTGTGCCCACACGTCTTCGTGTGCCGGGGCGACTGAAGCACAATAGTCCAACCATTTCGACATTCCCTGGACAATTGGTTGTGGATTCGCCGCGACTTCAGCGATCAGTCGCGCGGACTCTTCGAACATGCGATCGATGTCAACCATTGCGTGGCCTCAGTTGTGATTCGAGATGGGATGTTCTTGTCGCCGAACGACCCGCATCACGGGGCGGCGGGAGCTGACTTTGGTTTCAGAAACCGCTGGCCACCGCCGTTCCCGTGCATGCGATGGTTCTGCAGCTTTTAGAACCGGGTTGAGTGGCCTACCTTTGAGCTGTGCCAGTCAGAATCAGTATACCAGCAAATGTTTGTAAACGTGGCGGCGCAGCAACTGAGCCAATGCGATACAACGTTTCCGACGCCATGAGCACCTGGATCATCGGGAGAGTGTTCAATGTGCCATTTCGCGTTGGAGCCGGAATCGGCTGCAAACACAATTACATGAAAATGATCTTCGTACCACGAGAATGCCAGCGAAGCGGAATTAGCTGATGTTCGTATTGGCTTGGTTTTGAAATGCCGCCATTCGTTGTTTTGTGAAGTCAGGTGATCGACAAAGTGAGCAGCCAACTGTTGTGGCGTTGCCAATTCCGCGTTGCCGATGACACTGAACTCGACGTGATTGCGTATCACCGGTGAAATGTGACGCGGCGGTTGGATGTCGCAGATTTCACGCAAATCAAGTTCAGCTAATCGACGAAGAACATCGGGATCGGTGCGACGATACCGGATGCAATGGAGTTCAGCCATCCATGCTGTGCCAATCATGACAGTCGTGTCAGAAGCGGTTTGCGGCTGGCGGCAAACGTAGCAGTGGTTGTCACCATCGTAGGCGAAGTGATTTGGGGCTTCCTGCATTGGGACGTCGCACGCTGTGCAGCAGCCGTATTCGACGTAGAACGCGCCATCGACGTTCTTCGGATGTGGTCGAATCGGTTCGGTCATTGCTTCATCGGCCTTGCTGCAGAACTTGTGTTTATGTGTATCCGCCTAAACCCTGTAGACTGCATCAACGCAGCCTGTCACGCAAGTTAGCCTCGATCCGAAGTTGAATGATATCAGTCACTTGCGAGCAGATTAAGGATTTTAAGGAGTGATAGGCTGTTTCGGCCTAATCACCCTCTAAACCCCTGGTCAGTCTGTCTGCAGGACTGCGAACACCCTTGCCTCCGCGATTCAAAACGGGCGTGTAAATCATGGTCGTTCGAACGTCGCTGTACCCAAAAAGTTTCTGAACGGTTCGAGTATCACAACCCTGGCAGGAAATGATCAACATTCGATGCCAGAATCTGGGTGTTCGCCTCTATTGGTCAGTTGTGCGGCAACACTTGACTGAAGGTGGTCTATCACCAACACGGATGAAATTCAAGGTCAAGACATCGCGAAGTGAACTTTATTCGCGTGCGATTGCGGAATTTGTCGCTCGACATGACGACGACGCGGTCACTCAGGCACTTGACGAAGTCGCCCGAAACATCAATGCAGATCCGTCCGACACTCAGATTACCACAGCCTCTGCGTTCGCCATCCTGCGACAGGTGGAATGGTGATCCAGCAGGGCGAAATCTGGTGGGCTGACCTCGATGCCGACGATTGCCTCACAAACACCTGGCTGCGGTCCTTGCCGGTGTTGACGTCGTCCTGGGGCGGTAGGCTGCACAAAAGGGGACAGTCAACCTTTCGTTTTGCTTTGGTCTGCCTGGAGGTCGCCGTGAAAACTCGAGGCCGAGCCTGGCATCAGTGCAGCGACAAGATCGTCGTAGTCGCTCACGGCTGCTGCGCCTGTTGCCAGACTCGAACCTCCTCCGCCAGTTCTTTGCCGAAGGTGAG
>CAZLOQ010000371.1:2038-3148 GCA_964561125.1 uncultured Chitinophaga sp. | reverse complement strand
TTACTGGGCCACCTGGTGGGCCAGTAAGTGCCGTCGGTGTCATGGGCGTTTCAGGGTGGGCTACGTTGCCACCCGTTGGAAACGCATTGAATCGGTCGAAGTGTCCTTCCGTTACCTGGGCGTAGTGATCCCGTTGAACCTTCACCGAATGCCCGATAATCGCCGCCACCACGTGGGGCGGATGTCCTTCGTTCAACCACTCCGTCTCACAACTCGCCCGCATGTTCTGGAACAATTTTCCCCACGGGGTGATCCCGGCACGATGAAGAATCGCTTTCAGGGGCTTGTCCAGATTGCTGTTTGTGGGACGGAATCTGGTGATCAGTGAATCCGCAGGGGTGGGCCGGGTATCCTCAGAACAGTTCAGCTGAAACAGGTCTTCCAGGGGCCTGCGAAGATCCCGGAGTGGAACGTATCGAATATCCCGGCCTTCATGGTGGGCCGTCTTCGTGGCGAACACTCGCATTTTGCCTTGCTCCCAGAGAACGTCTCCCCAGGTCAGATTGAACACTTCCATTTTGCGGAGTCCGGCAAACCGCCAGAGGGCGACCAGCAAACGCCATTCGGCATCCGGGCAGAACTCGATAATCCTCGTGGCCATCTCCCGGGTGACGAAGAAATCTCGCTCCCGGTTTGGCCGGGTATTCGAGGGCAGGAACTTGAAGGGATTCGACGGCACCAACCCGCGCCGCTCAGCTGCATTGAAAAACACCTTCGCGTTATCAATGACCTTCCGTTTTGAATTCTCGGAAAGTGGGCGACCTTTCCGGTTGCGGTCTTTTGATTTGCTGCGGTACGCGTCCAGCCATCGCCGGAACTGGTGGGCGTCCTCTCTGGTGATGGAATCAATGGGACGGTCAAGCCCGAAGAACTTCAACAGCTTATCCATGGGGGCTTGCCACTTGATGACGGTCAGGGCCGCCGCCTGCTCCCCTCTGGCCGTCCGTCCTTCGTTGCGGAATTCGGCCAGGAACTTTTCAAGACTCGGGGCCGTGGCTTCGGCAACTTTTGCCGGTGCTCGTGGCGTGGCCAGTCCGGCAGCTGCCAGCTTTGCATGAAGGGCCTCGCCCACGTCCGGGGATGCGGCCCCTGCCGGAGCGTCCCCCTCGT
>CAZLOQ010000371.1:0-2028 GCA_964561125.1 uncultured Chitinophaga sp. | reverse complement strand
CATGACGGCCAATTTCTTCCGCCTGTCGTTTGGTGACTCTCATTCCCGCGGAAAGCCGTAACGTCTTCCGCTCGCCCTTTGAGTCAAAGAATCGAATTCGCCACCCTTTGGAGTCTTTGGAAATGGATGCCATCGCTCAGCGCCTTTCTCTGAGTGCCTGAAGAATGAAGCGCGGGAAACGAAGTAGGCAACTTCGCTTGTCGTCTGGCCGGACTATCCCGCGTGTTTCGAGTATCGACACAACCGGCGTTGCCGTCAAACGTAGTCGGACCCCAGAAGGCTCAAGACCTCGTCCGCAGCATCTTCTTTGGGTGCATCCGCCGGCAGCAGCTGCTGGATCCGCCACCGGAACCGCTCGGGGTTCTGCTGCTGCTCAGTAAGCGCCGCTGCCATCCAGAAGATTCCGGCCATAAGCAGCGCTTCGGCCAGCTGGCCGCTCGTGAAGCTCAGTCGCATGAAATGCCCTCTCAATCGGGGTGAATGGGTGTCGTGAACAATGTGATGAATGGGTGTGGTGATCGTGCTTGAAACGTGCGGGGTGGTGGTGGGATTGCTCTAAAACCGCACCACCGTTCCCCGCACGTCTTGAACTCAGGCGATCGAGGATCTCAGGATCTTCCGGCCGTCTGAACCGCCGCCATGCTGAACCGCCTCCCGCTGCGTTCCAGCGTCTCCGGCTGCGACCACGGTTGAATCACCGGATTCCCAGCCGCGTTGCGTGGTGCGTTGCGTGGTGCGTTGTTGAATGTGTTGCCGGCAGTCCCGATCCTGCCGGCTATCGTCTCCTCCCATGCCGTCTCCTGCGTTGCCGTGCCGGCGTCATGCCGATGGAACGGCGATGAAACTTGTCGGCCGTGGCGGTCCCTGTCGAAGCCGCTCGGCTTCGCGTTCCAGCTCAGCCGCCCGCTGCTCGCGCCGCGTCTGCTCATGGGCCTCCTGTCGCTCCCTCGCTTCGACTTTGGCGATCTCCATCGCCTCAATCTGCTGCAGGACCTCCCCGGCCATGGTGTCCGCGGAATGGGCCGCGAAGAAATCCGCCGCCGTCCTCCTGAACTCTTCCACGGCCGATGAAATCTCACCGGGCTCCTGTTCCTGCCGGCTTTTCAGCATGCTGAGAAGCCGCGGCACAATTTCCCCGGCTTCGCGGCCATCAGCCTTCAGGTTGCTCGCGACCTCAACCAGCTCATGACAAGCGCCCCGCCAGATTTCGGCGATACGCTTCCATACTCGTGGATCGTTCTGTGGATTGTACGCGGAGACAGCCGCCCGCACCGCCGCTGCTGCCGCGTCGATTGCTTCGTTGGGTGCCGTGGTTTCGTCGCCTGGTGTCGTCCTCTTTGCCATTGTCAAAAACTCCATCTCTCGAACTCGGATTGAATGCCAACCGGCACACGCCGGTAAGCTCGTGTATCGATCAGCCGGAACTTCCATCGGTGGTGTCCGGATTGCTTGCCAACTCCGCACGTCGGGCGCGAACGGCTTCGAGCAGCTCCCTTTTCTCCGGTCCCGTTGCCGTTTTCAGGCGTTCGCGAAGGGCCCCCAGAAACTCCGCCCGCGCGGCTGTGATTCCGGGTTGCGACAAAAGTGGATTCCCTGAAACTTGCAACACTGCCGTCGTGGTCGACGATGCCGTCGTGGTCGACGATGCCGACGGGGTCGACGTGCGGGAAATGGTGGCAGCTGCCGGAGTGATCCGCGGGAGCAGCTTGAGCCATGCGCGAAGCTCCCGCCGTCGGGTCTCAACAGCCTTGTGAAGCGGATGGGCCTGTGGGCCGTTTGACCGTGTTTCGACCACCGCCGGAACAGCCGCCGCCGCCGATTCAGCCGTGCGCACGTCCTCTGCTGCCATCACGTATCGGGCGAGAATGATCTTTTGCACGTCGTCCGGCTCGTGTCCTGAGACCGTGAACCTTGCAATCAGATCGTGGAACTCCGGCAGCAGTTTGTTCGGTAGACAGTCGGGGGGCGATCCGGGAACGAACTCGGTGGGAGCTTTTTTCTTGCGTCGTGTCATGGCAGGGGGCCTCT
>CAZLOQ010000370.1:0-3169 GCA_964561125.1 uncultured Chitinophaga sp. | reverse complement strand
ACGCACGCCCTGTAAGGGCAGTTCTCAGATACGGCCCCGGCAACGCCCCTCCAACACCCATGTCGAGGCAGCGCAACGAAATTGTGCCAGGGTGCCTCCAAAGTCCTCGGGGTTCACCCCGGAAAGCGCGGACCTCCCCCAAATCAACGCGCCCCGCAAGGCCCGCTGCCGCCCACCCGGCTGACACCGGACACGCAGCGTTCGGCTGAGAACTGCCCTTACAGGGCGAAGCTTTCGAGGGGGCGACCTGACCTGGCATTTCATGCCAGGCTGATGGAACTGGCCCTACAGGCCGCAAACACAGCAGAGCTCGTACACGCAAACATCGGCTTCCTGCGACACCATCGACTTCTCACTGCCCACCGCCCAATGCCACCTGCTTTCGGCTCCAAATAGAAGCGGTACGGCGCGAGCCGTCCGGTAACGACAGGAAATTTCAGCATCCATCACCGGACAGCTCGCGCCGTTCCGCTGGAAGTAAGTGGCATTGAACGCGCGCCGTTCAGCAGCGTGCCCAGCCACGTGTAGCGTACGGCGTACCGGTAGACGACGAGCAGCAGTCCGGTGCAGGCAACGAGCGAAAATCCAAACTTAAACCATGGAGAAACGGCGAGTGGCCGCAGCGGAGCCTGCAGTACGAAGAGCAGCGGCAGATGAGTGAGATACAGCCAGTATGAAGCATCTGAAAGCCAGCGAACTGCAGGACTGGGTCGCCCGAGGAACTGCCGAAAGAATCCCAGACAGCCAAAACTCATGAGCCACGCGTACGCAGCCTGAACCATGGCAATACTCAATCGCGCGTCTCCAAGTCGTGAATGGAGCGGAAACAGGGCGAACAGGGCAAATGGCAAACTGAACCACCACCAGCGGCCTGTATTGCCTTCGCGGTCCTCAGCTCTGAAGTACAAACAACCAAAACCAAAGAACACGCTGTAATAAGCGAGCACATGCGGCTGGGGAATCAATCCCATCGAAGTGTCCGGTCCGAATCCCGGACCGAACAGCCCCATCAGCGTCATCATAGCCGCGGTGGGCAGCAGAAACAGGAGTCTGCATGGAGATACCGTGAGCTGTCGGGCTGTTCGCAAGCCAGGCATCCGCAGCTTCCTCGCCAGCCAGCAGACGGGGCCGATAAACATCGCAAATCCCACGACCATCCAGCAGAGAAACCATAAAAACCACAGGTGGCTGAACACCGGACTGAGCAGCAGATGAAACGGGGGTTGTCCGGGTCGCGACAGTGCCGGTACCTGCCAGCGTGGAGACGTAAGAAAACCTGTGTATGCGGCGCGGATGGTAGTGATCAGATCGGCCGGGGGAACCGGCAGAGCAGCTGGCGGAGCGGGCAGCTGTGCAAGACACTTTAACCGACCGTCAGCGATATCACCCGGGTTACGTGGCGGCAGCTGCAGCAGTGACCAGATGACTGCTGTCGCCCCCGGATCCGCCGCTGCAGTCTGCGCGGGAAGCTCGCCCCGCAGATTCTCTGCAAGCGGATCTGCACCGCGTCCAAGGAGCAGTTTCACGAGCTCAGGCCGTCCGGTGAACACAGCACCGTGCAGGGCAGTCGAACCATCGCCATTGCGGCCGTCCGGATCCGCCCCGGCATCCAGCAGCAGCAGCACAGCATCCGTATTTCCATGCATCGTTGCCCACGCCAGTGGCTGCACCTGCATTTCAGCGTCGGGCTGACGGGCAGTTTCCGGGGCCGCCGCAAGCAGCTTTCGAAGCTTGTCGTTGTCG
Source organism: uncultured Chitinophaga sp. (assembly GCA_964561125.1). Lineage (GTDB taxonomy): Bacteria > Planctomycetota > Planctomycetia > Planctomycetales > Planctomycetaceae > SXXK01. The sequence continues at coordinate 1,426 of CAZLOQ010000370.1, read as the reverse complement.
GACCGCCGGATCGCCTCCGGCACGGTTGTGATCGGTGGACGGATTGAAGACTGGCCTGACGTCGGCAGCGGTCGCGCGGAACCCACCGTGGGAACCGCCGGAGAGACTCGCCGCACGATCCACGACATCAGGGGTAGGATCGTCACGGACGCCAGCAGGCAGGGGAGCAGAATGCGGAGGGCTCGCTGCCGCAGCAACGCAGCCAAACCCCTCTGCTGCCAGATCATGGCGGTGAAGAAGCCGCTGATCAGGAAGAACAGCGGCATGCGAAAACCGTGAATGCTGCTCAACAGGAGTCGGAAGGCTTCGCTGGTCTGCGAATCCTGGACAGCCCACGGAATTGACGCCGCGTAGGGAATCGCCGCGTGCAGTGCAATTCCCAGCAGCATCGCGGCTGCTCGAAGTGCATCAAGGTCATGACGACGTTCCGGGGAAGCACCGACAGCCACTCTGGACATGCTGGATGTTCTCTGCTGGATGAGTTGGCGGCAATGCGAGGCCGTTTGGATAATTTTCAGAAACCGGAGGAAAATGACATCGCCGAACAAGCACTGTAATAGTCGCCGCTCGAATCAGCAAATCCCCCAAAAATGCGGGGAAGAAGCTGATCAAGATTCGTGTATCCGCCAGAAAAGGTGCATGGCACCGCAGTGTGGCACCGCAGCGTGCAATCCTGTTTGGGCGCCTGTGTCCTCTGTGGCTGACCCGCTCCCTTCCGCCGTTCTGTAATTGCCCTGCCCCGGCTCAGGCAGAGGGTCCATCATCTCAACAGCCACAATCGCTTTAATCGGAACCAGCCGGACGATTTGCCCCGACGTCCACTTGATTTCTCTGGAAATTACCGCCCTCCTGCACTCTAATGGGTGCATGAACAAACACCACCCCAAGCACATGCATAACGAATACTTTAGCTGGTTTATCAGAAACCCTCACTACGCGCGCGCTCTGCTCGCCTGTCTCCTGCCACCGGCGCTCCTGCAGCAGCTGGATCTCAGCACACTCCGCGTCGTCAGCCCCGATCAGACCGACAGCCGGCTCCGCAACCACCGCGCAGACGTGCTCTTCGAAGTCCGCTTCCGTTCGAAAAAAATCCTCCTCATCTACCTCCTGCTGGAACACAAAAGCTACCGCGACGCCAACGCCTCCTTTCAGGTGCTCCGCTACATCGTGCATCAGGGGGAAGACTGGGCGCGGCAAAAGCAACCGTTTCATTGCATTCTGCCAATGGTGATTTACAACGGCCTGCGACCGTGGTCCAAATCACGGTCGCTCCACCAGATCTTCCATGTTCCTCAGGAATGCAGCGCGATGTTTCCGCAGTTTCAGGTTTCTGTTCTGGACCTGCCGCGGATGGAAGGTAGACTACTGCACGGTACCGCTGAATTCCTCGCCGCCGCATCACTGCTCCGATCTTACTTCCAGCCTG
>CAZLOQ010000369.1:0-3187 GCA_964561125.1 uncultured Chitinophaga sp. | reverse complement strand
GCCGCAGTTTCCCTCGTCCTACTCGGGATCGCTGAGCGCGCAGGTTCGTCAGCCGCTGCTTGCAGGAGCCGGCACGGAATTTACTCGCGTCGCCGGTCCGCTCAGACCCGGTTTCGGAGCCATCGCCGGGGTCAGCCAGGGTGTTGTGATTGCCCGCATCAACCAGGACATCACGCTGGCTGACTTCGAGATCGCAGTGCGTGACGGGCTGCGGGATATTGAAAATGCATACTGGGATCTGTATCTCGCTTACAGGATCTACGACACGACAGTCGCCACGCATCAAAGTGCATTTCAGACGTGGCGGGAAGCGCGGACCAAGGTGGAAGTCGGCACGCTCAAACTGGCGGATGAGCTTCAGGCACGCGATCGCTTCTACGAAACTCGTGCCCAGCTGGAGCTCGCCCTGAACGCCGTCTACAACACCGAAAGCTCCCTGCGACGACTCATCGCCCTGCCCATGAACGATGGCACAGTGCTCAGGCCGGTCACGGAACCGGTGAAGGCCGAATTTCACGCGGACTGGGAAGCCTGCCTGACAGACGGACTTGTCAAACGTACGGAACTGCGGCGCCAGAAGTGGCAGATCCGCAGCCTGCAGCTGCAGCTGGACGCAGCCCGCAGTCTGGTTCGTCCCCAGCTTGATGCCGTAGGGTCCTATGCCGTCAACGGATTCGGTGACCAGCTGATTTCGGGGAATGGGAGCAGCGGTTACGGATCAATGACCGGCCAGGATCTGGACACGTGGTCGATGGGTCTTGAGATGTCGATCCCCATCGGTCTGCGTCAGCCTCGCAGCCAGGCCCGCAATCACGAACTGCAGCTGGCCCGTGCCAACGCCATTCTTGCTGCCCAGGAACGCAGCATTGCCCATGACATCGCGACGGCTATTCAGGATGTGGCCGCTGCATGGGCGGCGGCGGAATCGAATTACAATCGAGTGATTGCAGCTGAGAAACGCGTGGAACTCCTTGAAGCGGAACGTGAAGTGGGCACCACAACTCTTGACCTCGTGCTCCGTGCTCAGGCCAGCCTCGCAGAAGCGGAAGCCGCTTACTACCGCCAGGTCATCAACTACAACAAAGCCATCACGGCACTCAACCTGTCCACCGGAAATCTGCTGGATGTCAACGGAGTCCAGCTGGCAGAAGGCAGCTGGAATGCCGAAGCCATCCAGGATGCTCGCCTGCGATCGCTGGCCCGCACACATGCCCGACCCAACAATCATGTTCATACTGAACCCCGTGAATTTGCCTGGCCGTCTCCCGTGGGCACTGTCGAAAGAGACCCTCGGCAAGCCCCTGCAAATCTCGAAACCGCACCGGAACCTGTTCCCAATCCACCCGCACCTCCGGCGCCCCAGCCCGCTCAGGGGCAGGGGGCGCTGAACGGCGACGCACCACGCGGTATTGTCAGGTAAACAGATGTCCCACAACCCGACCTCCGGCACCGTGAAGGATTCAGACTGCGAAGCCGGTCAGACTCTCGCAGTTGGCCGGTGGAACACAGGACTTCGTGTCTTTGTGTCCGCCGGCAACCAGAACATCTCAACTCTGGTGACGATCCTTCCCGGTGCCGGTGGCCGGGTGTGAACATTCCGGTCAGACAAACATCGGCCGCCGAAATTTGCCTCGACTGTGAGGGCTTCCGCATTTTCGCTCGTTGAGCGATTCTGGTGCGGATCGAAGAAAAGACACGCGGTTGTCTATGGTGAGGGTTGCCGCGCCTGTTCCTGCATGCGGAAAGCGATTCGCAGCTTTCCTGAGCGGCTGTCAGCTTCGAGCAGCGTGAGTCGGGCGGGGGGCAGCCCGGCGAGCGACAGCGGGAATTCCGTCGGCAATGGCGGCTGCCGAGCCGTCGCCAGAAGAGTGTTCAGGCGCGCGCGGATGAGTGCCGGCCAGACGGTGCCCGTCTGCACTGTCTGTTCAGCGGAAGATGCATCGACAGCCGTGTCGCGGACAGCGAGTGTCCAGGTGCCGGAATCGAGGCGTTTGCCGCGGAGGAACAAAGTGGTGGTCATCCAGCCACTGTCGCTGCCGATCAGCGGTACGATGCGGAAGCGGAAATTCAGCTGCAGGTCACCGTCGCGGCAGCTGACAGTGAGTGGTTGCCGAGGCGGCAGTTCGAGCGTAAAGAACGTCGCAGGAGCGACGGTGTCGGTGGTGATTGCGGTCAGCCGGGCTGTAGCGTCAGGGTGTCCGGAGAGAAGATCAGGGAGCAGTTCGGCAAGCCGCTGCAGTTGAGTATCAGAGATTTTTGTGTCGCCTGGAAGGGCGCTGGCCACGAGTTCAGTCAGGGCCGCGTCTGAGATGATGAGCACAACGTCTTCTGCGGGCTGCAGGACCGCTGCCGAGGTTGTGGGGGAGGCAAATCGGGGACTGTCGAGGGCGACGGGATCCGGACGACGGGCCGTGGGGGTGCGGTTGTCGGGGGAGGAGCTGGTTGTCAGCAGCACGCAGTCTTCCCGGGCAGTGGCGGACCATTCAAGTGTGCGTTGTGGCAGCCATTGGCTGAGGATTCGCTGAGACTGCAGCCAGCGCTCTTCCAGACGGATGAATTCCTGTTCCACGCGACGATCAACCTGCGGGAACACATCTTTGGAAAGGTCGAGGGCCACCGCCTGATTGATCTGCGGCTGCATGTGTCGCACACGATTCCAGGCGATCTGGTCGGTAAGCGGTGCGAGGAGCGGCATACGAGCCCCTGCAGCGCTGAAGACTCGCTGGGGACTCTGCGAGGCTTCGATGGTGCCGTGACTGGGGCGAGTGAGAAACCGGCGGCCATCAAACCAGAACGGTTTGGTGACCTGGAAGCGGTGGTTTCCATGGCTTTGTACGACAGCCTGGGGATTGATGCCGGTTGTCTGACTGCTGACGGTTCCCTGAGTCTGCACCTGAAACTGCAGAGGGTGACTGTTGGGGATGATCTGGAGACGGGATTCGGTAAGCGTTGTCTGGCAGCCGGTGACATCGGACCGCAGGAGGTTTTTGGCGACGGGCTGCTGTTCGCTGCGGGAGTCTTTGAGGAGTTGTTCAAGGACTGCGGAGCGGATGAAGAGCGAGGCGGCGGGGGAAGATTGCTGTTGAGCGCCCAGTGAGGGAAGCCCGTGTATGACCAGCAACAGTGCAAAAACGACCACAGCCCTGCCGGCAGAGGACTTATGGGGGCAACGGAAACAGCAGCCGGA
>CAZLOQ010000368.1:0-3260 GCA_964561125.1 uncultured Chitinophaga sp. | reverse complement strand
GGGCTGGTGGAACTGGCCTTACAGGCCGAAATCGCAGGGGGAACTGGGAAGTGGGAAGTGGGCGGTGAGAAGTGAAAGGAACCTCGAACCTGGCGCTGTCCAGCTGACGCGCCCAATGACACCGAGGCCAGAAACAATTCCGGGTCGAACTTGACCGTAGCAGGGCTGATTGAGACGATTCGGGCAGCCACAGAAGGACGTTGCGGAAGCAAAAGCTCAGGCGGGACATTGGTCAGGATTTGCCAGCCTTCGGATATCGCGATTTGCAGGGAGTTTGCTTTTGTCTCAGGAAGTGAGTTTATTGGTCAGCACTGAGGGCTTGCAGGCCCTTGCCGACATGGCACTGGCCACAAAAGAACAAGCCCGACTGGAGCAGCTTTCGGCAAAAAACGCTGAGGGATCGCTGTCCAAAGAATCTTTGGAGGAACTGGATGCACTGCTCAGGAAGATTGATGAGCTGAATCTTGTCAAAGCGCATGCGGCTGTTGCCCTGGGTAAATTGAGGAGTGAGGGCTGGTCGTGAGCGACTACGTTCTGTTTTGCTTATTCTCGTCTCAGGAGCTGGGAAGTGTCCTCGAGTTTGCAGACTCCAGAACCGTTTTCGCCGACGTTCACACGCAGGAAGCGGCCGCTGAGAACAAGGTCTCTGCACAGGAGCCGAAGCGTGTCCGGAAAAACGCGGCGATCACTGAACGGCTGCAGGAATACCTGCAGCGAAAGCATGCCAATTCTTTCTGACCATCACTGTTCCGTGAGCCCGTCCCGGATGGTGCAGCACTTCGAAAACATGGATTGCTTCTGGTATGTGGTCAAAATGCGATCGTGTTCCTGACCACGAACCTGGAGCAGCTGACCCAGCATGCTCCGGGTCGGATCACAGTTGCAGAAACCGCCATTTCCTGAGATGCTCATCTTACGCCGTCCGTGGTTCGGATGAAGTGGATCTAAGTTACCCAAATCATCTCACGGAGGGCGATTTTCCGCATCCCCAATTTCATCTCAGGCGCGCGGAACTCCAGTCACACCCCATTCTGATTTCAACACTGCTGCAGACCAGAAATTAAGCAGCCGCCAAAAGACCAATTCAAATTGGCCGAATTGACATTTCACTATGTTTGATCTCCCCGAAGAAGTTCACATTCTGAATGTCGCGAAGAATGTTCGAGTGAAGGCTCAACTGATCCGCCTCACTCGAGATCTTGCTGCGAGAGGAATTGATGGAACATGGTGGTCCTTTCCCGCATTAAAGTCTGTCCGGAAAGGGGAAGGGGACAATCACTGGCTCTGGCGGAAAATCGTGGGTGCAAACCATGCAAGATTGACTTGGGAAGCGTTGGCGGTGCAAAGTGCCAGCGGTGCAATCGAAGGGGCGATTGCCTATCGAATCGATGTGGAAAGCCAATTGCAGCCTGGAAAGGGTGCCGTTTATGTGGATCGCATCGCGACAGCCCCACGGAATCGTCCCTGGGTGGTGGAAACGCCGAAATATCAGGGGATTGGCAGTGTTTTGCTGCTGGCCGCCGTGCGGCACAGCTATCTCCTGGGTTTGGGAGGCCGCGTTTGGCTCACGTCACTGCCGTCCGAGCGGACTCGGAAATTCTACCTAGATCGCGGGTTCGAGTTGATCTTTGAAGATGCAGACGGTATGGTTGATTTCGAGTTACCTGCCGCAGCTGCGGAAAAGTGGCTCAGAAAAAGAGGGTTCTTGTGATGATTTGGGATGATGACGATTTCGTGCCCGTTACTGGCGGTGTTGATCTTGCGGATGACTACATTCGCGACGATGTGGCTGCTTTGCGCGATGTAAAAGTCACCTCTGATCTCGATCGGCACATTGTTCAGCTGTTGTCTCTGCACGAGAAACTGCGGGTCAGGTTTCGTAATCAGGATTTGTCAAGTCTCGATGACGCTACCAAACGGGATCTGCTGACCGACATCAATGATCTGCTGAGAATCAGGCCCTTGAAGACCAGCGGAAAATGATCTTAGCGGACGACGCCAGGCGGTTTGCCGAGACACACTTTCCCGAGGCTCCCGAAAAGCTGGCTGCCCACCTTGGTGTGTCGATACGAGAGTCACCGCTGGATGGCTGCGACGGCTGGTGCCTGACTCTCGACAATCGATCTATCATTCGCATTAATTCGAATCAAAGTCCCGGCAGGAAGCGATTTACCCTGTCTCATGAACTAGGTCATTTGATTCTCGGCATTCCGGGCGTTGTCGGCGAAACGTACGAACAGATGTTGTCGTCGAACTCTGCTGAAGAACGACGCGTAAACGATCTTGCCTCCGAACTCTTGATGCCCACGAGCCTTGTTCAATCCTTGTTGCCGGAAGCGACTGTAGTTGCCGGCGACTTGAAGAAACTCGCAAAGCGAGCCGATGTTTCTGATCTTGCTGCTGCGATTCGCGTATGCAATCTGGCCACCGAAATCGGACTCATCAGTGCATCTGTCGTACTGTTTGAAGGCGATCGCGTGAAATGGCAGTGGTCGAGAACGCTGCAAATGCCGGAACAGACTTCACACAATCTACTGGCCGCAGCCCGAGAGGCTTCACCCGCGGCATTCCGGCACCATCGAGAAGATGGGAATGTCATCGTCGCTTCAATCATTGAAAACCCATATTTCGGTTCTGCAACCTTGTTCGTCCAACTACTTCCAGCTGAACTTGGGATATCTCTGTCGAACCATGAACGACGAAAAAGCTTGGAGGAGGTTCTCTTTCTCAATGATGTGAAACTACAGCAGCGAGTGTCTGGATTGTTCGGCGCTCACAAGCCGCGGATCTCGGTTGCTCAACTCTCACTTGATGCTGCGATTGCGGATTTCTGGCAACGAAACACAGTCAAGCTTACTGGAACCAGCCTCGATTCTCAAAGCGGTCGAGAATATGTTGCTCTACGTATCGGCGAATGGTTTTCACCGTAACGTGGTGCAACACCACATCCGAATGATAGATGTTGATTTGACCGTGGTTTTCAGCCGCCGGGCGAGCCTGGCCCGGCGGCTAATTTCATTTTAACGTGAGTTGTCAAAGATCAGCACGCGACAAACCCTACCACTACCACTCCCGCATCTGCTACTCGATGCGTTCCCTGCGTTTGGCCAGTTCAAGGCTCTGCAGCGAATTGGCCTTCATCGTCCGGCGAATGTCCTCGGCTTCCTTCAGAAGATCGTTGACCATCTGCTGTCGGGACGCGTCCGGCGCATCCATCCCCCTTTTCAGTGGGCGGTGAGCGAGGGCGGGCAGGAAGGGGC
>CAZLOQ010000367.1:2941-3270 GCA_964561125.1 uncultured Chitinophaga sp. | reverse complement strand
TGCGTCACGCACGAACTGCTCCCATTCCGCATCCGTCCACTGCCGCAGACACGAGACGAGGCCATCCCAGACGAACATCAGCGGCACGATGGGAATCAGCCAGCACAACAAAATTCGCCGCAGACTTCCCGGCCGACGAATTCGCATCGCCGGGGTCAGCAGTGCCGGAAACCAGCAGAATGACGTCAGCAGCATCGAGAGCCATGTTCGCCGGACGGGTTCGTGTACCAGCACCGCGCTGGCCGTGGTGCTCGCTATCGCCTTGGCCCGGGAGGTCCGGCTAAGGCGGGCACTGGAATCCCTGTTACGCCGTCTGCTTGCCCATTGGA
>CAZLOQ010000367.1:1441-2931 GCA_964561125.1 uncultured Chitinophaga sp. | reverse complement strand
ATATTCGGGAACTCCTGTTCCAGCCGCTTCCAGGCATCCGGTACCGGATACAGGTCGCTTGGAATCAACATCAGCCGCTGCGCATCCGGAATACCCGAGTTGCGAATCAGCATTGCCAGCTCGCGGAGAATCGGAGCCGCGCCAGCCCCTGGTTCTGCCACGCACGCGGCCCTTATCCCGAGTGCCGTTTGCAGAATGTCTTCCGCCAGCAGCCGATACCACGGACGAAAATCGCAGTTGCAGAAGTCCAGAACATCCAGCAGCGTTTTTCGCAGTGCAGCTGGAGTCCACGGATGATCCATGAATTCGAAGAGATGAAGAGGCTTCAAATTGACATTCTTCCCGTACCGCCGCTCAGTCGTTCAAGCGTTCGAGTTTCAGAAAATGGACGATACTGGAGCATCTCCACACGCACAGGACCTCGCAGAATCCTGTACTGAATGCCCCTCCATGACATCTGCACTGCAAACACCGCCCGCACACAGGCGTAAAACGAAATGGCGGCACACAATAGCTGTGCCAGATACAGCTTCCAGAGGGGAGCTGCGGCAGCTCGCTGCATTGCGAGGCCGGGCCGCAGCACATAGGGCAGCCTGTGCCCTCGCCACTCCAAATGCACCACCGAAGCATGAAGGAGCACATACGCAAGCACACCCGCGGTGGCCGTGTACAGAGAACCCTGCCAGACTGCGAGGGCTGCAAACACTGGGCTGATCAGACACAGGGCCGTGAAGATCATTCCGAAGCCGATAATCTGCCATGCTGCAGCGGAATACAACCGCGTGAAGGTCTGCTGCCGAGTGATAAAGGCCGCCGATCCGCTCAGAGTGCACATCTCCGGGTTTGCCATCGCGACGGATGGCACAATGACCGTGCGGCGCCCGACACGACGGAAGAAATCGCCAAGGCACGTGTCTTCACAAAGCTTGTGCTCCCACAAGCCTTCACGCAGCGCCTCTTCAATCGCCGCAGCGCGCATGGCAAACGACGCGATGCCGTGGCGGCGGTCCGGGGATCTCGTGAATTCGAATCCGCGAATCACACAACGCGGCTTGCCTGAGTACTCCGAGAGCCGGATCGCTCCTGTGATCCACGACAATATGCACCGTGAAGTGGCTGTGTGTTTGCCCCGCAAGACCCCGCAGACAGTCTTGCAGTGAAGGATCGGCACCTCGCACACACAGAATCACGGCCGTCTGCGGATCCCCTTCCGCATCAGAACCGATGTGCTGTACTGCGCGACGACGATAACCGGCAGACAACAGCCCGAGGTCGCCAGTGAGCTGCAGCAGGCGGACACAGACGACCAGGCTAAGCACAAGCATGAAAGCGGCAGCTAGGGACATACTCAGTTCCAAAGACGGAGGACTGCAGTAATCTTCGCAGGGGGCGATTGCTGATCCTGAAAAACACCTCTGTGAATCGGCTGATCACACCACGAAATTCAAATCCGGGATCGATTTTGGCGAGCCAACCCAACATTTTCCGTG
>CAZLOQ010000367.1:884-1407 GCA_964561125.1 uncultured Chitinophaga sp. | reverse complement strand
TTGAGTCGATTCGGTACTTGTGACTTGGATGGTGATTCTGAGCGGGTGAGGCGTTACGGGGTTTATTCATGCTTGAGTCGCTGAGTGGACGGACTATGTTTGAGGGTGGCCGTTTGAGCCGTTACGAGCGTCTGGGGCTGGATCCACGCTGGTTGTTCCCGGACGACGGTTTGCAGCAGGGAATGTTGATGGAGCATTTCGGTGAGGAGCCACCGGCGGCGTTGGTTCGGGAGGCAGGAGATTACACACGTGTAGCTCGCGCTTTGGCGATTGCGCGGACGATGGGTCTGGCCCTGGAAGGTATGTTTTCTGAGGTACGGGGTGGCGGTCAGAAGCGGCGTTCTCTGGGAGAGATTTTCAGTTTGCTGAGTGGCCGGGGTTCATCAACCGCGCGACGGCTCCTGAAGGGCATGAACATCTTTGACGAAACGGCGATGGGGACGCTGCTGCATCGTACGGAGGAATTAGCGGAGATAATTCTGCGGCGCGACCAGGCCCGGGCAAGGCTGAGTCTGGATGTGGA
>CAZLOQ010000367.1:517-874 GCA_964561125.1 uncultured Chitinophaga sp. | reverse complement strand
CTGGCGGCCGGCTGTGGGATTGAAGAGTTGGTGCCGACGGCGGAGCGTCACGCGGCAAATGCGGCGGCGGCGTTGTTGCGGATCCGTGTGGAGGGGCGGGGCGGGGAGATTGAGTTTGAGGCAACCGAGCGGATCGCGCGTCAGTATCCCGCGTTGAGCGGTGATGCAGAGGTCAGCGGGAGCGGAGAAGAAGTCAGTCGGATGTGGACTTACGGCCAGTACATGTCTCTGGCGGCGAAGCGTTATTTCCTTACTTTTCCTCGAAACGTTGCGGAGGAGTTTTTTGAAGTCGTTTTGCTGGAGTTGCTGGGTGGTAATGAGCGGTTGCAGGTTGGTGGTGCGTCGATTTCAGCGGAG
>CAZLOQ010000367.1:0-332 GCA_964561125.1 uncultured Chitinophaga sp. | reverse complement strand
CACGAAATGTGGGCGCACTTACCTGATCGACCGGACTGGCTGTCCGCGGAATCTGCAGCAGGCTTTCATCTTGTGGGAGTTTTGGGTCAGACGTCGGTGTCGATTGTGTGTGTGGCACTACGGGCGGATGGCGTAGTGTGTTGTGTCAAGTTTCCGCGGCTGGATCGGAGTCTGCGGCGGGAACAGGACGTGCGACGCCGGGAGCTGGTGCGTCGCGAGGCGGAGGTTCTGCGTCGGTTGTCGCGATTGAGTCTGCGGAGTACGGGGAGTTTCAGCGAGTGGGCCGGCGACGGGATATTGGCGAGTGAGGAGTGGGGCGAGGTACCGTGGCT
>CAZLOQ010000366.1:0-3316 GCA_964561125.1 uncultured Chitinophaga sp. | reverse complement strand
CAGCCTGGCATGAAATGCCAGGTCAAGCCGCCCCGCGAAACCTTCGCCCTGTAAGGGCAGCTCTCAGCAGAACACTGCGGGTTCGGCGTGAGCTTGGTGTGCAGCGCTGCAGTTAGCCTCGTGTGCGATTCGTGGATGTTGCCGCGTTTTCCGGCGCGAACGCCACCGGCATGACACGCACCGTCGCCCCGTTCACGTTCCGGTGTCTCCCCGAGGCCGTTTGCGGTGGGCGTTGGCAGCGCGCGGTTGAGAGCTGCCCTTACAGGGCGTCCGATTTCGTTGGGGGCTGACCCGGGGTTGCACCCCGGGCTGATGGAGCTGGCCCTACAGGCCGAAATCGCAGCAGAAGCGACCTGATAACATCACTGAGTTTCCTCGCAGTGATCCTGATCCCCATCCCCGTTTACTCGCTGCGATCATAGCGCACCGCAAGGATCTCCCGCGGTGCTCCGATGATCATATTCACCTGCTTTGTCTCAAAGGCGATGTCGTTGCCGAAGCCCGTCACCTTTCGCTCCCGGCCACCATTCTCCGTGATGTTACCCGGCTCGTCAGCCGGCGTTGCCTCTCCCTCGGCCCACGCTGCCCGGAATGCTGCCGTGATCAGTCCCGTCGATTTTGAAGACAACTGGACCTTGAACGCCGCTCCGTCCTCAAACTTCTCCACCACACGAAACTCGGTTGTCAGCGTATTCGTGCGATGCCAGCCGCGGATTTCTGCCGCGGAATTGGGCTCCAGAATCCAGAAAACTGAACCCGTGTCACTGAATTCAAACGAACTGACCCCGTCCACACGAAGCTCGACCGCCGCATGCATTGACGAACGATTGATCAGTCGCACCGCATAGATGGCTTCCACAGGCAGGTCCACAAACGCCTGGCCTCGGTCGTTGGTCAGACTGCGAGCAGTGTACGTGTCGCCGTCACGCACGAGCACCTCCATGGCGTAACGCGAACCCGCACGCGCTGACAGCACCGTGCCATCCAGCACAAAACCTGCCAAGCCGTCTTTTGCCTTCTGATGCGCAGCGGACACCGCCTTCAGTCGGTCGACATCAGTCAGCAGTCCATCCAGACTGACCGTCAGCCCCTCAGTATTCGAAACCGATTCCGGGCCCACGATCAGCGTCTGTGGTTTTTCGTTCAGAATATCGCCGGACGAAGCATCAATCAGTCGGCCCGTCAGACGAACGGCCGATACGCTGTTCCTGTTCGACTTCTGAGTCACCAACTGGTAATCACCCTTGATCTCAAATCGAAAGTCATTTCCTTCAACAACGTTGATGTTCAATCGCTTCAACTCTGTCGTCAGCGTTTTCTGAATTCGCGGTGATACGCTGCCCCGACTGCCCGTCGCCGGCGCGAATTCTCCTACAATCACATTTCCGCCACCTTCCTTCTCAATGATCCGCGCGAAACTCTGTGCGATATCGCGAATCGCTCGAGTAAAGTCGTCGGGCACAGGATCCTGCGCCCTCAATACGGCCGGCAGACACAACCACAGCACCACCATCACACACAGTCCGCGTCTCATGATTCCTCACTCCCCGGCACAAAAAAATGTTTTCTTACACCAACCCGCCACGCATTTGATTGATCCAGCACACAAACCGGGTCTACGGCGATAACGGTACTCCCAGCCGCAGCTTTCGCGCCACATCCTGCATCAGCGACGTCCCGTCCACCGTTTCCCATTTCTCTCGCTTCAGCGTGCCCGGCGGCGACTGAATCAACGTCCCCATCCCCAGCAGCAGGAGCTCCCGGTTCGCCCGGATCTCCTGCTGCATCTGTTCCACACTGCCGTAACCCAGCTCCAGCGAAACCTCATTCGCTGTCAGATCCCGCGAATACATCTCCGCCACCTTGCCGACGGGTTCCGGAAAATCCAGCACCCGCTTGTCGGCATCCGGGCCGACACAGAGGATCGGTCCCAGCAGTCGCTGCTGCGCTTCGACAAACACCTCCTGATCCTGCCGCACCAGCACCTGCATCTCATCCTGCTCGGGATACAGTTCCCGCACCTTTCTTGCCGCGTCTCCTGCCACAGCATTCGCGGTGCGGATTTCATCCCGAAACTCGGTAATCATTCCCGCTCTGTGACAGGCGATGCACGAAATTCCGTTGATGATCGAGGGCGCACCCAGAATGGCAGAACGGTCGAACACCACTTCAATCGGACCGGCGTTAATGCGTTCACCCTCGGCGTCCAGCAGAATATAGGCCTGCAAACCGTTGGGCAAACTCCAGATCGCCTCGCCCCCGTCGTGCGCAAAAGCCTGCACCGGAAACGGATGACCGTCAAACTGCGGCCCCAGAGGAAATCGCGGCAGGTCGCCCCGAGCTCGTCGCGGCAGAAAATCATAACTGATCCAGAAGTACTTCGTCCGCGGTGATGTGTGACGTTCCAGCAGCCGATTCTGACGCGATACGCCGCTGCGGGCAAAACCGGAACGCTGCAGCCGGCCTTCGAGGAAATTCCGCTGCAGGTTTAATTCCAGCTGCTCTTCCAGCGCCGCCAGCGTTGTTGGCAAATTAAGGATCTCATGATACAGCGGCGGCTGCGTCGCATTCACAACAAACCAGTCCGCCCGCAGCACCGGCAGATCCGCTCCCGAAAATAACGAAACCTCCCGAAACAAATCCGCCACACGCTCGCCTTCATCCGTCTGCTCATTCCCCGGACGCAGGCCATACGGATACTTCGACTGAATCGAAGCCCACACCGGCCGCTGGTCCCACCCCAGCTTCCGCAGGTCCACCGCGTAAACCGTGTCCGCCGTCTCCGGCACCAGCGGCGGAGTGTACAGGTCAGGCTGGTTCGACAAACTGTTCAGCACCTTAACCAAAGCCGCCCGATACAACCGCAAATCCCGTTCGGAAAATCCGGCGTTGTTCTGCAGATGCGCCAGCGAATAGAACCGCATAAAGCCACGGTCCGACAAACGCTGGCTGAGCTGATAACTGCGAATCGCCTCCAGCACCTGCAGGTCACTCACAAAATTCACCACACGCGTCTGCGGAAACGGCGCGCCAGCACCCACCCAGCGCACCAGCAGGTCTTTTTCCTCCTGAGTCATCGCCTGAGCCTCCGGCGAACCGGACTGTGGCATGTAAGAATCTCCACCGCCACCGATCGCCTCAACCAGACGCGATGCGTCCGGCTTGCCCGGACTCACAAAGAAGTACGTACTGCCCGCCACACCACGCTCCTGAACCAAACTGTCCCGACTGCTCACATCCAGTCCTGCCTCCACAGCCGGACCGCCGTGACAGCGCAGACAGCGACTGCTGCGCACCTGCACAGCCTTGACAGACA
>CAZLOQ010000365.1:0-3333 GCA_964561125.1 uncultured Chitinophaga sp. | reverse complement strand
ACGTCAACACCAATAACTCATTGACACGAAACGACTTACGCCAATCTGACAATCAAGACATGGCGCTGTCCAGCTAATTCCTTGCCCGCAGTGGCCAAAGTGGAAATCAATCACTGTGGCTCGTGGCCCAGGCCATCAGCGAAATCCGGCCTGATAGTGAGAAGGAGAAGCAACTGATGCAGGGACTACTGAATCAAAAGGACACGCTCGAAGACGCCAGGGGGTGGCTGTTTCAGGAACGTTCTCATGCTGCTATTTATTGACGAATCCGGCCACAATGAAAGTGGAACCCCTTGCGAGGTTCTCGCCGGGGTTGCAATTGCTGAGGATTCGCTCTGGAATCTCGTTAAGGCCGTTCGTGCTGCGGAGCGTGACTTCTTCGGTGACTATCTGAGGAATCTTTTGAATGACGAGACAAAGGCCCGCAAGCTCCTGAAAACAAAGCGATTCAGGACGGCAGCAAAGCCATGTGATTTAACGGGGCAAGATAGCGCCACACTTGCGAATTCTCTTCTCAGAAAAGGGAAAGTCGCACACGAGCAGGGACTGGCCTCGTCTGGCGAGACGTATCTTGAAATGGTCGCTTATAGCAGGCAGGTGCTTGCCTTCGTTCATGAAGTCCTGAATATCGCTGCTGGCTTCAATGTGCAGGTGTTCGCTTCGGTAATGGACCCCAAATGTCCTCGACCGGCACCGGGGAGACTTCGCAAGGATTACGTCTATCTTTTTGAAAGATACTTCTACTTCCTGGAAACCTTGAGTCCACGGGAACGTGGTTTGATTGTGTTTGATGAATTGGAAAAGACACAATCGCACATCCTTGTCCAACAGATGGCTCAATACTTTCTGGGTACAAGGACTGGACGCTACCGAAGTTCCCGAATCATCCCAGAACCCTTCTTCGTCCAATCGGACTTGACTACGGGTGTATTCCTCGCAGACTTGGCGGCATACATCTTAGGATGGGGATGGCGGCGGAATAGCATGGCACAGCCATCAAGAGCCGAGTTAAAGCCGTATGCGGCGAAACTGCACCACATGCAGTATCACGGGTACAAGCCTAAGCTCGATGGGACTGGAGACTGGCCACTTCACGGAATTTTGTACATCCATGACCTGCGACCACAGCAGGACCGTGAGGAGGAAGGGGATGGACCAGAGGAGGCCGCTGGCCCGAAAGAGGAGGGCGCATAGAAAAGGCAATGAACAGCCCGTCAAGGACCACTCAAAGCCTCCGCAAAGATTGTCGGTTCGTCGGAGGAAAAAGTCAAGCCGGAAGAGAACATACCGAATGGAAACGGTTGACGTGGACGGAGAAATGACCGACGTGCCGTGTCAGTGGGCGCCCAAAACCCGCCACGGATGGGCGCGTCAAAACCAGCCACCTGAGGCAAAGGCATACTTGTCATGCACCCTTTAGCAGTCCCCTTGCTGAAGGAGCAAACACATGGCAAACGTACTCAAAATGGCTACAGTCGCTGACATCGTTCCATTGATTCACGCCGGTTCCTCTGATCGTCGGATTGATGTGTAGCCTTCGCGGGATCGCGGGACGTTAGCGAAGTACCGCCGGCAGATGCCGTTGGATAAGTCTCTGACGGTGCCTGCATCCCGAGTCCAGGGGCATCGTCGAAGCCGGAGTTCGATCTGTCAAACGCAATGCGCTCACCAGCGTTCTGTGACTGCAGCGCCAACGGCGGGCCGCTTCCTCCCCGCATGGTGAATCCGAGTTGCGTCTCACCGCAGGCACGTCTCCTCCGCAGACGGCGACTCCCGCCGACCCGATCCGCCATGTCCCGACGTCCTCAGCTCGCTCTGCAGCCAGGTTGCTGACATCAATTCGACGCTTCAAGCTCCGCGCGCATCAACCCCTGCGTCGAGCCCGGGTACTCACGCCCCACCCCCGCGACCGATGTCTTGCCTCGGCAACCGCAATCGGACGGCACAGCCCAAACCGAGACTACGCCATGGAACCCCTCGTTCCCCGCCCTGGGTCACTGCCCGCCGAAAAGGGGGATGGATGCGCCGGATGCTTACGTTTTGCCTGATTCCCCCAGCTGTTGCAGGCGTTCGATCAGGGACTCCGTGCGAATGACAATCTTGTCAGTCCCCTTCCGGGACGTGCACTGAGCCTACCGGTCGAGCCATCGAGGAATCCACTTTGCATCCCCATCAGACAACCGCCCTGCCTTCACCGCCACAAGAAACTGTTGAATCGACACGAACGATCCCCGGAACGAAACAAGTTGACACCCCCCAGGAAGTATTGCTACCATGTTTACGCGGTACGACAACTCGCTATTGGAATATCGCTGTGGTGCGCGTGATATTGGCGAATGAACCGCGCCACCGGCCGTTTTGCCCTCCAATATCGGGATATCACGTGCTATACTGCGTTAATAAAGAGTTCTGCCTTAATACGAGAGCAAAATGAACGCTGAATATTGGAAGATCATCATTCCATCTGCAGTAGCTATTCTAGTTGCTTTCGCATCCCATCAACTTGCCGTCTATCGCACACTTTCTGAGTACCGACGAAAACAGCGAACAGAATACCTGATTGCAGCGTTCAAAGCAGTAATGATGAATTCAAACAACACGAACCTCAAAGAGGCTGTTCCAGCACTTCGTGATGCAGCAATCCTGATTCAATTCATGGGCACACAAGAACAGTCAACCATGCTCAATCACGTTCTTGACACCATGGCCAAACATGAAGACGCCTCACTAGACCCATTATTAAAATCGCTACGCGACGACATCCGCAAGGAGCTGAAACTTGGGCCGATTTCGTCTCGCATTTTCTGGATTCACCCAAAGCCTGATGCGTATCCGAACTAGTCACTACAAACCCAGCTGCAGAGGCGAGGTATTGAGTGTGACCGGACTTCCGTGCGGCAGAATCTGCCGCACGGAGAATACGGAGAATCTGATCATGTAAGAAAATGTCCTTCCTGCAATGCTTAACGGGGTTCAAAAAACCGCGAGGGCAAGCCAGAAAGGACTGGCAGAGTGTGACATCGCAAATCGAGTTGATCAAGGCACACGTTCTGAATCGTCTTGCTGATGCGGCAGAGCGTTTTGTGCAGGTGATGGTCGACAACGGAACGGGGCTGAAGGAGTTCGACTCAGTGACGTTTGGCATGCTGCTGCCCCTGCAGCCCCCGACGGGCTCGCCCCGTCGGAGCTGAAGGTTCCCAGCTACACCGCGCCACCAACGCCCCTGCAGCCCCCGACGGGCTCGTCCCGTCGGAGCTGAAGGTTCGCAGCTACACCCCCGCCACCAACGCCCCCGCAGCCCCCGACGGGCTTGCCCCGTCGGAGCTGAAGGTT
>CAZLOQ010000364.1:0-3406 GCA_964561125.1 uncultured Chitinophaga sp. | reverse complement strand
CGCTCACAACGCGGGGAAAAAAACCGCTTGAGCGCTCGCAACACCTCATTACCCGACCAGTCCGAGAGACAGAGATGGGCGAGAGTTTGCGGGACTTTGGCGAGAGAGTGTCGGCAGTTACGGCGAGGTGAGTGATGATCAGTGCGGCACATCCGGAGACTCTGAGACGCTCAACGGTAGCGTAAGTGCTTTACTGAAATGGCGTTACGTCGTGCACGTCTGCCATCCGCTGCCCGCAGCCCGGCACCAAACCCGGCGGTCAGCGGATTTCGTTTCCGCCGAAACTGCTGGCGGTGACGGGGTTGGCACTCTGACTGTCGGGTAAGTGGCGATTTCCGCGTTTCGCATCTGGAATGCGGGATCACGGAAACGGAAACTTCAACCCCGCAGAACAAGCCCCTCACTGGTGAGTTCCAGAAAGGAGTGAGTTTGGAACAGTTGGGCGAGTTCGGCTATGAGCGGAAGAAAGTGGGATGCAAGTGCAGGGTTACTGAGGTTTCCAGTGGATATCAAAAGCAGTTTTTCAGGATGGCCGGTCAGCAGGTGCGAATCCACGAAGTCTGCATCCTTTGAGATCAGAACACGCTGGTCACTTCTCGCAAATCTTCGAATCTGCTCGTCCGTTGAACGATTTCCAGCCGGCAGGTCGAGGGTGTGCATCGCATCAAAGCCTGCGTCTGAAAACCAGCATCTCATCCGGCGTGGTAGCTGCGCATCGATCAGAAACTTCACGGGTTCACCGACTGGAGGCGTCGGGATTGGGCAAGCCGCGCTGCCCACGCGAGAGCAGCCAAAAGGTCTTCTTTCTCCAGATCCTCATAATCTTCAAGGATCTCAGGGATGGTCATCCCTGAACTGAGCAATTCCAGCAGATTTTGGACCGGGTAGCGGAGTCCACGAATGCAGGGTTGTCCATGGCACACGGCCGGATCAATCGTGATTCGCGTCAGTAAAGTGCTCATGATTGGGGTGCCGTGTGTGTCTCTGGAATGCCCGCTGCCAAAAGAATACGCCCGGTTTGCCCTGAATTCAACCCGAGCTGTCTCAGAGGACAGCAAAACAGGCTTCAGGTCCATCGATTTCAGTCGCTCAAGGTCCCTGAAGTCTCTGTTTGTGCCCCAATTTTTCTGACCGCTCCGCGGGCAGAAAAATAGAGCAGTAGATTGGAGAAAGTTGAGAGTAGAAGACTCGAAACTCTCTCCAATCTACTGCGGTCTCCTCTCTACTTTCTCCTCTCCCTCGCACCACCCGAATCCCGGCCCCGATCCTTCCGCGTTCATCAACGAACACTGTGACAAACTGCGGGAACTGGCTGCTCAGGCGGACTCGCTCGTCGAGTTTGGAATGCGTCATGGCGTATCGACCGTCGCCACACGGCAGCACAGATTGCAGCGGTACGGCGCGAGCCGTCCGGTAACGACACAGAATTCCAAACACCACCACCGCTCGGCTCCCCACAGTCCGCTCAAAGCAGAAGACCCTGGGCGCGATCTGTCCCGTTACGACGTGGATTATTCGTAACCGGAGGGCTCGCGCCCTGCCGCTATAACTGTGACGTTGCCGGCGAGCTGAGGGATATTCTGGTTGTTTGGGAGGACGACAATATCTGCCTGCAACACCACATCAGCACGCATGTGCGGGCGATGGAGGGACGTCTGTGGTCAAAACCATCCAGCGTGCTGAGCACCTACACTGGCAAGCACGAGGTGGAAGACGCTATAGGCAGGTTCCACGCGAGCCTCGCGTTCCGGCGGGAAGCCTTTGAACGCATCGGTGGCTGGCCCCTGACCAAACGCGGAGATTTTGACCAGCAACTGATCGCTCAGCAGACCGCGATTGAAGCTCCGGGCGACCCCTGCCAGTTGGACTCGCCGTCCTGGATCTTTCGCTGGAGCCAGACGAACGCGTACCACGGGCAGGCGTTCATGCGAGGACCAGAAGACGAGGGATGGTATGAGCGGGTCGCTGGCCTTCAGGCGTAGCGACCGGGATTGGTTGCTTTCACAGTCGCGACCCAGAGCCTTGCGTCGGGAGGGCCTTCAGGCGTTCCTGTGTGCAATTCAATCTGCAGACATCGGACCAACAGCCTCGCCGTTCTCTGAGCAGTACCACTCGGTCGCCATCGAAAGTAGCCGTCTCGGTTGAGGGACTGAATTGAGATGCCGAACGACGGCGGTAACGGGCCCGCCGCCAAGAAACTATGATCTCGAAAACCACGTCATCGGCGGCTCCCGTTCACCGCTTGGTTATCCGCCGTTTTGATCGCGTGAGGTGGTCTTGTCTGCTTGGTTGTGTATTTGGGCTCGCTCTGCGATTGCATATCCGTGGGATGCGGCAGCAATAGGTAATAAAGCGACCAAGATGGCCCAAGTTTCCAGCCAGCCGTACGGACCATCGGGATCCTGAGTCATCGTCACGCCAAACGATACAAAGGCGATCAAGGTGTAAACCAAGCCGATTTTGGTTCCGCGATGCCAGAATCGTCCAACGCTATCGGGTGTAAACATGAGACGGGGCCTTATCGGTGTGAATATCAGAGAAAACGCCTGTGTTGCAAAGACGAAAGTCACGTAACGATGATGAGTATCGAGGCAAGTCAGTCGGACGAGCATGTTCACCGGGCGGCGGCGAACGACTATCAATTTCCAATCCACGTGCTACCGCCGTTCCGGTGGAACACCTTGTTCGGCCGGATCACGGCGCCGCGTGTGAAGGAGTTCGCCACTTCCAACCGGGCGAACGGATTCAGACTTGAGCGTGACCAGCGCGATGGTCGTTCCATCTCCGTCAACAAACTCGACTTCGTATGCCGCCCCCTGTCCGTAGATGTGAACGATGGCACCAACATCACCGGCGTGGAGTCCTGATTCCGGAATGTCGCGAGTCAGTACGACAAGGGAATGTTCTGCAAGCATTGTTCTTATCCTGGGTACGCAGTGACGAGTCGCGGTGGATCATTTTCCTCGACGATCCACACAGACACTACCGATCCTGGTCGATGCCCCGGACATCAGAGTGCACCCGAGACTTCGTATTTTACACCGAAGGGAGATGATTTGGCGATGAAGTCTTCACTGGTTCGCGCGACTTGCAGGAGATCGTCCGCCAAATCCTGCCAGTTGCCCAGCGTATAGCCAATTGATGCAAACCAAACAGCCTTGGCCCCACCAATCGGGTGACTTGGGTTGAGGAGATAGTCGCGGATCTTCTTCCGCGGAAATCACGGCGTGGTCGGCGTTTGGAAACGGCATTCTACCTCCATGGCCGAACAGGTATTGGACCGCCGAAGTGCGGTAGAATATTACCGCAATTTTGCGGTGCGGCATGGACTTGTCAACTCTGATGCGTCAGAAGCTCAGATGGATTGCGACGGATCCTCCTGGAAAATCCATGCTGCACCACACCT
>CAZLOQ010000363.1:0-3427 GCA_964561125.1 uncultured Chitinophaga sp. | reverse complement strand
CCATTCACCATTCACCATTCACCATTCACCATTCACCATTCGCCGCCCTGGAGTCTCCCCCCCGATGTCCGACGTCAATGCCATCCTTTCCGGCGCCGCGTTGCCCCCCGAATGCCGCCATGTGGACCAACTCCGCATCCAGCGGGCCGTTCGTGAAATTCTGCTGGCGGTCGGCGAGGACCCGGACCGTGACGGGCTTCGTGAAACACCGGACCGTGTGGCCCGCATGTATGCGGAAATCTTCGGCGGCCTGCATGTGGAACCCGGCCGACATCTGCAGAAAGTCTTTGAAGAACAGTACGACGAACTGGTGCTCGTCCGCGATATTTCCTTCAACAGTATGTGCGAACATCATCTGCTCCCGTTCATGGGACGCGCCCATGTCGGCTATATCCCTCGAGGCCGCGTCACCGGGCTCAGCAAACTGGCCCGCGTGGTCGACGAAGTCGCTCGACGTCCGCAGGTTCAGGAACGTATGACGCACACCATCGCGGACCTCGTTGAACATGAATTGTCGGCACTCGGGGTGATTGTCGTGATCGAAGCGGAACACACCTGCATGACCATTCGTGGCGTCAAGAAACCGGGCGCGCTGACTGTCACCAGTGCTGTCCGTGGACAACTCAGAAACAACCTCGGCAGCCGCGCCGAAGCCATGGCCCTGATCAACGGCAAGTAACCATGATTGCACCCTTCGTCCTCAAACTGCTCGCCGGCATCGCTTTCACATGGCTGCTCATGCCGCGTCGTGAAGTTGCCGACGGCTTCTTTCGCATTCAAATGCTTGTGGTGCTGGGACTGGCCGTCCTGCTCGTGCTCGCCCTCGACCCCGTATCGCTCGCCGGACCGCCACAGCTGCCCGCGGCAGCCAGTTCCCAGGAACTGTCCGGGCTGCCGGCCGCAGTCCGCTGGTTGCGCGGCATGGCCTTTGCCATCGCAGTGCTCGCCTACCCGGGGCACATCTTCTGGAAGCTCGGCCGACGCCCTGCCGGCACCTTCTGTATCCTCGCCATCGGCCTGCTCAGTCTCGCCTCGCTCGGGCTGCTGTCCGCGCTGCTGGCCCGCGACACTCCCATCGCCCTGCAAATCCTTGCCGATGCCTCCTCCGCAATGGTACTGGGGGCCGTACTCACCGGCATGCTGCTCGGACACTGGTACCTCACCACACCCGGCATGTCGCTCAAACCACTGCTCTGGTTCTGCCCCGCACTCGCCATTGCAGCCGCAGCCCGACTCACTGCTTCGGGACTGGCCATCGCAGACAGCGGGCTGCCACCGACGGATCTCGTCCGCACACTCTGGCTGGCACTCAGAATTCTTGGCGGCATCATCGCTCCCGCTGCCGCCGCACTGCTCGTACACCGCATTCTCCGCTACCGCAATACGCAGTCGGCCACCGGAGTGCTCTTTGCTGTGCTCATTCTGGTGTTCATGGGTGAGATGTCCGCGGCACTGCTGGAACGCGATCTCGGAGTTCCCTACTGACATGCCCCTGCCACGCCCCTTGCAGCTGACTGTCTGTGGCAGCCTTGTCGGCATCGCGGCAGGTGCCGCCGCAGCACTCTTCCTCTGGTCACTCGAACTCGTCACACAGCTCCACTGGAAGCACCCCGCGCTGCTGTTTCTGCTGCCCCTCGCAGGACTGCTCTCCGGCGTGGTCTATGCCTTCATCGGAGGTCGTGCAGAAGGTGGCACGGAACTGGTGCTCCGGGAAATCCGGGAACCCGCAACAGGTGTTCCCGCGCGAATGGCTCCGCTGGTGCTCGCCGGAACGCTCCTTACCCACCTCTGCGGCGGTTCTGCCGGGCGCGAGGGCACTGCGGTGCAGATGGGAGCCAGCCTTGCTGCGGTGCTCGCCGGATGGCTCCGCGTCCCTGCCACCCAACTGCCGCAACTGCTGACCTGCGGGCTGGCTGCCGGCTTTGCCGGTGTGTTCGGCACTCCGCTGGCAGGAACAGTCTTTGCCCTCGAAGTCTCGACTCGCGGTCGAAGTGCTGAGCCGTTCCCCGGCAGTGCAAAACGACTGTTGCCTTCACTGCCCTCCCTCCTGCTGTGTCTGCTGGCCGCTTTTATCGCCCACGAAACCGCAGATGTTCTCGGTGTGGCGCATACCCATTACCAGATCGCCGGTTTCAGCGATGGCAACGGTGGTCACAGATTCCTGCCCGCTTCGTCGGGTGACCTGTTACTCTTCTCCGCTGCTGCGGGCACTGCAGGCGTGGCATTCGGACTCGCAGCAGGCTTGTTCACGCAGCTCAGAAATGCCGTCCGCACTTGCTTTCGGCTGTACGTGTCCCGAGTGTGGATGCGGCCGGTCATCGGAGGCCTTGCCGTTGTGCTGCTCGCGCTGCTGACCGGTGACTCCAGCTTCCTCGGCCTGGGTGTCGAAGCCAGTCCCCTGCGGCCAGGCGATGTCTGCATCCGCAGCTGCCTTGAAGCCGCACCCGTGGGCTGGCTGAGCTGGTTCTGGAAGCTGCTGTTCACGGCCGTGACAGTCGGCAGCGGCTTTAAGGGCGGCGAAGTCACACCGCTGTTTTTTGTCGGCGCAGCACTCGGCAATTTCCTCTCCGGCCCGCTCGCCCTCCCCGCAGGGCTGCTGGCAGCTATGGGGTTCGTCGCCGTCTTCGCAGGCGCAACAGGAACACCGCTGGCCTGCACACTCATGGCCTGGGAATTGTTTATCCCATACAACCCGGAACTGCTGTCCTTCAGCTTCCTCAGCTCGACCGCCATCTGCTGCCTCGTCGCCGCTCACTGCAGCGGCTCTGTCAGCATCTATGATGCGTAGCCACCATCACACCGCAGCCTCCTCAGCCCGCCGCAACAACCACCATAAATACGCCGCACAGGCCTGAAAGGCCACCTTCAAAGCCCATAGGACAGCCGGCGCAGCACGCCCTTCGCACGACCGCCTCGTATGCCTGTGATGGTGTTTGATCGGGTGGAAGGCGTCGTCGCCACAGCCGAAAAAAATGTCGCATATGACCAATATAACCCATGCAATTTACAGGGCCCATCCGACCCCCGGGACCCATAAGATGTCATAGTCCGGTGCAGCGGTGCAGCGGTGCAGGGCTGCGGTCTCAGGAAAAGGTCTCAGGAAAAGGTCTCAGGAAAAGGTCTCAGCCGTGTTCGCGGCCTGTAAGGCCAGCTCCATCAGCCTGGCATGAAATGCCACGTCAGGCCGCCCCCCGGCAGCGTACGCCCTGTAAGGGCAGCTCTCAGCAGAACGCCGCGTGTTCGGTGTAAGCCAGGTGTGCAGCAGCGGGCTTCGCGGGGCGTTGACAAGTGAGGAGTCGATGGTGTCGCAGGAAGCCGAAGGTTGCGTGCAACAGCCCAGCTGTGTTTACGGCCTGTAAGGCCAGCTCCATCAGCCTGGCATGAAATGCCAGGTCAGGCCGCCCCCCGGCAGCTTACGCCCTGTAAG
>CAZLOQ010000362.1:1381-3439 GCA_964561125.1 uncultured Chitinophaga sp. | reverse complement strand
GCCTTTCGAGTCATTCCTCTGCGATTCGATCTCTGGAGTCTCTGTGACTCTGACCTCTGAGACTCTGTCCTCTGCCCCCTCTGCTGCGATTCCTGCGATTTTGTGCTTCCTGCCTTCCATCCCTCAATAAAAGCGGTACGGCGCAAGCCGTCCGGTAACGACAGGAAACTTCAGGCCCCATCACCGGACGGCTCGCGCCGTTCCGCTGCAAGCAAATCGCGACGGGCGCAGCCCGGCGCGCGAATTTGAAAAACGGTTTCAGTCATTCAGCTGGTATTTGACGATGAAATCCTTCCGAAACCTCTGGCCCGAATTAATCAGCTGGCCGAACATGCTGCTGGCGATGCAGAGGTGCAGGCGGCGCAAACGCTACTCTGTCGCGGCAGCGGAATTTGACTACGATGCGATGAACAATCTGCTGCATTTGCAGCGGGAGTTAACAGCGAGTTGCTGGTTGCCCGGCCCGTACACTCATTTTCGCATCACCGATCCGAAGCCTCGAAAGATCAGTGCGGCACCTTTCCGTGATCGCATTGTGCATCACGCGATTGTGAACGTACTGGAGCCGGTTTTCGAGCGGAGGTTCATTTACGACAGCTACGCGTGCCGACGTGGGAAGGGAACCCATCGGGCTGTACTTCGCGCTCAGCAGTTCCAGCGACAGAATTCATGGTCGTTGAAGACAGACATCGTGAAGTTCTTTCCGAGCATTGATCACGAGATATTGCTCCATTGCATCGGCCGAGTCGTACGGGACGCCGATGTGATGCGTCTGATTACTGCTGTGATCGATTCCGGCAGAGGGGTGCTGGACGAGGAATATGTGCCGCCATTTTTTGCGTCCTGCAGCAAAACTCGTTGGTACGTGCGACAGCGCCGTTGCCGGGCTTGTAATGGCGTGGCCCCCCTCTGCGTCGCCCCGACAAATTCTTCCCCGAAATCTCCTGTTTTTCCCCTGGTTTTTCGGGAAGAAAACAAACCGACCGACGTTTTATCAGCAAACCGCCTGAAAAGTGCCCCGCAAATTTCAGCCGACGCAGAGCCCCCGAATCCCTCCGGGGATTGGCACTGATCCGACGTCCGTGTAATATCTCCTGAAACTTTCACGCTCTCTGAAACCTCCGAGGTGCCCCCGTGCGGATCATCCGAACCATCCTGCTCACGCTGCTCTGCTGCCTCGCCTGCTCCCTCCCGGCCAGCGCTTTCGGACGAAAATATGCACTTATCGTCGGTGTTCAGAAATACCGTGTCAATCAGCCGCTCTCAGATCTGACCTACACCGAAAACGACGCCACAGAACTCGGCAAAGTCCTGCAGGCTGGCGGTTATCAGGTCACACTCATGACCACCGCCACTGCCCGTATCGCCGGCCAGGAACACCTCGCCCCCGCTTCCGCCTTCATCCGCGATCAGCTGAAAACGCTCATCAGCGCTCCCAATCTCGATGAAGACGACGTCGTGCTGATCGCCTTCGCCGGTCACGGTGTGCAGTTCGACTTCGTCGAAGGGACAGGTGACAACCAGACACGCACGCCCAGATTCTATTTCTGCCCGGCCGATGCCGGAATCGATGCGGTCACCACCGCCAACCAGATCACCGCCGCCAACAACCTGATTGACCTCACGGAACTCTACGATCTGCTCGATCAATGCAGCGCCGGCGGCAAACTGCTGCTCGTGGATGCCTGCCGCAACGATCCCTCCAAACCCACGCTCAAACGCAGCCCCACTGCTGCCCTCCCGGCACTCCCGCCACCCCCCGGCGGCACCGCCGCCTTCCTCAGCTGCTCCTCCAACGAAACCTCGCTGGAAGATCCCATGCTCCAGCACGGTGTCTTCTTCCACCACGTCATCGAAGCACTCAAAGGCGAAGCCGATACCGCCACCAGCAGAAAGGCGGCCGATGGCAAAATCAGTATCGCCGAACTGCAGCAGTACGTGTCAGAAAATACGTTCGACTTCGTCAGCCGAAACTATCGCGGCAAACGCCAAACCCCGGAACTCAAAGGCCAGGTGCGGCTGACGATCCCCGTAATCGAACTGCCACAGCGCACCCCG
>CAZLOQ010000362.1:443-1371 GCA_964561125.1 uncultured Chitinophaga sp. | reverse complement strand
TGATCACCAACAGCCTGGGCATGAAACTGGTGCTGATCCCTGCGGGCGAATTTCTGATGGGCTCGCCGGAAGGCGAAGCAGACCGCGACAGCGACGAAGGGCCGCAGCACCGGGTGCGGATTTCAAAGCCGTTCTATCTGGGCGAAACAGAAGTCACGCAGGAACAGTTCCGCAGTGTGATGGGAGCAGAACCATGGAAGGGGCAGAATAATGCGCGGGAAAACAACCAAAACGCGGCGTCGTTCATTAACCACGACGAGGCAACCGAATTCTGCCGTCGTCTGAGTCAGCGGGAAGGCAAAAAGTACCGCCTTCCCCGGGAAGCCGAATGGGAATACGCCTGCCGTGGCGGCACGACAACGCGTTTCCATTTCGGGGATGACGAAAGCAGCCTGGGTGAGTACGCGTGGTTTGACGGGAATGCATTTTATAAGGATGAGAGATACGCACATGCGGTCCGGCAGAAGAAACCCAACCCGTTCGGACTGTACGATATGCATGGGAATGTCCGGGAATGGTGCGAAGACTGGTTTGACGGTAAGTATTACGCCAGCTCACCCGGTACCGATCCCACGGGGCCCAGCTCTGGGTCTTCTCGCGTGCTGCGGGGCGGCTCCTGGGTCACCGGACCGAACCGCGTTCGTTGTGCGTCCCGCAACCTCTCCACTCCGGACGACCGGAGCTACAACGACGGTTTTCGTGTCTTGTTGGAGTAGTTTGGTTTAGCCTTTCGAGTCATTCCTCTGCGATTCGATCTCTGGAGTCTCTGTGACTCTGACCTCTGAGACTCTGTCCTCTGCCCCCTCTGCTGCGATTCCTGCGATTTTGTGCTTCCTGCCTTCCATCCCTCAATAAAAGCGGTACGGCGCAAGCCGTCCGGTAACGACAGCAAAGTTCAGGCCCCATCACCGGACGGCTCGCGCCGTTC
>CAZLOQ010000362.1:0-433 GCA_964561125.1 uncultured Chitinophaga sp. | reverse complement strand
CCTCTGCTGCGATTCTGTGCTTCTGCGATTTTGCGATTGTGTGCGGCACCAGCGCCGGGCGCAGCCCGGCGCGCGAGTTTGAAATCCGGGTCGTCTGGCGCGCGGGTGAAGTCAGCCGTCCGGCGCGGACAACCGATCCCCGCCAAACCCGGCAACTCCCCCTGCAAGGTCTGGAAAGCCGCCTTCTTCAACAACCGGGGGCTAAGGCCCCGCGGCTGATACGCCAATCAGCCGGAACGCGTTAGCGTCCGGTTTCTGAACCCTTCAATAGAAGCGGAACGGCGTAAGCCGTCCGGTGTGGACAACCAATCCCCGCTACACCCCGCCAGCAACACCCCCTCAGCCCCCGACGGGCTCGCCCCGTCGGAGCTCCAGGTTCCCGGCTAACGCCCGCCGCCAACGCCACTGCAGCCCCCGACGGGCTCGCCCCGTC
>CAZLOQ010000361.1:0-3491 GCA_964561125.1 uncultured Chitinophaga sp. | reverse complement strand
TACGAGGCTGTTCGACTGCGAATTCATTGAACAGCATCAGTCTGCGGTTCTGATCCGACAGATCCCCACGACCACAAGCACGCTTCCCGACTTCGGGACAAATGGAACTCACCAACTGCTCATGACGAGTCACTCCTGATCCCCTGGAGCAAAACTCGCCCGCAAACCGAATGGCACAGTGTGCCATTCAGTCTGACTACCCGTCAGAATCCCTGACTAACAATGACCACGCCACCCACCAGCAGCACAATGATCAGCAGCCACACGAAAAACTTTACAATAATCGATGTCCTGTATTTCAGGTGCGGTGTCGCAGCACGGATCGCTGCGTATTCGGGGGTGCACACGAATGCAGCTTTCCTGTTGAGCAGACAGTACAGAATGATCCAGGTGATGGGACTCAGAATCCCGGGTACGCAGAAGATGGCAGCAGTGATTCGCGCCCAGTTTTTGAGGTTTCTGAGTCCACGTCCGACGAAAAAGCCAGGCACTACGACGACGAACAGGAACGCCATTTCCACGACGCTTGCGCCTGCGCCCGCTCCTGCTGCGCCTGCTGCAATCAGCCCGACAATACTCAATATCGCCAGCACAGCCCCCAGGATCTGCAACGTCCCGATTGCCCTCACCGAGGCTTCTGCGGACAGATGTTCAGTCCGCACCTGCTCGGCATTCGTCATATCCAGCGCGTCGACGGTTGTGTCGAACTGCACGTCTGAAACCGCAAAAGGATTCTCTGATCGCTGCAGATCACGCGGATTTGCCTCAGTATCAACCATCGTCGACTCACCTGACAAGAAACAACCCGGACTCGTTCGACAGATCATGCCCGGCTGTTGCAGGCACCAGGTCTACCTGTCGGCAGGCTAGCGCTTCCTGCCCTCACATGACGAGGCAGCACGAGCAGACGGTATCCCTGCCCTGCTGTACAAGCGTAGAGTATCGAAT
Source organism: uncultured Chitinophaga sp. (assembly GCA_964561125.1). Taxonomy (GTDB): domain Bacteria; phylum Planctomycetota; class Planctomycetia; order Planctomycetales; family Planctomycetaceae; genus SXXK01. The sequence continues at coordinate 2,543 of CAZLOQ010000361.1, read as the reverse complement.
TCAGCGGTGCAACTCCGGGCAATGGCAAAAGACGATCAACATGCCGCACGCTGAGAAATTTTCCACACGGTGCCCTGCGTACGGACACGCAGCAGCAGTCTGCTCGCCGCAGATTTCTCTGCAGAGATCGTGTTTGAACTGCAGCCCGCTGAAAAGAACGACTGGGGGAACGTCGCGTTCATCGGCATCGGCACTGTCGAGAAAGCTGCTTATGAAGAGCCCCTGAACTGTGCTTACCTGAGGATCCTGCCACTGCATGTGAATGGCGAAGCTGGCCTCTCAAATCGCCCGGTGGATTCGGGGACTGTGATTGGCAGGTTTCGCAATACCGGGCCACATCTGGCGCGCATCCGGCGAAAAGGCGCACTTGTGACGTTTGAGGTGGATATGGACTGCGATGGCCCTTCCTCTGATGACTTCTCCGGAAAGTGCCGGACATCCGCGCATTGATCCCTGAACTTCACGACTGTGTTGACCAAACACGTCGCGTGTGTTGAGGAGTAATGCTTTTTGAAACACAGAGGCACAGAGGAGCGCGGAGAGAAGTGAGAACGCCGGTTTCGTTACCCGCATTTTCGGCGCTTTGGATGTCTCACTTCGAATTGACGGCAGCAACCTGCGTCACAGCAGCACCACTGGAATCTGACTGGAACTGACATGAACCGGATCAACGCACCTGCGATTCCTGAGCGCTGATCAGACCGTCAGCATTTTTATCGAGGTTTTCGAACATCTCCGGAGTTCCGAGGAATTCTTTCCTGGACACATCACCGTCGCGATTGCGGTCCATTCGCTGGAACCAGACGGGGCCTGTGAGTGATGCGTCGGGGGGCAGGATGGCGTCGGTGGTACCGGACTGCATCATCTGCATGGACATTCGACCGTCGTTTCGCCGGAGTTCAGAGCGACCGAGTCCGATCGTGAGCAGGTAGCTGGTCTGCAGGTCCGAGTCTGAAACCCGACCGTCGTGGTCTGCATCGAATTCGGTGAATGTGGAGACTGCGTTGCGGAGTTCCCGTTGCGTGAGCCTGCGGTCGGCATCGCTGTCGATACGGCTGAAGAGAGTCCGTCCCTGTTGTTCCACTCCGACTTCGATGCTGCTGGCAATCACCGCCTGTTCGCGTTCGACGGATCCGAGCAGTTCAGTGCGTGTCAGCTGGAGATCGTGATCGAGGTCGAGGTCAGAGAACCCGGCCATGACACCGGCGTTTCGGACCATCGACAGGACTGCAGGAAATTCACTTTCATCGAGGGACTGACTGCGGTCGGCGTCAGCCTGCGCGAATTGTTGTCCGAGCAATCCGCGGGTAATCATCCGATCGTTGGCACCGCCGCCCCTTGCCCGCAGCACCAGCTTCAGTCCATCCAGCAGAAGCTGGGTTTCACTGCGTGTAGCGGCAGTCACCTGACAGAAAGAGGCAGCACTCTCCGTGATCTGCACTGCGAGTTCGCTCAGATTCGCTTTGTCGGACAGGCGGAACTCGAGTGTCAGATGCACGGGGATTGTGAGCAGCAGAGGGGGGAGTTCAGTGGCTGAGACACCGGACGGGGGCAGTGCTGCGGAGTCACTGGCAGACAGTCGGAAGCGTTCGGGTGGAAGCTGTCCGTGAGCACCGTAGCGTTGCAGGATCTGCTCTGCGGCTGCAGCAGCGGTGGATTCATCGGTCAGATGCTGGAATGGCAGATTGGCGACGGCGGGTGTGATTGCAGCGAGTTGACTGAGGGGGTCGCGGTAGGGCAGCAGTTCAGCGAGAGTAAATGTTTCGTCGTCATCGAGGTCGCGAAACCGCAGCACTCGTGTGGCGTAGTTGAGTTCATCAGCGGAAACTCCGCCGTCATAGTTGGTATCGAGGAGTGATGAAAGTCGGACGGCGTCGTCTGCGGGTTGCGGCTGAGCGATGAGGTTGAAGGCCCGCGGCAGGCGTGAACGGATCCATTTCTGAAAGTCGGTGACGGAAACCGAATCGGGCTGTTCGCCATCGGGCTGTGCGCCGGGGAGTCCGAGTTCTGCAGCAATCTGCGGGACCTGCAGCTGGAGCGAATTCGGGATCCCCAGCAGTTCGCGGAAACGGTTGGGGAGCAGACTGAGTTCGGGGTTGGTCAGGCTTCCGCTGTTGTCGGCATCAAGCAATCTTCCGAGGAAACCGCCGATCCACTGGCGGTATGGGCGTCCGGAAACCGCCAGTCGCAGTTCGGCCAGAATGGGTCCGTTCGGGGCGAGTATAAGCATGCGGGCGATATCAAACCGCTCTGTCGACGGGAGTTCCGGCCGAGTTGTGCGAGCGGGGCGCTGGGCCGTGGCATGAGGCAGGTGGAGGCATCCGCCAAGAGAGACGGCTATCAGGAGAATGCAGCGTCGCATGTGCATACTAACGTCCCATCATGATTTCCGGTCACCCTGAGTTTGAACGTGTGTCCATCTTCCGTGCCAGGTGGCAGAATGGCAAGGTCGCGGGTGGGCTGTTCAGCAGAAAGAGAGTCTGTCGGAGTGCGGGATTTGTCTGGCGAGAAGATTGAATATGGGCAAACAGGGGGCGAATGCC
>CAZLOQ010000360.1:0-3504 GCA_964561125.1 uncultured Chitinophaga sp. | reverse complement strand
AGCTGCGAACCTTGAGCTCCGACGGGGCAAGCCCGTCGGGGGCTGCGGGGGCGTTAAGTTGGGAGCTCTCGGCGTTATGTTGGGAGCCCGCGGGTTTGGATTCCGCGGTTCTTTCAGCGTCCGGTGCGGACTTCGCCAGCTTTTCTGCCAGCCGGTACGGCGCCCAGCGACCGGAGCCGTCTTTGACCAGATGGCCTACTCCGATTCCTGTGTCCTGTAGGCCTGTTCGGGATGGGTCGTCTGCTTGGGGTAACGCAGGGTCAATTCGCCGGCATCGACCATTGGTGCCAGCAGGTTTTTTTGTAACTTGTCTTTTCTGCGGTCCATCAGCGTGGCAATCTGGTCCGTCGTCAGGTATCTGCCGGAGCAGAGTCTGCGGATGATGGCTTTCGATAACTCCGGGGCCAGGCGGGGTTTCTCCCTCGCGGGCCTCGCAATCTCAAGGAGCCACGGATCCGTTTCCGGATTGCCAGTGTCAAGGGACGAAGCTCGCGGCGCAAGGGACGAAGCTGACGGCGCAAGGGACGAAGCTGATGGCGCAAGGGACGAAGCTGGCGGCGCAAGGGACGAAGCTGGTGGCGCAAGGGACGAAGCTGGTGGCGCAAGGGACGAAGCTGGAAAACCTACGGATGAACTGTCGCCCTCGGGTGATAACGCCCAGTGAGGCAGCCGATAGCTGGTTTGTCGCTTCTGGCCAATTTGATCCGGAAAGCCGCGAGACGCCAGCCCCTGCAGCACCTTTGTCAATTCCACCGGGTGTTCCATACGAATCAGTTGCAGGCGACTGTTGGAAACCTTTGCTTCCAGATCGGCCGTCACCAGTGCCTGGACTTCGATCGGGGAATTGGTGATGCGCAGGTCACAATTGCCGACCACGTCCTGGTCAGATCCGCATTGGAAGCTTTCTGGTGCTGTTGCGTGTGACCCACCGCTCAGCCTGAGGGTCCCGTTGCGTCAAGACCGCATCACGGATCCACCTTTGCCAGTTCATCAGCGATGCCACTATACCCAACACGCTCCATTTGATCGACTAATTCGAGGCACCTTGTCCTGGTTGAGTGTGACCGCACTTCCGTGCGGAGGAATCTGCCGCACGGGGAATCTGATCGTGTAAGAAAATGTCTTTCCTGCGATGCTTAACGGGATTTAACAAACCGTGAGAGCAGACGAGAAAGGCCTCTGCGAGTATGACATCGCAAATCGAGTTGATCAAGGCACACGTTCTGAATCGTCTCGCTGATGCTGCAGAGCCTTTTGTGCAGGTGATGTTCGACAACGGAACGGGGCTGAAGGGGTTCGAGTCAGCGACATTTGGCATGCTGCTGCAGGTCGGGCTCCAGTTGCTTAAGAGCTGTGGCCGGATGCAGGGTGATGTCGACCGTGGCGAAACCATCATCGATCCGGCCCCTGCCGGGGTTCCGAGCGGTGAGAGACTCCTCTGCAGAAGCCGGCCCCTCCCGCGGCCGAGCAGGGCCAGTTTCTGGTTCAGACCGCAGATGGCAAAGGAGTGCTACTGGTTCAGCCTGAGGCTCTTCGGCTGGCAGCGTTCGAGGAAAAGGCTGTCCGGCGCAACGGATGAAATTCATCCGGGAGCGGATGATTCCACATCCTGTGGCGTTCATCGGGGTTGGAGGACAGGATGGCGAAGGATCGGGATGAAACGCTCAGAACCGGACGCTAACGCGTTCCGGCTGCTGGGGCGCGGGGGGGGGAGGAGGTGCAAACTTGCCAGATTCAGGTGGTTGTCTGTAGAGTTCGGGGAGTGGCGTTGATTCCTGCGGGTGGACGTGGAGTGAACATGCAGACGTGTCTGCCCTGTTGGTTCGTGTGTTCAACGTCAGGTATTCCGGCCCCTTCCGCAAGCCCCGCATCTTTCTGGAAGCATCACAATGACTGACCGCGAGACAGGCTCACCACTGCGAACATTTTCCGTCAACGGTGCCGGACCGTCTTCGGGTGCTTCAGGGACCACTCGGCGGCGGGTTGTTTCGGGTCTTGCGGCGACTGCGGCGCTGGCGCTGCCGACGATTCTTCCCGCGCACGTGCTCGGTCGCAATGGTGCGGTGTCACCGAGCCAGAAGATCAATCTGGGAGTGATCGGTATCGGGCCGCGGTGCACCTATGTGCTGACTTCGATGCTGGGTCTTGACGACGTCCGCTGCGTGGCGATTGCTGACGTGCAGAAGAGTCGTCGGGAGGCCGGCAAGGCGCTGGTTGATAAGCTTGCAGGCAACTCGGACTGCGTGCTGTACACTGACATGCGTGAAATGCTGGCGCGCCCGGACATTGACGCGGTGATTGTGGCGACCGGCGATCGCTGGCACACGCCGGCATCCATCCTTGCGGCGGAAGCGGGCAAAGACGTTTACTGCGAGAAGCCGTGTGGTCTGTCGATCCGCAACGTGCTGGATCTGGCGGCGGCAATGCAGCGGACGGGGCGTATTTTTCAGGCGGGCACACAGCGGCGGAGCGTTCCGCAGTTTCAGACGGCCGTTGAAATGGCTCAGTCTGGAAAACTGGGGCAGCTCGACATGCTGCACGCTTCTGTTTATACGCCGGAACTGGGCAATACATGGCTGCCTGGCGAGCCGACGCCGGCCCCCGACGTGTGCGACTGGAATCTCTGGCTGGGGCCGGCGCCCTGGCGTCCTTACAATTCGGCCTACGTTGCCGGCAAGTGGCGTGGTCAGTACGATTTTGAATCCGGAGCGCGGCTGCTGGACTGGGGCGCCCATACCGTGGACCTGTGCCAGTGGGCCAACGGCGCTGATGGAACAACGCCGATCGAATTCGAGCCTGGTCCGACGGGGATCACCTGTCGCTATGCGAATGGCGTGCGTCTGTTTCTTGATTTCCTGAAAACTCCGTTTGGTGATCGCAGCCCGAACTGGAACACGAAGCTGGGACTTTGTCCGGTGAAGTTTGTGGGGAGTGAGGGGTCGGTGGAGGTTGGCGATGACGGGATTGAAGTGAAGGTTGGAGGTGTTCCGGCGTCAACAGAGAAGATCAGAAAATCGCGGGGGATTGACGCACAGATTCACGCCCGCAACTTTTTCGACTGCGTCCGTTCTCGAAAGCCGACAATCACCAATCCAGAGGTCATGCTGCACTCGCATATCGCCAGCTTTGCGGCTTCCTTCTCGTGGATACTCGGCCGGCGGCTCACTTTTGACCCGGTCAAAAAGGAATTCATCAACGACGCCGAAGCTAACTCGCTTCGCTCGCGTCCTGAACGCGACTGCTGGGTCTGAAATCCCGTGGATCACAGTGGGCGACGTTTGTGTTTCTGCCAGCTGACTGCGTCCCGGATTGCAGGGGAGCTTTGGGCTGTGTTGCGAGGCACCGCTTTCCGGTCATTCCGGCCACCCGCTACGGCGCGCATTCCGGGCACTCGTGGGCATTTGAACTGTGTGTCAGCATTGATCAGAATGCGCCGCGGCCATTTGTTGTTGCTGCTGGTGCCGCTGCTTTTCCCGCTGCTTTTTTTTGCCCTGTTACCTGGAG
>CAZLOQ010000359.1:0-3529 GCA_964561125.1 uncultured Chitinophaga sp. | reverse complement strand
CAGCCCCCGACGGGCTTGCCCCGTCGGAGCTGAAGGTTCGCAGCTACACCCCGCCGCCAACGCCCCCTACAGCCCCCGACGGGCTTGCCCCGTCGGAGCTCAAGGTTCACAGCTACACCGCGCCACCAACGCCCCCGCCGTCCCCGACGGGGCCGCGGCGTAGCCAGCGAACCTTCGCCTGCCGTCAGGGAGGCGACCTGTTGCGACTCTGATCGCTGTCTACCCGGCAACCCCTCTGCGCCGCAACAAAACTGCTGTGCCACTCCGCCGACCTCGCCAGCCGCTGGCCGCCATCCCCCCAGCCACCGTCCAGCCCGGACGTCCCGGGATAACTCTCAGAAAATCTCGATCCACAACCACGCGACTGCTGCTCTTCCGGCTGGAAAAGTGCACGTCTCCCAGACTGGAATCGACAGAGGCGAAACGCAATCGCAGAATTCGGATCGGCCCCGATGTGACAGACATGGACGCTGAAGTCGGCTGAGCCAAAAATCGAGCTCACCTGCACCAAAGCATCTGCTGCGTCAGCAGGACGATTCAGATCGTGTGCCTTGATCAACCCGATTTGCGATGTCATACTCCCAAAGCCCTTTCTGGCTTGCTCCCACGGTTTGTTGAACCCCGTTAAGCATTGCTGAAAGGACATTTTATTACACGATCACAATCTTCGTGTGACAGATTCTGCTGCATGGAAATGCGGTCACACTTCTTTGGATTCATTGAGCGAGGCGCAATTTTCTGATCTGTATTTGAGTGTTGCAAACTCGTTCAGGTTACTGATTTTCGATTGCCATTAGTAATCACGGAATTACCCTATGCCCCGAACCGCGTCCAATATGCTTCAACAGCAACTCGACCAAATCGCTCAGGAATGCACGTCCAATCTTGTGGATGTTATTGTTCAAATGGAGTCTTCTCGATCGCACTTGAAAACCCTGGGCCACGCGGCCGGGCAGGCTATACGACGTCGCCGGATGACGTTGAATCCAAGAGATGTCCTGCCGGCAGGTTTTTCGACACGGAGCGCCCCGAGTCCGAAAGAAAAGAATCAGTCTGCAAGCACACGAACGCTCCTCGGACATGCGGCTTCAGAAACCCTCAGCTTGAAAGCGTTGCGTAAAGTCGGCATGGATTCCATGCAGAACCTGGAGTCCACCAAAGTGTTCAGAACGGCCATGGCACGCATGGCGAAACCCAGTCGCAGGAGTTCACCGGATCGGCCGACTCCAAAGCCGTTCTGGACGTCGCGTGCGATGCCAATGCAGTTGGCGAAGTCAGAACTTATGGAGCTGGCTGGGATTCCGAATATCAAGTCCGTGCGATTGAACCGCAAGCTTCACCTTCCGCCACTGATGGAAGCAAAGCCACTTGCAGCCGAGTCTGAAAATATACTATCGGCAGCCTGGGGACTGCAGGCGATCAATGCACTGTCGGCCTGGGGCGTCTACGGCGTTCGAGGGAAGGGAGCCCTCGTCGGTGTCCTTGATACTGGGGTCGATGCAGAACATCCTGATCTGAAGGGCAAGGTTGCTCACTGGCAGGAGTTTGATTCATTCGGGAATCCTGTCGCTGGTGACCCTCGCGATTCCGATGAACACGGGACGCATTGTGCGGGCACAATCGTCGGAGGGAATTCGTCCGGCCGTTACATCGGGGTCGCACCGGATGCAAAGATTGCCGCAGCGCTCGTGCTCGACGGAGACACTGGAGGTTCGGACGCTCAAGTCCTTGCCGGAATTGACTGGGCTGTCGAGAAAGGCGTCAACGTCCTCAGTATGTCTCTTGGAGGCCTTCAATTGGACCAGACGACACCTCCGACGTATACTGAGGCCATCCTGAGCTGTATTGAAGCTGGCATTCCAGTGGTCGTCGCTATCGGGAATGACGGTGAACAGACAACAGGGTCACCGGGAAGTGACTTGTTTGCTCTCAGCGTCGGGGCCGTCGATCACAATATGCGAGTGGCAGGGTTTTCCGGGGGGCGCACGCAGATTTTGCTCAAGAGCGACTTCATTCATCCGCAATTTTTGCCGCTTCCTTATTCAAAACCGGAAGTCTCTGCTCCAGGTGTGGCGATACAATCCTGTGTACCCGGTAACACCTGGAAATCATTCAGCGGAACTTCGATGGCCACTCCTCACGTCGCCGGAGCCATCGCACTACTTTTGTCAGCGACGGATGTCGGCAGCAGAGAGAAGGGTTCCCGACTTGCTTTCACACTTCGAGACTTGATCATCGGCACTGTCAATGAACAGGGTGAAAGTGGCCAGGATCATCGATACGGGTTCGGGACGATTGACGTACTTCGCGCAATTGATTTTGCTAAACAACGCGGCTATTGAAGATCACGGTGTAACAATGCCAAAGGTAACGCCATCTTCAGATTTCCATTCAAAATTACAATCGGACGTGGTCGAATGGCTCGACTCGAGCAGTTCTGTTCCCGCCGAGTTCATCATTCAGGCGGACCTTCCACGACGCTCTGTTGCCGTCAGCAAAGGTGCCAGTCGTATTCGTCAGCTCTCCATTGCGTCTGGCGATAGTGCAGAACGGCAAGTGATGCTCTCAAAGCTGGCGTCTGCAGTTCACGGCATTGTTGAAAAGGACATAGTTGTCCTGAAGGCTGCGGGAGCCGTCGTTGTTTCAGCATCGGCTGACGAACTGAAACAGATTCTTCTTCTGCCGAATGTTCGTGAAGTGCGATTCAACCGAAAGCTTCGATAGTTTCGGGACACAAGCGGGGAGCAACCGTGGGCCGGTGAAGCAGGCTCACAGGCCTGCCGGTGAACCATGTCCCGTCGCAGCTGAAGGTTCCCTGCTAAACCCCCGCCGCCAACGCCACCGCAGCCCCCGACGGGGTCGCGGGGTAGCCGGCGAACCTTCGCTTGCCGCCAGGGAGGCGACCAGTTGAGACTCTGGTGTCTCTCCAGCCAGCAGCTCCTCCGCGCCACAACAAAACTGCTGTGCCACTCCGTCGGCCTCGCCAGCCCCTTGCTGCCATCCCCTCAATGAATTCCCGCAGAAACGCGCGGTGCGCGATTTAATCGCGCACGCGCGATTCGAAATCGCGCGGTGCGCGATTTATTCGCGCGGCGGTACGACACAGATCACCGACCGGCCTTGTCCTTCCTGCTGGAAATTGTTTTCAGATCTCAACTTACGCAGCAGGCGACTGGCCTGATTTTCATTGATCCGGCAAAGGGTAGCGGCCTCTTTCCGCGTGATTCGCCCGTGCACCCGAGCGTACTGCAGCACCATTTGCTCCTGTTGAATGGGGTCAAACCCTGCCTGGCGAACGGAGTCTGCAGGCTGTGCCATCCAGCACGCTGATGCGGCAGAGCCTTTTGTGCAGGTGATGGTCGACAAGGGAACAGGGCTGAACAAGTTCGAGCAGAGTCTCACCGCAGACATGCATCCGCTGCCCCTGACGGCGACTCCCATCGACCCGATCCGCCAGGTCCCGACGTCCTCTCCCGCTCTGCAGCCACATTGCTGACAACAATTCGATGCACTCAAGCTCCGCCCGCAT
>CAZLOQ010000358.1:0-3540 GCA_964561125.1 uncultured Chitinophaga sp. | reverse complement strand
CCAGGCTGATGGAGCTGGCCTTGCAGGCCGTAAACGCAGCCGGGCTGTTGCACGCATCCATCACCGGGCGGCTCGCGCCGTTCCGCTGAAAGCAGGTGGCATTGGGCTGGCACCCCAGGCTTTCTGAGGACGGCGGCGAGGAATTTTCTTTTTTTGCGCAACTCCTTCCCCAGCGCTGCTCATACAGGCAGACGCAGCCATGTTGGCTGGTTCAGATTTCAGAACAGTTTTCTTCAGGAGTACGGAATCATGTTGAAGTTCACCCTTGCCTCAGCTGTGGCCTCTGCGGTTGCCTGTGTCGGTTATTTTGGTGTGCCTGCAGCTCTTGTGGAGCGGCCGATTACGCCAGAGTCCGCTCAGGCCGAATGCAGTCGGAATCCGGACGAGTTCTTTGCCCGCGTCCGGCAGCAGGCACAGAGCGACCTGCAGGCCATGATGGAGACTCGCAATACCCTGCGAGCCAGCAGTGCGGATGTGGAAAACAGGCAGCAGGAGGTGCAGGAGAAGCTGAATTATGCCACGAGTGCTGCAGAGGATTTTCGCAGTGCATGGCAGCAGGACAACTTCCCGGTGATGATCCGGGGGCGGGCTTATACAAAGGCCGACGTGGAAGCTCAGACCTCCAGTCTGCTCGCACAGATTGACGGCTATACCAGTGCACTCTCCCAGTACACTCGGACCATTGCCGACATCCGCGAACATGTTGAAGACCTGACCGTGCAGATTGTCCGCACGGAAACGGATCTTGGACTGCTGGACAGCAAGTGCAGCGTTTACAAGGCCACACATTCCGAGACTGCCGCTGCCGAACTGATGGCATCGGTGGACGCTCTGTTCGCCGAGAACGCGACTGTCATCAGCGCTTCTCCGGTCCGCAGCGTGGATGAAATGATCCGCGACACCAGCACGGCGCGCCCCGTGAGCCATTCACGAGCGGTGACGTTTCTTTCCGGAACTCCGTAATCGCATCCCGACGCCGTTTCCTGCAGAACGGCCTCCTGTGATTGCGTCTCACCGGATCTCAACCTTCGCCCCCCACTGCGTTCATCGTCCGCGATGCAGCGTGCTGGGGGGCTGTTTTATGCTGTCTTCAACAGCCTGCGTCGAAGGAATTCAGAATTCCGCGCAACGTCTGACCACCGGTTCGCTCATTCAGGCAAGGTCCGGGGACGATCAGCTGACGGCAGCTGATGCGTTGCGACCGGAAAGAGTTTCAGGCAGGAGAAGACGAAGATGATCAGGTTATTGATGGCGGGTGTGGCAGCGATCGGACTGGGACTTTTGTGGTTCAGTCCGGCTTTCCGGGCGATCGTGGTGACAACCGGTCGGGAATATGGCGGCTGGACCATCGATGCTCAGCAGGCCGATCCGGCCGGCTACATCGAGTACGTTCGGGGGCGGCTGCGTACTGATCTCGCACAGATGCGGGATTCGCATGCTCAGCTGCGTGCAGAGCAGGAGCGGCTGACGGAGCTGACGGCGATGAAGCAGCGTCAGTTGGGCGATTCCGGCCGGCTGCTGGAGAGTTTTCGGGCGGCATGGCAGAACGGTACATTCCCGGTGACGGTGCTGGGACAGGTCTACTCTGCTGAACAGCTGCAGGCGCAGGTGGCTCTGCTGCTGGAAGAGCAGACCGGCTTTGAATCCGCTGTGCAGCGTGTTCGGGAAGCGGAGCAGGCAGCGGCGGAGCGGATTCGTGAACTCACCGTGCAGCTGGATCGGACCACCACCAGTCTGTCACTGCTCGACACGCAGAAGGAACTTCTGGTCTCCAGAAGCCTGCAGACGACCGGCGATGATCTGACGGCCAGTGTGGACAGTCTGCTGAGCGACAATCAGCAGGTGTTGTCCAGCGGACCGGTGCGTCCTCTGGACGATCTTGTGGCGGCGGAAAAAACTCCGGCCGCCACAGCTTCCACTTCAACGGCTCGTGTGCTGGAATACCTGCAGAACGGTCTTCCCGGTGCCGGGGCCATGAATCTGAGTTCCGCAACGTCTCGTTGATTGGATCCGTTGCCGCTGTCTGGCAACCGGTAGTCCTTTGCGGGTGATGGCCCTTCGTCAGCCATCGCCCGCTGTTTTGATCTGGTCGTTTTTTTTCAGGAACGCATGTGATGTCAGCCTTCAAAAGATTTCTGCAGCGGACAGGTCGGCATGTGTGTGGCGGAATCCTCGCCTGCTCAGCCATCGCGGTCTCTGCAGCCGCAGACACTGCCATCCTGATTGGCGTGAATATGAACCGCAGCCGGGAAGATGCGGATCTGCGATTCGCCGTGGCCGACGCGGAGCTCATGGAAACGACTCTGCTGGGCGGAGGATTTCCGGAAAAGGGTATTCTGCGGATCACTGACAGCCCGAAGGACGGGGCCCATTTTCCGCTGCTGGAAAATATTCGGCAGACGCTTCGTGAACGTCTGCCGGTGATGCAGTCGGAGGACAGGCTGATCCTGTACTTTTCGGGACATGCGACGGTGGTGGACGGCCAGTGGCTGCTGGTTCCTTACGATTTCGACCGCCGCAGGCCGCTGGAAACAGGTCTGCCGTTCACGGAGCTGCAGGACTCTCTGGCCAGGTGCCCGGCGCGGCACAAGCTGCTGCTGCTTGACTGCTGCCGCAGTGCCCTGGTTACTGCAAAGGGAGCGGATCAGGAAGTGCAGAAGGAAGAAGAACAACTCCCGCTGGCCAATATGCTGCAGAGCACCGGGACGGTCGTCATTGCCGGTTGCCGCCCCGGCCGGAAATCTTATGAACACAGCGATCGGGGACATGGCTATTTTACGCTGGGTGTCGCTGAAGCGCTGGCCGGACAGGCCGATCAACCGACAGGTCAGCAGAGCAGCGACGGCTGGGTGGATACTCTGGAACTGGGCAGTTACGTGCCGCGGCGGGTTCGTGAACTGGCCGCGGCTGATAACCTGGTGCAGGAGCCGGTGACGGTTGATTTTGACGCACCGGATGTGTTTCGCGTGACAAAGACCGGTGCAGGTGGTCTGCGAGCGATGGCGTCAAACGCGATCACTCCGGCCAGCGTTTCGGCAACCACGATGGTTCAGTCGAAGAGCGGTGATCAGTCGGGGAGTTATTTTCTGACGAAATCGCTGTTCTTTGCCGCAGCAGTCCTCGGTGTGGTTTGGTTCTTCCGCGGACTGGGACGCCGCCCGCGGACCGTACGAAATGTGGGCCGTGAACGCCAGGTGATTGACTGACCGATTGGGTCTTGCCAAAGCTCGCGCGGCGGAGCGATCACTGCAACGGTGAGCGGCACGGCGCGAGCCGTCCGGTCAGGACGAGGAATCGGAGCCGTTCACAGCCGCCTCACCCAGCGGGAAGCAACTTCGGGACGAAGAATCAGGGTCGCGGGGTCGCCTGAGAACCGTACGCTTCAGTCCGGCACACCGACGTGGTGGACAGCATTGCAGCCCCCGGCGGGCTTGCCCCGTCGGAGCTGAAGGTTCGCAGCTAGCCGCGGCCGCCGACGCCCCTGGAGCCCCCGACGGGCTTGTCCCGTCGGAGCTGGAGGTTCGCCGCTAGCCCGCGCCG
>CAZLOQ010000357.1:1178-3545 GCA_964561125.1 uncultured Chitinophaga sp. | reverse complement strand
GAAAAGTACGCTCAGGTCTGACCGGAACTAACAATGCCAGGCTAAACGAGGCGTGCCACGTCTGGCTCAGGAGGATCGACAGCAGTGTCATGATCCGCTCGACTAACGACCTTGGCACACCCATCCTCGCCGCCGCCACTTGCGCGGCGCTGAAACAGGAACTCCATGATGCATGAACCAAGGGCAAGTCCCGCAGAGACGCGGAGACGCAGAGGGGGTGTGAACATGAAACACAATGAAGAATCCTCTGTGCCTCAGCGGGAAGATTGCCTTACAGGCATCCCTCGGTGCCATCCACCTTTTATCCCATTCCGAGTGTTCGCTTTGCTCGACCCCCGACTCACCCGTTTTCGTGTCTTTCATGGTCTACAAACACAGTCGCACCTTCCCGGACGAATCGCAGTCGGAAACGGGGTTACCCCCTACCGCTCACCTTCATCATTCGTGCAGATTCGTGCCCATTCGTGGCTGAAAATACCCCCCACCCCCGCCTCTTGCGATTTGCAGATTAGGCAGATTTCCGCAGATACAGGACCAGGCGTTTGTGTTGCGGGCTGGGCATTCCAGAATTGAGCAACAGTGTCTTGTTCAGACCCGAAGCCTGCATCTGCGTCCCTCTGCGAAATCTGCGGACGCTCCCGGAACGACAAGGAAGGAAATGAGTTCAACATCCTGACGGCCGGAGATGGTACCGACCAGTGCCAGGGATGCATTTGATTGTGCTTTCAATCGCTCAGTTGCCGACAGCGATCTGCTTCCGACGTGATGTCGAGTCATCCAGCGGCCGAAAATTGAACCCGTGAGATCGTAAGTAGATCAGCCATGTCGTCTGATCCTTCGTGCTGCGTTCGCTCAGCGGCGGTACTGATACTGTGATTATGCTCCAGTTCTCGCATCTCTCTTGACACGGCACTGGCAAGGCTTCTGCAACCGCTGTATTCTGCGCTCATCCCTGAGTCCTCCGTGAAAAGCCGTCCTGGTAAACCGCTCTTCACACAGGCTCAGGCATCCTTGCCTCGATCAATTCGCGCCGCCTCGCGCTTCCCGACAATTCCAGAATCCGCACACTGCGACCTATCAGATATCGCTGTGTGGGATTCCTTTGTTGCGACGCTTCAGACGCCTAAAGCTAACAGACGAAAGGCAGATGGCGGTCAACATCGCTATGGATCCTGGCTCGGGAACCACGCTCAACGGTGCATTGGAAAGAGCCAGGATTTCTGATGCACTCAGCGCTTCATTCCAAAAGCCAACGTCGTCAAGGAAGCCCCTGAAGTTATTGGAAGTGGCGTTAAATCCGTTGCCAGAACTTCCTAAATACATGTCGCCCGTTGCAGTAAGGTCAAATACTATTGCTGAGCTCGACGTCTGAACGCCATTCAGGTAACTGCGAAGAGTGGCGCCATCGTAGGTATACGCAACATGATTCCATGTGTCTGCTGGTATCGAACTTATTTTGGAAACCGGCCGTGGGTCGGCTCCCGTACGCTGTGGTCCGAAGATTTCCATTTCTCCTGGACCTGAAAAACCAAAAATGATTGAATTTTGGTCGTCGGATAAAGTTCCTCGATGCAGCAGATAGCTGGCACGGTTAGCATCTGCAGCCGCATATTTCATCCGAACTGCAAAAGTGAAATTGTTACCGAACTTCGGAGCTGTGGTGTATGGAATTTTTACTTCACTCGCGTTGTTGGTTCCATCGAAGTAGAAAGATTGCCCAAACAGGCCCGCCTGTCCTGGTGCGACGTTTGCCGTGAACGTACCCGTGTACGTTCCACTGACATCTACGATTGTATTTCCAGAGACAGTGCTGTTATCAAACGAATACGCCATGATCAGATCTGCCCGGCTATACTCCGTGATTAAAAACAGATTGAGGAGAATAGCCCAAAGAAGACGTGTTCCGAGCTTAAATGAAGTTGGCATTGTGTTTCTCGCTGAAGAATAAAGTGTCAAATCACAGACTGAAATGTTGGGAAAAGACAGCGCTACGCAAAATGAAGTGCTCAGCTTGTTCCCGCGGTTACTCAATCAGGACGAACTTCTTGATGTGTAAGGCATAGAGTTTTGCGATGAAGTAGTCCCCGAACGAGGCCCTCTTCGTGACAACTCGAGCTGTTTCACACTCGTGCACACGACGGTAAATCATTGCTGGCCAAGCAATCAGAACTTTCCGAAGATCTGGACGACGTTCTGGCGAGTCTAGCAACCCTCCGCGAAATTGCAAGTCTCAGTAAACGGGGCAGATTGCAAATCTGTTAACCAGCCGGTTGTTTTTCCGCAGGCGGTCGTGAGTTGTCAGTGAGCGCCCAAAACCCGCCACGGATGGGCGCGTCAAGACCAGCCACTTGAGGCAAAGGCGTCATT
>CAZLOQ010000357.1:0-993 GCA_964561125.1 uncultured Chitinophaga sp. | reverse complement strand
GTACATCCGGAAGATCAGTTGGGAGTGACGACTGAAAACCCGCCGAACGCGCCCACCGGTCCGGTGGTGGAGTGTTCAAGGCTTCCCAGTCGGGCGATCAAACCAGGTCCCCCGAGCAACTGCGAACCGTATCGTTTCGAGATCAGTCGGAAGCTGGAGCAGGGATTGACGGCTCAGCGAATCCGGCAGGACCTCATTGAGGAGCCTGGATCGTGGACTCAGATGGGAAACGCCGGCGGCCATGGGTGCTTCGCATCGTCCTCAGTCACTCACGAAAGGCATACAGCGAAGCCGTCTGTCGGCAAACGATCGAGGAGTTCATCAAGGTACTTTGGTGATTGACACCCTCAGAGCAGCAGTCAGGCAGGCAGACTGGTATGACCCGGAGCTTCATCCTCGAATTCAGTCATCTGCGGCTCATTACGGAACTGTCTTTCTGCCAACCCGGCCGACCTGCGGATACACGGCACAACGAAGCGTCAGGTCAGACAGCACTTCGAAGACGTGGAGAGACCTTCGCTCCAGCCTCTGCCGCGAAGTCGGTTTCCATTCTTTCACGAAGCTCGTCGCAAGGTCGGCCGTGATGGCCACATTGAAGTGGCGACAGATCACGATTCACTCACGGACTGCTTAAGGGCAGTTCCAAACGGACCCCAACCATATCCCCAAACGTCGTCAGACAGTCATTGAACGAAATGCGAAGTCGCTGCTGAATGAAGTCGCCACAATCGGGAAGGCGGTTGGTGACTGGGCGAACGCCGTCATTCAGTCACGAGGCATCGAAGGTGTACGCGTCATTCCGGGGCTCAGATCGCTGGCTCGGAGCAATTCAGCGGCCGCACTGAACGCGGCCTGCAACACCGCACTCAGCAGCGGTCTGCTGAGGCTGAGAACGATTCGTGAACTGCTGGTTCGTGGCGGCGGGGAGACGCAGCAGTTGCGGATGTGGTCTGGTCGTTGACGGCCCGGATGTCGGGACGGGGTGGACGGTCG
>CAZLOQ010000356.1:0-3560 GCA_964561125.1 uncultured Chitinophaga sp. | reverse complement strand
TGCTGCTGATGCGGATCCCGCGATAATCATCAACGTATCCGTCGCGCAGAGCACGAGCCATCATTTCGGCGCGTTCGTCGCGGTGCATGGGTTCTGCAGTGAGCCGGGAGGGCATGGAAATGAGTGTGGAGGCGTCCATTTCCCAGAGTGTGAGCGCAGTGCGGTTTCCATAGTTGAGGACAGGGTCTTCCTGGGTGTCGTGAGAGACCACAACGAACGGCGCCTCGAACAGGCGTCGCGCTTCATCTTCAGGGTCGTCACTGCGGGGAATGAGTTCGCGGCCGAGATATTTCTGGAAGGAATCGAGCAGTACCTGGGCGTGCAGGAGCCATTGCGGGGCGAGCCATGGCTGAGCGTTGAAGGCCGCTTTGGCCGCCTCAGCTGCCGCACTCGACTCCGCTTCCGCACTCGCCTCGGCTGCCGCACTCGCCTCCGCTGCCGCACTCGCCTCCGCTGCCGTCTCTGATGCTGCTTCCACAGCGTCATTCATCCGGCTGACTGCCGCGGAATCTGCGGTTGTGGACGGGGCGAATTCGCCGGTGGAATGATCTTCGCCGATTGAGTGATCTTCGCCAGGAATCTCGCCAGCATCGCTGAATGTGTCATCGCCGGGTGCTGACGACTGATCAGCACGTTTCGGGGGCGGTCCGGGGTATTGGTAGAACTGGCATTCCAGCTTGCCGTTGAAGAGTTTTCTGCGGCGGTGAGCCCGGCGTCCGAACTGGTGCTCAAACGCACGGCTGGACGTGATCACGTAGACGCTCCACGTGGAGAGCGGAGCGAGGACGCGACCGAGCTCGCGATAGACGGCGGCAACTTCTTCGGGGTCGCCAAGACGTTCGCCGTAGGGCGGGTTGCAGATGACGACGCCGTAATCCTGGCCACTGCGAAAGTCACTCACTTCCTGCTCGCGGAACTGGATATCGGTTTCCACTCCGGCTTCGCGGGCTCCGCGTTCAGACAGGCGGATCGCAGCAGGATCATGATCGAAGCCAAGAATGGCCTGGGCGAGTCGGGGCTGGCGGAGATCGCGGGCTTCAGTGCGCGTGTCCTTCCAGATACGGCGATCAAACCACCGCCAGTCTTCGGCGGCGAAAGAACGCCCCATGCCAGGGGCGATATTGCGTCCGATCATGGCTGCTTCAATCGGAATGGTGCCGCTCCCGCAGAAGGGGTCGACAAGGAGTCTATCACGATTCCAGTAACTCAGCTGGATCAGCCCGGCAGCCATGGTTTCACGCAGCGGAGCGGCGCCGACGAAGACGCGATAACCGCGTTTGTGGAGTCCATCGCCGGACGTGTCCAGAGTGATTGAGGCGACATCGCGGAGGAGCGAAACTTCGATGGGGTAGACGGCACCACTTTCTTCAAACCGGAATCGCTGATACTTTTTCTTCAGACTTTCGACAATCGATTTTTTGACACATCCCTGAACCGCCGGGACGGCATGCAGGCGCGACATGACGCTGCGACCGGAAACAGGGAATTTTGCGTCGACAGGCAGCAGGTCGGCCCATGGCAGATCCATCGTGCGGTCGAACAGCGCGTCGAAGTCGGGAGCGGGGAATTCGCCGACGCGGATGAGCAGCCTGTCGGCAGAACGCAGCCAGAGATTGCAGCGGGCAATGTCGCGTTCGTCACCCTGAAAGTAAACACGGCCGTCGACCGTACGGAGCACCGTGTAACCGAGCTGCTGAAGTTCGCGGGCGGCAACGGCTTCAAGGCCGAATGTGGTTGTGGCAATGAGGTCAAAACGGGGCATTGCGGGACTGATTTCGTGGCAAACAGGGCGAGGTCAGGAAGCGTGGGATCTCGGAGCGGGAATTGGACGAGGGCCGGGCTGAGAAGTCAAACTCATTCCGCCCGCATCCGTCCGCCCCCTCCCAAATTCCAATAAATCCACCCCGTTTTCCTGTGGACGGTGCTGCCGGAATCCCGGAAACTGCCGATCTCTCCAGTTGCTGTCCGCATCTGCCTGATTTCCGGAGCCACACATGGCAGCATTTTTTGCCGATCGTTCCTCCCGCCGCGGGTTCCTGCATGCCGGAATGCTGGGGACCGCAGGCCCCGGACTTGCAAGTCTGCTGCGCCTGCAGCACGCATCAGCTGCCAGTCGTCCTGTGGCTTCCGCAGACAGACAGCCCTCCGTGATCATCCTCTGGATGCGCGGCGGTCCCAGCCAGCACGAAACCTGGGATCCCAAACCCGAAGCGCCCGTGGAATATCGGGGGTACTTTGGCTCCATTCCCACGGTAACCCCCGGGATTCGCATCTGCGATATGCTGCCCCTGTCCGCACGATGCATGGACAAGTGGTCCATTGTCCGCAGTCTGCACCACAACGACGCAGGTCATTCCTCCGGCGATCAGCTCTGTTTCACAGGCTACCCCAGCCAGGGCGCACCGGACATCAATGCCCGCCCCAGCTGCGGATCCATCGTCGCCAAACAACTCGCCACTCGCCGTCCGGACCTCCCGCCCTACGTGATGATTCCCAGGCGCGTGCCGGGCGTCGACGCAGCCTACCTCGGTCCCGCCTGCGCCCCCTTCGAAACTCAGGCTGACCCCGCTCAATCCGGCCCCTTCCGCATCCCCAATCTGGCTCCCGCAGAAGGCCTTGCTGTCGATCGGGTCGAAGATCGACGATCCCTCCTCACGCAGCTCGATCAGTTCCGTCGACTGACAGACATCAATGCACGCTGCCAGGCTGTGGATTCCTTTCAGGCAAAAGCCTGGGATCTGCTGCTCGGCACCGCCGCTCGCCACGCGTTCGATCTCGATGCGGAACCGGCCGCCGTGCGTGAGCGATATGGGTATATGCCGGCCTATGTTGCCCCCACTCCCGATCGCTGCGGTGTTCCCGCATGGAGCCAGCGATTTCTGCTGGCGCGGCGTCTGGTGGAAGCCGGAATCCCGCTCGTGACCGTCGACTGCCGCTGGTGGGACACTCATGTTAAAGGCTACGAAACCATGCGGGATGGCTTCCTGCCCCGCTGGGACAAAGCCTTCTCCGCACTGCTGGAAGACCTCGACGAACGCGGCCTGCTCCAGTCCACGCTGGTGCTCGCATGGGGGGAATTCGGTCGGACGCCAAAGGTGAATTCAACCGGAGGCCGAGACCACTACCCGAATGTCTTCTCCGCAGCACTCGCAGGTGGCGGCCTCAGGGGTGGTCAGGTGGTTGGTGAATCCGATCAGCACGGCGCTCTGCCGCTCAGCAATCCCAAACAACCCCAGGATGTCCTTGCGACGGTCTACCGGCACCTGCAGATCGATACCTCCGTGAATTACCTCGATCACAGTGGCCGTCCTGTCCCCGTGCTCCCGTTTGGCACTCCCCTCCACGAACTGACCTAGACCGGAGGCGGGGGTGAAAGTCAGAATTCGCCCGTAAAACAGAATTCGCCTGTACAACAGTCATCCCGGCATCAGCAACTCGCACAGTTCCGAACGATCCGAAATCGAGCGACCTGTCTATGTCAATTGCTTCGCACCTGTTTCATTATGTGAAGTCCGGATTTCACCCGGCCACGGCACGTCGTTCGCGCTGGCGGTCGATGG
>CAZLOQ010000355.1:0-3567 GCA_964561125.1 uncultured Chitinophaga sp. | reverse complement strand
GGACGGCTCGCGCCGTACCGCTTCTATTTGGAGCCGAAAGCAGGTGGCATTGGGCTTGCGCCGTGCCGGTCAAAACAGGTGGCATTGGCTGCGGGCTGGAGGCGAGCGTTGCGATGGATTTGGTCTTTCACATCGTTCGTATTTCTCGTTGCATGCCTTCAGTTTTCCACCCTGCCTGTGCCTGCCCTTGCAATTTTCACTGATCACGACAAACTCCCTCCCCTGACAATCATCTGGGCAAACGTCTTTGCAAAGTACTCTGGCATGAATTTCCCGGAATTCTTTTCCATCGCAACGCAGGGCCAGCAGCCTTATCCCTGGCAGCAGCTGCTGGCGACCAGATCCGTCATGCCCCAGCTGCTGTCCATCCCGACAGGTGTCGGCAAAACCGCCGCTGTTGTGCTCAGCTGGCTCTACCGTCGATTCGCCGACACGCCCTTTCACCACAGCACTCCGCTTCGTCTTGTGTACTGTCTGCCCATGCGGACGCTCGTGGAACAAACCCATCGCGCCTGTCAGATCTGGCTTGAAAGACTCCAGCTCACCGATCGTGTCCCCCTGCAGGTGCTCATGGGTGGCGAAGACGACGGTGCCTGGGATCATTATCCGGACCGCGAATGTCTGCTCATCGGAACACAGGATATGCTGCTGTCTCGGGCGTTGAACCGGGGCTACGCCATGTCCCGTTACCGGTGGCCCGTGCATTTCGGGCTGCTCAACAACGACTGTCTCTGGATTCTCGACGAAACACAGCTCATGGGCGTCGGCCTGACAACCTCCGCCCAGCTGCATGGTCTCCGCAGAAAGCTGGGAACCTGTGGTCCGTCACAGACGCTCTGGATGTCGGCCACGCTGGATCACCGGGCGCTTCTGACGGTCGACAACCCCGCGCCAGCCGATGGTTTTACCACACTCACGCTCACCGAAGCCGATCGTCAGACGCCGGCAGTGCAACAGCGACTCACCGCCCCCAGGCCGCTGCAACGCTGCCCTGTGGTGCTCAGTCCTGAGAACGAAAAGAAAGGCTACGCGATCGACCTGGCAGCCTGGCTGGCAACAACGCATCGGCCCGGGACACTGACGCTTGTCGTGGTGAATCGCGTCGCCCGCGCCCAGGAAATCTACACCGCCCTCCAGACACTCAGCAAACCCAAAACCAAACCTGCACCCCTCGAAGCCGAACTCGGGCTGATTCATTCGCGGTTTCGCCCGACCGATCGCGCAGCTCAACACGCTAAACTCCTGTCCGAACAACTCCCAGCCGCCGGTCGCATCATCGTGGCCACCCAGGCCATCGAAGCCGGGGTCGATGTTTCCGCCACACTGCTCGTCACAGAACTCGCCCCGTGGCCTTCACTCGTACAACGCTTCGGACGGTGCAATCGCGCAGGCGACCAGCCCTCCGCTCAAACGTTCTGGATCGATATCCTCCCCAAAGACGACAAAGCCGCCAGTCCCTACACGCTGTCTGAACTCAACGAAACTCGCCCGGCCATCGAAACACTCCACGACGCCGGTCTTCAGGCACTGGCTGCGATTTCCTGGTCCCCGCCACTCCCCGTCGTCCACACACTCCGCCGCAAAGATCTCCTCGATCTCTGGGACACCACTCCCGACCTTGCCGGCAATGATCTCGATATCTCCCGCTACATCCGCGAAACTGACGACGCCGACGTGCAGATCTTCTATCGGGACGTTCCCGAACCGCTCCCTGCTGACCTTGAAATTCCCGCACCGGACCGCACCGAACTGTGTGCCGTCCCTGTCCATCGGGTCCGCGATTTTCTGACAGCACACAGGAAGAAGGATGCCCGCGCGCAGGGGCTCGTCTGGCGTCCCCTCCAGACACAATGGATGCCGATTCAACCCACAGAACTTCGGCCCGGCATGGTTGTATTACTGACCCCCGGACTCGGCGGCTATTCTCCCGAAACAGGCTGGACCGGAGACCCCAAAGACAAGCCGACGGTGCACCCTGTGCAGTCCGGCATTCCGCCCGAAAGTCCGGCCGACAGCACCAACCTCTGTGCCAGCTCCTGGGTCACGCTCACACAGCACCTTGACGACGTACGCACGGCCATGACGGAATTGCAGGTTCGCCTCAGCGACCGGCTCCCCGACGTCCCCTGGCAGGCACTCCTCGCCGCCGCGCTCTGGCACGACGTCGGCAAGGCCCATCCCGCATTTCAAAATATGCTCCGCCGACAATCCCGGCAGGCACCGGACGCTGCAGAGCTGTACGCGAAGTCCGCTGGCCGTACCAGCAGTCGACCGCGTTATTTTGCCGCCCCCGACAACACAGACGAACGCCCCGGTTTTCGGCACGAACTCGCCAGTGCTCTTGGCTGGCTCCAGCACAATCCCCACGTCGACCACGCCAGCCTCACGGCCTTTTTAATCGCTGCCCATCACGGAAAAGTTCGCGGCAGCCTCAGAAGTCTGCCTGATGAAAAACCGCCGGCCGACCCGTCGCGGCGTTTCGCCCGCGGAATTGTTGACGGCGATACGCTCCCTGCCGTGCAGCTGGACACGCACACGCGACTGCCCCCCACAGTCCTCGATCTCAGTCTGATGGAACTGGGTGCCGTCACTCACGCTGGCCCCAGCTGGCTCGCACGCGTCATCGCCCTCCGCGACGCCCCCGACCTTGGTCCCTTTCGCCTCAGCTTCTGTGAAACGCTCCTCCGCATCGCCGACTGGCACGCTTCCTCCACCGAAGGAACCCCCGATGTCCAGTGATCGCCATGTGCATCGGCTCAACGGCTGCCAGCCCGTGCCGCTCGCCAGCTACCTCAAAGCCCTCGGAGTGCTCAGGCTGGTCAGCGAACAGGCCGATGCGTCTGCACAGGGATGGTGGAACGGCGACGTGTTCCACATCGACTGCCGCCTCGACACCCCCGTACTTCAGCAGTTTTTTCTTGAACTCTACCGCCCCACACCGCTCGTCGGTCCCTGGGGAGCACGCTCGGGATTTTTCAACAGCGGATCCGAAAAATCGGCGCGGGAATCACTTGACACCATTCAATCCTGCCGACTCGTCCGTCTTCAGGACTTTGCCACCGCCATCACCGCCGTTCACTCCGTGCTCAACGACCTGCGGGCGAGACTGATCAGCAATTTTCTGCCTTTCTTGCAACCCAAGGTATCCCCTATCTTGAATTGCGGGACTATTATAAAAAGCAAATTCTCATCCAGCGATGGTTGATGACTACTAAATCGGCTGAAATTGCAGCAATACCGCCGGTTCGAACAGAAGAAATCGTGTCGGCCTACGAATTATACAAGTCCAAGCTGGTTAGACCTGATTCGGTGAAGATTGCATTCCTTCTCTATCCATTCAAGGAAAAGAGCGCGGCAGAACGGATAAAGGGTGCCGAAGTTATGAAGGATTTATCAGACCGCCTGTCGAAAGGCGAGTCATTTGATGTAATCCGTCTCAAATCACAGGATGGCGGTTATGCTGCCAACAAGGAATCGATCTACTTCGAGCGCAATGAAGTGTTTATCAAGCAGTTCGGCAAGGTTTTCTACGACACTGTTTTTTCTTTAAAAGACGGAACTAACTCG
>CAZLOQ010000354.1:0-3570 GCA_964561125.1 uncultured Chitinophaga sp. | reverse complement strand
CCGTGGACGCAAGGGCCGCCTATAAGATCCCGTATTTGAGAGACACTACACTAGCGTCACCGCTCCCTGAAAAAATTTTTCGTCGCTGCGCGACGAAAGTGGTAAAAGGTAAAAAGACAAACCGCAAATCGCAAAACCGCAAGACTGCCAACTGTTACTTGGTCCTGGAGAGACGGAAACCGACGTAGTTGCCACGATCCCCGGGCGAGTCGTAGTAGCGAAACGCCGACCGGAGGAAGCCCGGGTAGCTGACGATGAACGAGCCGCCACGCAACACGCGACTGGTGCCCTCAAACTCCTGTCGGTACGTCTTACGCAGGTCCTCTGCATACCAGTCCTGACACCACTCGAACACATTCCCCGACATTTCCATCAGCCCCCACGGATTTGCGTGGGCCTCTGTGGCAGGAGTGGTTGCGTTACTTCTGAACGTACAGCGTGACTCATCCTGATCCTGACCCCACCAGTACCGCGTTTCTGTTCCCGCGCGACAGGCAAATTCCCATTCATATTCACGCGGCAGACGGCTCCCCGTCCATGCTGCAAAACACCACGCGTCATACCAGCTGATTTCAATTGCCGGACACTCGGGATGCGGGGCGAACGGTTCCAAAATCGCCTGCTCCACACGCTGATAAGCCGTATCAAATGCAGCAAACTGTTCCACCGTCACAGGGGACGTTTGCATCGCAAAGGGCTGCACATCGACTTCGATCGGCGGCTTTTCGTCGCGCAATGACTCGTTGTCATCGTCCCGTGCCCCCATCAGGAATCGGCACGATTCCTGCCCGCCACCGGGCGGACACAGCACAAACTGCCCCTCCAGCTCCTGCAGCACAATCTTCAACTTCAACTGCTCGCGATAGTCGTCACGAAACCGCTGCAGTACGCTGCGGCCGTCGGCACTTGCCTCCAGCAGTCTCCATGCACGATACATCAATTCCGTCGGGCGACGGTGTTGCTCAGGTTGACAATACAGCAGTGCCAGAGCATTCGTGCGCACGGACTGCTCCGCCGCGTCGCCGGGGAGCTCAATCGCAAACCGCCAGGCCCAGGACCACTCGGGATCCCTCGCAAACTCCGCCGCCTGACGCAGACAGTCAGGCCCGGCATAACAGGCCAGATGCAGACCACAGTAATATTCCATCATCCCACGATGCTGCCAGCTCAGCATCTCTTCACGCGTCCCTTCAAGGATGCAGTGGTTTGTCAGATGGCTGATCTGCTGCACTGCTCGCCATTCTTCATCTGAGATTCCGCCGGGACGTCGTCGCTCCGCCGCTCGCTCAACGGAATTCACCAGCGACTCTCCCCGCGCCGCAGCGCCGTACAGCTTCAATACCATCATCGAAAACGCGATCGCCGCCAGAATCTGCTCCAGACGCCTCGCTCGGCGACGATCAAAAGCAAGATCCACCCGCTGGCCGGCGTTCAGAATCAGCCGACTGCAGGCCGTCTGATACAGCTCACCCCGACTGGAAAACGACTGCACTGCCGCGCCGCTCTCCAGCAGCTCACGCACAATTCGCAATACACTCGGGATCCGAATCAAATCCCGCACACTCTCCAGGTTCGGAAAGACCTTGCCCACCTCATACCCCCGCAGATACTCGGCAATCTGCTGATCATTGAAGCCTTCAATGCGGGCAAACTGCCATGCGGAACTTCTCAGCAGATGACTGCGGCCCTGAAAAATCCGGTATGGACGGCCGGTTACAATGGCCCGACACCGTTGCCCCTCACCCGTCAAGAACTCAGAAACCGCACTGATGGCCGCTTCGTTCTGCACCTGATCCAGACCGTCCAGCAGCAGTAACACTCGCCCCTGCTGAAGCAGCCAGTTCACCATCGCTGATAAATCCACAGCGATCGCCGCACTATCGCAGCCCCTTCTCAGTTCCCGCTCAATCGCCGCACCGAAATCCCGCGGCCAGTCCTGCTCCCACTGCTCGAATCGCAGCACCAGCCCCGGCTGGCCGCCGAACACGGCCTGCTGTCCGGCTGTGGTACAGGCAAAACTCAGCACCCGCCGGGTAAACACCGACTTCCCGGCCCCTGCGTCCTCGGAAATACACAATCGCGGACGCCCCGCCAGCAAACGCCCCAACTCCTGCTCGGCCGTGTCGCCGTCCTGAAAAATCAGCAGATAGTCATCGCTTCCGTGCTCCGTACGGTCCGGTCGCTTCACAGCGCCCGGCTGGCCCTCGCTGGCATGCCTGCCTGTCACCACCCTTTCCAACCCGTCAGGTCTCCGCTCCCCATCGTCGCGCAACACCGCATAATGCGGTGGCACGTAATACTCCAGACGGTCCTGCTGATCCCCCCGACACGCCTGCTCCCACTCCGAAACCCGTCCCGCAGCCAGGTGCTGCAGAACAGCGTTGTATGCTGCCTCCGAGTCTCCGGATGGCGGTGGTGCAACGCGAATCCAGTTTCGCTGAAGCTCAGCCTGCAGCGAGCGAACCACCAATCGCTGCAGCTCGTCCGCCGTCTGGAAAAACTGACAGGTGATCCCCCCGTCGGGAGAGTTCAGAACCTCCTGGCGAAAGGCCTCCTGTTGCACGCCATGCTGCAGATCCCGAGTGATCGAAGCCGGCGCGTTGGTATCTTCGTGCAGCAGAAACAGCAGCAGCGAATACCCCTTCTCTCGGGCATACCGAAACTCCTGCTGCGTGTACGAGACCTGCGGGTCTTCGCGAGTCGGCATGCCGTATTTGAATCCCAGAATCCCGACATAAATCTGACAGCGATCCAGCTCTTCGCGGTCAATCTGACTGGGAGTGATGCCTGCCGCGGGAAAATCGCGCATGTCCCGCCCCACCAGCCCCGCTTCGCGTATCGCATCCAGCGCCGCCTGGACACAACTTTTCCCCGCTGGCCAGTCCGCCAGTTCCGACGTATGGCTGAGAAATACCCGCGGTTGTTCAGGCATGTCGAAAGAAGCTCCTGCACGATGGTCGTACCACGCCCAACATCTGATGCTTTTGAAAGATTTGTCCGGGAGAATGTAACCGTTTTTACAAAAATTTTCAGGCTTTCAGGGAGCCGGTGAACCTGATTCACCGGACGGGGCAAGCCAGTCGGGGTCTGGCGGCGTTGGTGGCGCGGTGTAGCTGGACAGCGCCATGTCAGGTCAGCTGCTCCGTCTTCAAGCGACGCTGTGGCTGTCCAGTTAAGACCGGCCACACAAACCCCGCAGAGCTCCTTGAATGAAGAGGTCAGGTGCATGGCACCTTTTGACGCATATGTGTTTACGGCCTGTAAGGCCAGGTCTATCAGCCTGGCATGAAATGCCAGGTCAAGTCGCCTCCGGCAGCTTCGCCCTGTAAGGGCAGCTCTCAGACGAACGCTGCGTGTTCGGTGTCAACCGGTTGTGCGGCAGCGGGCGTTGCGGGGCACGTGATTTGGCGGGGCCCGCGCTTTCCGATGTGAACCCCGACGGATTTGGACGCACCCTCACACGATTTGTTTGCGCTGCCACGACTCCTCTGTGTTCCTCTGTGCCTCTGTGTTTCAAACCCATCCCTCCTCCACATAGGTGTTGGAGGGGCGTCGCCGGGGCCGTATCTG
>CAZLOQ010000353.1:0-3608 GCA_964561125.1 uncultured Chitinophaga sp. | reverse complement strand
GGAGCTCGGGGTTCGCGCTGCCGTGGGGTAGCCAGTGAACCTCAGCTTCAGACGGAACAAGTCCGTCTGGGAGCCCCGGGTTCGCGCTGCCGCGACTCAGCCTGCGAGCCGCGCTCTCTTCGGGCAAGCCGACTGGGAGCGCATTGAATCCCGCTGTAGGCGGGATGTCCGGATCTGCTGTCGCCCTGCTGCGAACGGTTACGTTCGCGCGCCACAGAAAATCAGCTGCCCTCCAGATGCCGCTGCTGACGGGGAGGAAGTCGCGGACCGTCCGGAGTCCTCTGCAGAGGCGGCGGGGACGGGAGCTGGAACGGGGCCAGAAACGCGGGGCGGTCACGACGCCCCGCGCGGGTATAGTCGGTCCAGAGCACTTCAGCGGCCGTCTGAGCGGGCACCTGACACCGCTCCGTCAAATACTCAAACAATCGCTCGAACATCCGCACCAGCGCAATTCCGTGTCGCCGCTGCTCAACCCCGTACAACCATTCAGAAAACTCCAGAAACGTCCGAAATGGCGACGGAGCAGGTTCCAGCAGCAAGCGCAGTGTGCCGGGGAAATTGCCGCTGTTGCCGATCAAATCCCAGTACCGCGCGAAACGACGGATCTGCTGGAGCTGTTCAAAGGGCAGCAGTCGATTGCTGAGCAGTTCCCAGGGCGGCTGCTGGCTCCAGTTCATCTGCCACGACTCATCATGACGCAGGATCGGTGTCCCACGCAGACGTTTCAGAATGCCCACCTGAATCTCCTGCGGTCTGAGTCGCCAGAGTTGGTCGAAGCCGTCCGCAAAGCTCGATAAATCCTCCCCGGGCAGCCCGGCAATCAGATCCGCATGCACGTGAACGCCCGTCTCCGCCCGCAGCCACTGCAGATTCCGCTCGGCCGCAGCATTGTCCTGCCGACGACTGATCAGCTCGCCGGCCGCCGTATTGAACGTCTGAATCCCGATCTCAAACTGCAGCATTCCGGGAGGAAAGCGACGAATGATGTCCCGGAGAGGGTCCGGGAGCCGGTCCGGGATCAGTTCAAAATGCAGAAACAGATCCGGTGTCATTCGCTCCAGAAAAAATTCAAGAATCGCACTGCTGATACGCAGATTCAGATTAAACGTGCGGTCCACAAATTTGAACCGCCGCAGACCCCGATCCAGCAGCGACTGCAGAGCCGCAAGAAACGGTTCCAGCGGGAACGTACGCACCGGGATGTCCAGCGCCGATAAACAGAACTCACACGTGAACGGACAGCCCCGCGAGGCCTCCACATACACCACACGATGCGCAATGTCTTCAGCGGAATAGTGTTCGTAAGGCGACTGGAGTTCCGCGAGCGGAGGCAGCGGTGCGTGCAGCAGTCGCTCCGATGGTGCCAGCCCGGCAAGCAGCTGACGACACAGATCCCGAAAGGCAATGTCCGCCTCGCCCGTGATCACGTAGTCCGCAAGTCCCACAATCTCCTGTTCCGCCGTTTCGTAAGAGACCTCCGGTCCACCCAGCACGATCCGCACCGACGGACGCACCTGCCTGAGGTCCCGGATGAGCTTCGTGAGTGGCTCGACATTCCAGATGTAAACGCCAAAACCAATAATCACCGGATCATGAGACAGCAGCTCCGCAAGCATGTCTGTGGTGGAATCCTGAATTGTGAATTCCACCAGCCGCGTCTGCGACTGAAGTTCCTGCATATTGGCAAACAGACAGCGCAGGCCAAAACTGGCATGGCTGTAACGGGCATTCAGAGTACTCAGCAGAATCGTGGGCATCACCGCAGCATACCGTCAAGCAAAGCGAAATCCCAGATCACCCCCCCCGCCTGTGGTAGGACGGCCTTTCCAGGCCGTCTTATCCCCCCCGCCCCTCCAAACTCCCTCCCCGCCCCTCCCAACTCCCTCCCTTCCCCCCCATTGCCTTGCAATTTCACCTCTCAAACGACAATCATCCCCCAACATCACAATCTCAAGGAGTCTTCAACATGGCAAAGTTTCGCGTGGCAGTGATTGGCAGTACAGGTCGTGGTGACTACGGACACGGGCTGGACTCGGTCTGGAAAACCTTTGATGACTGCGAGGTCGTCGGGGTTGCGGACCCTGTCGAAGCCGGTCGCAGCAAAGCCCAGGTTCGCACCGGGGCCGCTACGGCGTGGGCTGACTACCGGGAAATGCTCGAAAAGCTGCGTCCGCAGGTCGTGGCCGTCTGCCCCCGCTGGGTCGATCAGCACCGCGACATGGTGCTTGCCTGTGCCGAATACGGCTGCCACATGTATCTCGAAAAACCGCTCTGCCGCACACTGGCAGAAGCTGATGAGATGCTGCGGGCCTGTGAAATGCGGCATGTGAAGACCGCAGTGGCACACATCAGCCGCTGGTCGCCGCAGCTGGATGTGGTCCGTCGGCTGATTCAGGACGGACGCATCGGAGATCTGCTCGAGATTCGCGCACGCGGCAAGGAAGACGCCCGGGGCGGCAGCGAAGACCTCTGGGTCCTCGGAACGCACGTGCTGGATCTGATGCGGGCGATTGCCGGAGAACCCGAAACCTGCTTCGCCTCGCTGACACAGGCTGGTCGTCCTGTCACACGCAGCGATGTTCGCGAAGGCAATGAAGGCCTTGGTCCCCTCGCCGGTGACCGCGTCGAAGCCGTTTATCGTTTCCGGGGTGGCGCGACCGGACATTTCTCCTCGAAGAAAAATGCCGCAGGCAGTCCCAGCCGCTTCGGACTGCGGATTCACGGAACCAAAGGCGTGATTGAAATCACATCAGGCTACGCAAATCCAGCCTTCCTGCTGGAGGATGCACACTGGAGCGGCCGGGCGGCAGGAGCCTGGAAGACTATCTCCTCCGCCGGTGTCGATCAGCCCGAAACGATCACAGCCACAGGTTACGATGGAGGCAATCCCGCGGCCGCCCGCGATCTGCTCAGCTGCATTGATACGGATCGCCAGCCAAAGTGCTCACTCACGGAAGCACGCGGTGCCATCGAAATGGTCCTCGCTGCCTTCGATTCCCACGTCCGCGGAACTCCCGTCACACTGCCGCTCGAAGCCCGCGATAACCCGCTGACAAGGCTCTGAATGGACAGCGACAGGTTCGAAGTTCCGTAAGTCCGCCCGGTAACGACAGAAAATTTCAACATCCATCACCGGACTATAATATGTGATGGGGCACAGGGGTCAGAAGGGCCATAGAAAATGCGTGGGTCATATGGGTCATATGGGTCACATATGACATATTTGTCCTCTGTGACGCCCCCCCTGCGATTCCGGCCTGTAAGGCCAGTTCCACCAGCCCGGGGTGCAACCCCGGGTCAGCCGCCCTACGAAAACGGGCGCCCTGTAAGGGCAGCTCTCAATTGCGCCCCCGACAACGCCCACCGCAAACGTACTGACGGAGACACCGGAACGTCGACCGGGGCGAAGGTGGGTCTAATGTCGTCGCCGTTTGCGCCGGAAACCGGGGCAATATCCACGAATCACATACCAACCCAACCGCAGCGCCGCACATCGAGATCGCGCCGCACACGCAGGGTTCTGCTGAGAGCTGCCCCTACAGGGCGAAGGTTTCGCGGGGCGTTCTGACCTGGCATTTCATGCCAGGCTGATGGAACTGGCCTTACAG
>CAZLOQ010000352.1:0-3652 GCA_964561125.1 uncultured Chitinophaga sp. | reverse complement strand
CCCTGCAGCCCCCGACGGGCTTGCCCCGTCGGAGCTGAAGGTTCGCAGCTACCCCCTCGCCACCAACGCCCCCGCAGCCCCCGACGAGCTCGCCCCGTCGGAGCTCAAGGTTCGCAGCTACACCCCCGCCGTCAACGCCCCCACAGCCCCCGACGGGCTCGCCCCGTCGGAGCTCAAGGTTCCCGGCTACCCCCTCGCCACCAACGCCCCTGCAGCCCCCGACGGGTTCCGCGCTGCCGCGGGGTAGCCCGCGAACCTTGGCTTCAGACGGGGCAAGCCCGTCTGGGAGCCTCTGGTTCCGCGCTGCCGCGATTGCGGCGTAACGTACCATGCACTTTGACGTGAAAAAGTCAGCAGCTTCATTCAAAGACGCAGCGCTGCGCGGCGATCCTGACCTGCAACCGTCGTGCCACTCCCCAACTTTGCCTCCTCGCGTCTTTGCCTGACTTTGTCTGGTCTGCCGTCGTCCTGCTGTGAGCGGTTACGGTACGCCGCGGACTATGGCGTCGGTCCATTTCGCAATCCCCGGGGACCGCGGAGTGGAAACGAACGCGTGATCAGAGGAGGTTCCTTTCTGAACAAGGCGCCGCTGCTGAAATCAGCCGCAAGACGCTCGTTCGCCGCAGACACTCCCAGAAACTGGATTGGTTTTCGCGTCGTGATGGAACCGGAGCAGGCTGGCGAAGCTGCTGAATAGTTGCTTTTCAGACAAAATCTGCAGAATCCCGGGAAGATTTTCCAGCTCCGCTCGTTGTCCATGCAGACGCCCCGGCAATGTGCTGAGGCAGGTCGGACACACAGCAGTCAGAGGAGTTGGTTATGTTGTTCACGGCTGGTAAATGGGTCGCCGGGTTATTCATCGCTCTGTCAGCCCTCGCATTCGCCGGAATTTCGCCCCGGGATCTGGGCGAATATCTGCAGGTATTCGGTGACACAGCTGGCACAGCGGTGAAGGAGCACATCCCGGACAGCATCGAACTGCAGCGCATGGATGTGCTGCTGCGAATGCTCAACGGTCAGGTGGACCAGCAGAAGCGGGCTGTCGCCACTGCGAAGATTGCCCTCGAGGATGCTGAAGCGGAATTTCAAACCACAGAACTGGCCTGCAACCGCCTGAAGGGCGAACTGCAGCAGCTGCGGGAGCTCACGAAGGCAGACGGTGAAGAATGTTCCACTCTCGTGTCTTACCGCGGGATTTCTCAGGCCGATATTCGTCGGGCACTTGCGGGGAGACTGGAGTCCTGGAAACAGACGTCCCAGCGCCGCGATGCGCTCGGCAAGGCACTCGACCTGCGTCGTCAGGCGTTCGCTCAGCTGGAAGCAAAATTCACCGAATGGCAGTCTCAGCGGGAACAGCTGGCACAGCGGATTGAAACGCTGAAGATCCGTCACCAGACAGCCTCGCTGTCTGCCGACGCCGACACCAGCACCTTCGACAACGCCGATCTGGCCCGCACCACCGAGCTGGCTGACGGCCTCGAACGAAAACTTCGAATCGAAGAAGCCAAACAGGCCATCGGCCTTGACCCGCTGGATGGACTGCTGAGCACCGATGTCGATGATCGCACCGATCTGGAAGCCGAAGTCGACAGCGTGCTGGCACAATAGCACCGCGGGCGTCCCGCCCGCACGTCCCATGGTCATTTGCAGACATGATATAGGTCGTCTATGACTTATACGACCTGTATTTCCCAGCGTGGTCGACAAAGTCCTCACCGGACGGCTTGCGCCCTACCGCTTTCATTCCCCCCCGAATCCCCAACCCGCTTGGCAAACACTACTCTCCCCAGTACTCTCCAGACACCGATCCAGCCCCCCCCAGTCCAGCCGGCGGTCCTTCACACGGCTCGTCGGCCATTCTTCAGGGACGCTCCGATGCGAATTCTTTCCGTGCTCTTTGTCCTGCTGCCGTTCCTGTTTTCACCCAGCCCCGCGTCAGGTGCCGAAAAATACGCATTTCTCGTCGGCATCAGCGACTACGACGAAAAACAGCTCACGCCGCTCCCGTTTGCACGAAACGACATTATCCAGTTTCGCAGGCTGCTGCTGGAAACAGGTTTCAAGGCAGACAACATCGTCATGCTGGTGGATGACCCGGCCGCAGCCCCGGAAGGGGCTCGAGCTGGCCGATTTTTGCCGGAATGCAAAAAGATCCAGGCCGAGCTGGAAGTGCTGTTGCCGTCACTGGAAGAAGACGACGAGCTGGTTCTGGCATTTTGCGGGCACGGTGTGCAGTTCGTCGGCGAAAACGTGCCCTATTTCTGCCCGCTCGATGCGGTGCTCACAAAACGCGACACCCTGATCTCCATGACCTGGCTCTACGAACAACTCAGCTGGGACGAAACAACCCAGCAGGGCTGCCGCGCACGCTCACGGCTGCTGATCATGGACGCCTGCCGCAAAGACCCCGAATCGCGACTGCTGCGAAACAGCAATCAGCTGGAACTGAAGAATCTGCAGCTGGCCGCTCCCCCGCAGGGCGTGGTCGCACTGTTCAGCTGTGCTGAAGGACAATCTGCGCTGGAACATTCCAAATTGGAACATGGCGTGTTCTTCTACCACCTGCTGCAGGGACTCCGCGGGCAGGCTGATGGCAACCGCGATAACCAGGTCACGCTCGACGAGATCGTGGCCTTCAGCAAATCAGAAACCCAGTCTTACGCCCGACGCGTCCTGCAGGCCCCGCAGACGCCGCGACAGCTTGGGTTCTTTGACGGCACCTGGGTGCTCCGGGAACTGCAGCCCAAAATGCTCTTCGCTGAAAGCATCGGGATTCAGCTGGCAGTCATCCCGGCCGGCAGCTTCCTGATGGGTTCAGCGGAAAATGAAGAGGGACGTTCCGGGGATGAATCACCACAGCATCGGGTGCAGATTTCCAGAGAATTTCGGCTGGGCCGGACAGAAGTCACAAAAGGTCAGTTTGCTGCCTTCGTGCGGGACACGGGGTATCGCACAGAGGCAGAGAAAGACGGCCAGGGAGGTTATGGGTTCGATCCGGAAACAGGGAATTTCAAACAGGATCCTCAATACACATGGCAAAATCCCGGGTTTCCGCAGACCGACGACCATCCGGTAGTCAATGTCTCCTGGAACGACGCCCAGGAATTCCTCAAATGGCTCAGCCGGAAAGACGGACGGCGTTATCGTCTGCCGACCGAAGCCGAGTGGGAATACGCCTGCCGCGCCGGCAGCACAACTCGGTATTGGAACGGTGATGACGCAGAGGGCCTCGCAAAAATCGCCAACGTGGCTGACGGCACAGCGAAGGCAAAGTTCGACAGCTGGACAACCATCACCGCCCGCGACGGCTTCGTCGTCACCGCTCCTGTCGGCCGTTTCCCGGCCAACAAGTTTGGGTTGCATGACATGCACGGGAATGTCTGGGAATGGTGCGCGGACTGGTATGACAGTGCGTACTACGCCAGCTCACCCGGCACCGATCCCCAGGGCCCCAGCTCTGGGTCTTCTCGCGTGCTGCGGGGCGGCTCCTGGGGCAACGTACCGAACCTCGTTCGTTGTGCGAGCCGCCTCGACTTCACTCCGGCCTACCGGCTCAGCTACCTCGGTTTTCGTGTCTTGTTGGAGTAGTTTGGTTTCGCCTTTCGAGTCATTCCTCTGCGATTCGATCTCTGGAGTCTCTGTGACTCTGACC
>CAZLOQ010000351.1:0-3735 GCA_964561125.1 uncultured Chitinophaga sp. | reverse complement strand
ATGAGCTTTTTGGCAGCGGCCTGATCGAGCGACTTGGTGACCAGCGAGAATTGGGCGTCGGCTGCTTCCTGTGTGGGCTTTGAGGCCAGCAGGGCGCGGAAACGTTTGACTGTCGTTCGCAGGGCGGAGCGTTGCTGACGATTACGCTCGCGGCGGGCATTTGACTTGCGAAGAGACTTTTCGGCGGACGCTGAATTGGGCATAACGGTTTGGCTGAATTCAAGGAAAACGGACCGGAAAGCGTGGGAACGGCTTCAGCCGCTCCGTTGGGAACACGGCAGTTTATCCGGGGGCCGGGAAGATTTCCAGCGTGATCGGCAGAAAGTCGCCTTCGATCCAGCGAAATTGAGAATCGGTCGGGTAATTGCTACGAAAAGTCAGCCCCGAACGCTTTTCTACTCGAAAACTGGCTGCTAAGATGCCCAACGTCCGCTGTGCAAGCCGAAGTCCGGCGATCCACGGCCGAGGCAAATTTTTGAAGGAGCCCAGCATGCTGCCGCAGATGTTCGAAAATGCAGTCCCGCTCGCATTTCTCGAAAACGCCAGTTTCCTGCAGGTACTCGCTGCCGTCGTGGGCGGCTTCTTCGGTCTGCTTGCGCTGGCCTTTCTCATTATGTTTGCCTCCGTCGCGTCGCTCTGGTTTCGCGCCTATATGTCCGGCGCAGCAATCGGGCCGGTGCAGCTGGTGATCATGAATCTCAAGAAGATCAGCCCGCAGGTGATTGTGGATTCCCGCATCATGTCGGTGCAGGCAGGGCTGGGCGACATGATTTCCACCAATGCGATGGAGTCCCACATGCTGGCGGGCGGTCGCGTGCCGCTCGTAGTAAAGGCCATGATCGCCGCCAAAGGCGCCCGCATCGTGCTCGACTGGAACACCGCCGCAGCCATTGATCTTGCGGGTCGCAATGTTCTGGAAGCCGTCCAGACCAGCGTTCGCACCAAGGTGATTGACTGCCCGGACGCTGTCCGCAATCCCTCCCGACCGACGCTTGACGGAATCGCCAAAGACGGCATTCAGCTCAAGGCCAAAGCCCGGGTCACAGTCCGCACCAACATCACACAGCTCATCGGCGGTGCGACCGAAGAAACCGTGATCGCTCGAGTTGGCGAAGGGATCGTCTCGGCCATCGGGTCCTGCGAAACTCACAAGGAAGTGCTCGCCAACCCGATGCTCATTTCCAAAGCCGTGCTCGCCAAAGGCCTCGATTCACAAACTGCCTACGAAATTGTTTCCATTGATATTGCCGACATTGACGTCGGTGACAACGTGGGAGCCAGACTGCAGGCGGACCAGGCCGAAGCCGACATGCGAATCGCCCGGGCGCTCGCTGAAGAACGCCGCGCGGCGGCTGTGGCACACGAACAGGAAATGCGGGCGCTCACACAGGAAAATCAGGCCGAAGTTCTGCTCGCCGAAGCCGAAGTGCCCCGCGCTATGGCCGGTGCCTACCGCCGCGGAGTGCTCCGGGCTGTCGAAAAGGCAACTTGAACCCTTTTCCAGCACGCCCCGCTGATTCGTCCGGGTTTTCATCGCGCGCACTCACCATTCTTCAATTCCCCCCGACTTCCCTGCGCTGATCATCCGGCACCACCTCTGCCCGATCGCCTCGTCCCCGCTGCATTTGCCGAACATGCCTTGAGAATCCCCCAATCAGGGCGTAGACTTGGAACCAACAGATTGAGTGGCCACGGCAGGAATTCGCTCCGCCACATCACCTTCCACAGCCCGCAGAACAGCACACGGACGCTGCAAATTCCGCCGGCCGACATCGGATCCCTGCGATGGATGGACTGCTGCAGATCGAACTCACCTCCCACGAACGCGACGTGCTCCTTCGCGGACTCCGCTACGTCCGCAGCGCTGTCATGCTCGAAACCCGAGAACCCTCCGTCGCAGACACCCACCGTCGATCCGGTCTCCTCGACGAAATCCAGAACCTCTCTCAGCGCCTCGAAAACACCGATCCCCTCCCGGTCGGCTACTGATCGACCCACAGGGCGGCTATGAAATTCGCCATCGACCTGCCACTCCTCAAACGCCACGCGATTCAACTGTCGCAGCTGCGACGATTGTGGCTGGTCCGGGCAATCCTCGCTGTTACGCAACTGGTCTTCGTACTTCCCCTGTACGCGTCGTTAGTCAGCAACAACGACGGCTTTTCCGCCCTGGGCAACGGCGGTCAGCTCATTTCCGTACTGCTGGTGTGCAACCTTGTTCTGATTTACCTCCTGCAGCCCCTGTCTGCCTGTGCGGCGATCTCCTCAGAACGCGAACGACAAACGCTCCCGCTGCTCCTCATTTCCCGCATTTCCCCAGCCGGACTGATCTGGCAGAAATTCCTCTGGAGTCTGCAGCTGGTATTTTCGGCGGTCACGGTAAGCTTACCCGCGATGGCATTCGCCTACACACTCGGCGGGCTGTCCGGTGAACAGCTCACCATGGGAGTCGTGGTGATGTTTGTTGCGGCGGTTCAGGTGAATTCCGCCGGGATTTTCTGGTCCAGTCTGTGTGGCAGTTCGCTTCAGGCATTCTGGGGCACGCTGCTGACGCTGCTGCTCCTGCTGCTTGGCCCGGCGGCGATGTTCGTCGCCAATATCTGGCCGTTCCAGCTGCATCTCTTCGGCCAGCTTCCCATGGCGGCTTTGTTCTGCTCGTTCTGGCGACTCACGGACATCAGCTTCGCAGGCGACGGTTTGTTCTCTGAGGAAACTCTCCTGTTCTCATTGCTCAGCCTGCTTCCACCGCTGTTTGTTTCATTCTCACTGCTGATTCTCAGCGGCGTTGTGGTCTCACGCTATCGCTGGGAGGCCCCGCTGACGCTGCTCAGAAAAGCACTCCGCGAACTGTTCTCCCGCTCCTCCGAGGCACCTGCCCAAACCCCGCCGACGGAGGCTGACGCAGCGACGGTTACTGCGAGCAATTTGCGGATGGTGCGCGACCCGGCAGGAAAGTTCGCCCCGTTTCCCGATCAACCACTGGCAGCCCGCGAATGCCGTGCGTGTGTCACATCCCGCCCCGTGACGCATGTCGTTCTCAGTGGGATCCTGATCGTGCTGCTCCTGCTGCTGGTCAATTCTGATGTGCGGGCGTCTGTGTACCAGGCCAGTGTGTTCCTGCAAATGTGTGTGCTGTTTCTGGGAGTGCTGCAGGTGCAGAGTCTGGCATCGCGGTCGATCGGCAGTGAGCGGGATCGGGAGACGCTGGCCGTGCTGCTGACTGTACCGATCAACTCCGCCGAAATCATCCGGCAAAAGCTCGCCGCCGCCTCCCGCTTTCGCACTCTGCTGCTGATGCCTCTCGCGGTGCTGCTCCTGCTGTCGCTGGTGTTCGGGACGACGTTCGGGGTTGGCCTCGAGCGATTCGATCTGTTTGGTGATTTCCTCGGAGCACCCATTTCGCACCTGCTGCTGCTGCTGATCTACTGGCAGCACCTGACTCTTGCTCTGCGAATTGGCGGACTCTGTTCCCTCACCACTCGCACCACACTCCGTTCCGCCACCGTGACCCTCGTAATCCTGTTCGGCTACTGCATGCTGCACGTGTTTGGGGTGATGCTCCTGGAAAATTTATTTGACGAATTACGTGTTCTGCGAGATTTGATCGCCACCGCTCCGCTGGCCGGCATGATCCTGATCTTCAGCGACAGAATGCCTCAGGGCGATGACAGCACTATCCTTGCCCATATCTCATTGTTTATGGGACTGGCTGCGATGGGCCTGCTGCTGACAGTA
>CAZLOQ010000350.1:0-3766 GCA_964561125.1 uncultured Chitinophaga sp. | reverse complement strand
GAAACCCCGAGAAAACTCGGGGTTTCTGCAAAAACGCTGTGTTTTTCAGCATTTAGGAAGGCAGAGAGACTGAATTCGAACCCTGGGTACCCGTGAGGGTACTCCGGTTTTCAAGACCGGTGCACTCAGCAATACTTGACGATACTATCGTGTACATGGATCACCACTCCGCTCAGTCGAACAAATTCAGCACGAACGTCTGGGCCGCTGCCTGCATGGCCGCCTTCGGCATCACTGCCGATATTGAACTGGTGACGTTCGGCCAGGCTGTCACACAGTCGTCAGCGTCAAATCCTCTTTGAGCATATTGCTCGGATTCACCGCATCGTTTCTGCCACCGAGTATCTGCTGCGTTTCTTCGTGTTTGGTTCGTTGAAACGATAATGCCGCTTAACCATGCCACGGCGGACACGTGTTTTGGCGCGAGCGTGTTCTGGCTTCGGCGGCCTGCGGGAACGCCGATTTCATCACCCGCATTTTCAGCGATTTGCAGGTCAGCACGCTGGTCAGGGCAAGGGTCTGGTTGGGGCACGTTATCGGACCGCAGACAACTTCGGGACGACTTCGTGGTCCGAAGTGCGAGCAGCTTCCTTGAATGACGATCGCAGCTCCGTGGTGCATCCGTCGATTGATCATGTCGATCACACGCGTGAAGCGGATAGCGATTCCGCGTTCACGGACGAACAGCCTGGTCGTTTTCTGCCTCGGGACCTTCTTTGGCAGTTCGGCCTGAATGACTCTTCGCTGCAGAGTTCGCTGTCGGCGTTCAGAATATTGAGAGGTGCCATCGGTAAGCAAAAACATCACGCCCCCTTCTCGCTAGTAAAGAATCCTTGACTAGAGGTCCTTCTTATGAAAGAATCCTTTACTCGTGCGGCACTCGATGAAAGAAGGCTTAACCGAACATGAGTCGTGAAACCGGAAAATACGTTACGAGGGAATTTGCCGGGGAGCGGGTGAATGCCTTTGTGCCATACCCGTTGCCACCGGCGAATCCCGTCTTTCGCTGCGAAGGGATTCTGTCCGAATTGAATTCCGCTGCCCTGGCTGCAATCGGCAGACTGGAGATCGCAGCGAGCATGGTACCCAGCCCGGATTGGTTTCTGTATGGCTTCGTCCGCAAGGAAGCCGTCGTGTCCTCGCAAATCGAAGGCACACAGGCCACGCTTGAAGATGTGGTTGCGTGGGAGGCGACACACCAATCGGCGCGCCAGGCGGATGTGGAAGAAGTCTGCAATTACGTGGATGCCTTGACATTCGCCCGATCTGAAATCGCAAAGCCGGGTGGGCTGCCAGTGTGCGTGCGATTGTTGTGTGCGATTCATCAGCGACTGATGCGAGGCGCTCGCGGCAGTGATAAACAGCCAGGAATGGTGCGGACATCGCAGAATTGGATCGGAGGGACACGCCCTGGAAACGCTCGATTTGTGCCACCACCACCGGACGAAGTTCCAGACTGCCTTGGTGCACTGGAGAGATGGATTCACAGTGATGAATCTCTGCCAACACTTGTGCGAGCCGGACTCACCCACGTGCAATTCGAGACAATTCACCCGTTTCTCGACGGTAACGGACGCATTGGCCGGTTGCTGATTACGCTGCTCGTCGAACAGTGGGAACTACTTTCGTCGCCATTGCTGTATGTTAGCCTTGGTTTCAAACGTCACCAGCAGGAGTACTATGAAAGGCTGAGTCGAGTCCGTACACATGGTGACTGGGAAGGCTGGATCGAGTTCTTTCTGCAATGTGTCATAGAGTCGGCAGACGACGGCGTCACGACGGCTCAGCGCCTTTTTCGGGTTATCGGCGAGGATCGTTCGAAAGCCATTCAGCACAAATCGGCAACAGTCAATTCCCTTCGCCTGTTTGAGCTTCTTCCGCAGCATCCGGTCGTGACTCTGGCACGAGCCGGTGAGCTGCTGGCCGCAACAAAACCAACCACTCAGAAAGCGATCGATTCGCTTTGCGCAGCCGGCGTGCTTCACGAAGTCACGGCAAGAAGACGGGACCGAGTCTATGCCTGGAAGTCGTACATCGATGTGCTTGGCACTGAAACGATGCCGATTCCTCGATGATGCGTTGGCATCAAGTCCGAAAACGATCATCAGAAACGACACTGAAAAAAGTGCCGTCAGTGGTGCCGAGGTGCTTTGGTGCCATTCAGTTTTCCGCGTTTTGTCACAGTTTTCCCCTTTTTGCACTCCTGACAGCCGAGGACAAGGCGACAGATACGGGCCAAAAGCGAGGGCCATAAACGCAAAGAAACCCCGAGAAAACTCGGGGTTTTGTGGGAAAACACTGCGTTTTGAAGTGTCTTGCCGAAGCGGAGAGACTGAATTCGAACCCCGGGTACCCGTAAGGGTTCTCCGGCTTTCAAGACCGGTGCACGGAGGGCAGGCGGGCCAGACGTGCTGGGTTACCACCTCGGCGGGATCTCAGGGGCATGATACCCTCGAGCGATCCATCTGACAGCCGCCGGTATTCGCGTGTGAACGTTACGTAATTTCAAACCCTCTGCCACAGCGCTCAACGCAGACGTTTCCGCCACTTTTTCGGATCCTGAGCAGTATGAAAGACCGCGCAGATGATAATTCCATCGGTGCTGTGTTCATAGAAGACAACGAAAGGAAAACGACGAACAATCGCTCTGCGATAAGCTTTATAGACCTGCTCATAGAGATCCGGGAATGCCTGAATTCTACGGATGCAGTCTTCTGCCTGAGAGAGAAATCTGTCGCCCAGTCCAACAGCACGTTCTTCATACCAGCGACGAACTTCTGCGAGGTCTTCGACGGCCTCGGGAAGGATGAGGAGTTTCTGTGTCATCGTTTCCGAAGCTGTTCGATCGCATCATCCCAGGGAATCGCCAGATCCGGATTTCTGCTGTGTTCAGCGCTACGCTGGTCAAGTTCACGGCATTGCCAGTCCGGAATAGGCAACTGTTGACCGGAGTCGGAAATATGATCCCACAGTTCCTGAACGACCTGTATTTGGTCGGGGAGCGGCAGCGTGAGAATTCTGGAGAGATCTGGATGCATTGTGCCCAGCACCTGCAGGGAAATGATCGAGGTTTGCCGGTCATGATCAAGAGCGGACGCTGCAAAAAAAGCAGCGATACAGTCTCTCGGTCGGTAAACAATAGCTTTGAAGGTTGATTTCTTCAAGCCCCTGATCCTCCGATCTCGTCGGACGAAGACAACTGTGAGTGTCTGAGGCGGACGAATGACGAGCTGCGGATTGCGGTCCGCCGCAGGCCACGGCTACCACGTCCGCAGCGAGTGGCCACACCGTCGAGCCGCGGTGGCCGCGTCGTTCGGGAGCGGAGAAGTGTGCGTGGGCAGGGAACGCCGGGAGCGGGGTGTGTTCATCGCAGCTCGCTGCAAAAGAGTGCAGAATCGTGCAGTCGCTGGCTGGAGAGCTACGCGAAACGAGGAGCAAGTGACGAAGCGGGAGAAGAATTCCTTTGTTTGCGAGGGAACTCTGTGAGTCACCACAGCTGAACGGAGCATCGCAGATTCGCCAGGATCAGTGCGGTGCGAAAATCGAAGGAACTCGCATCAATGCCTGAGCGCCCTTAGACGCCAACAACATGAGTCGCAGGGGCAGGCAAGCTTTTTGCGGTTCGTCAGGCGGATTTGGGACTTGCGGTATGGCACAGAATCCGTTTGCGATGCAGCAGGGCAATTTGAGCAGCGATCCGTCGCGATTGGCCGGCCGGTATGACATAGCGGGATTGACACCTCCATATTCGACCGCGAGACTGCGG
>CAZLOQ010000349.1:0-3773 GCA_964561125.1 uncultured Chitinophaga sp. | reverse complement strand
AAGCCGACGAGGAGGCGAGCCCCTGCAGCCCCCGACGGGCTTGTCCCGTCGGAGCGGAAGGTTCGCAGCTACCCCACGCACCAACGCCCCTGCAGCCCCCGACGGGCTTGCCCCGTCGGAGCTCAAGGTTCGCAG
Source organism: uncultured Chitinophaga sp. (assembly GCA_964561125.1). GTDB lineage: Bacteria > Planctomycetota > Planctomycetia > Planctomycetales > Planctomycetaceae > SXXK01. The sequence continues at coordinate 3,638 of CAZLOQ010000349.1, read as the reverse complement.
CTAACCCGCGCCACCAACGGCCCTGCAGCCCCCGACGGACTCGCGCTGTCGCGGGGTAGCCAGCGAACCTTGGCTTCAGACGGGACAAGCCCGTCTGGGAGCACGGCAGCCGTCGTGCCAATTCAAAACTTTGCCCACCTGCGTCTTTGCCTGACTTTGGCTGGTCTGCCGTCGTCCTGCTGTGAACGGTTACGAGGAACAACCCTCAGGATCTGCTCGCGCATCGCATCGAGTCTCGGCTGACGGTTGTGGATCAGGCAGCTGGGTTGAATCCAGCGCCTCCCGCTGCGCGCGGCCCGGCGACGACCGTCAGGCCTGTCGTCCCTCCTCGCACCGGAGTCCGCGTCCTCGTCGCGTCAACGCCCGCCCCCCCGAAACCATGGATTCTGCACCCGTATCCAAACGAACACGTTGATGCCAAACACCCGAAGTAAGAGCCGGATGCGGTCACGCTGCACGTCCGTATCCGCGCGCGGGTCCGCCCGAAAGGGCGGTCCCTGCCGCGACCTTAATTTTCTCAATTGCAGTTCGCAGTTTACGGGCCAAAACGACTTCCCGCATTGACTCCCGGCCAGGCAACGAATCCGGGCCGAACGACTCCTGATTCACGGCATACAGACTGTCCCACCCAAGTTTCTGGCGCGGATAGTGGGCGAACGCCTGTGGGACGGCTCGGTCTTCGCTGCTGATTTCGGTGATCATGGCTGAAATCCTGCTCCCGAAGAGCCTCGGGCGAAACCGTCATGCGGCTGGCCTCTTATCTTCGCGCCTTCCTGTGTTTCGTGCTTTGGACAAACGTCTACCCGCGCCCTCGAAGCATGGAGAAAGTGTCAACGTACTCGACGTCGAACTCGACACACACATTCGGCATGGGAACCTTACGTTTGGCTTCGGGTGCAAACTGCTCGTGGGTGACAACAACCAGTCTGTTGACTGCCGCGTAAGCAACGACCCAGCCATCGGCGACTGACGCGAATTCAGTCCTGGCCGCATCCGTGAACTGCGGTTGCGAATACACCCAGTTCACCATCTCCTGGAACTTGTCGATGACCGCCTGATCTTCGGTCTTCTTAAAGAATGTGTCCGGGACTTCGTCCCTGATCCATTGTTTGACGATGTCATCCTGCTCGTTCAATTCGTCCGCGATCCGATCGAGGCTGAAAAGTCGCCTCGAATCATGCTGCGCGAGCAGCGACGACCAGTAGCCGGGGCAGATGTCGAACCCGTAGTACCGTTCCTTTGCCTCGATAAAGGCGTTTGCGTGGAGAAGATATCTGTTACTCACGCTCGTCCCTCACTCTCTTGAGGACAAGGTCGGCGTAAGCGTGAAACGTTTCGCCTTTCATGCCGGTCAGGCGAAACGCGTCCAGGTAGAGAATGCGTCCTTCGCGAGCAGCGCGAACGATTGCCGCCGAGAACCTTCTGCCAAGCCGGACATTCTGAGTCGCATAGAAGTTGCCGCCCGAACTCTTCCTGCGATCCTCCGCCTTCTGTCGCAGCCAGTCCTCGCGATCCTGTTCGTGGAACCGGAAGAACTCCGGTTTCGTGATGAGTTTCAAGTCCAGCGCACGGCGAGCGGCCACAACGGGGCTGACCTTGAACCATCCTGCGATGGCGTGAAACGGCTTTTCAAAGCCGCGCGCCTCTTCCCACCTCTCCGTCAGTTTGCAGGCAGGAATGAGAAACTCGGCCGCGACGCGGTTGCAGTAGCGTTCCATCTCTTCCCTGGCGGGCATCATCCTGTCGAGATTGAACACGCCGTCCTGGCCAAGCCAGACATGCACCAGTTCATGTGCAAGGGTAAAGATACGTGCGGACCTGGTATCCGAGTCGTTAATGAAGACGACTGGTGCCAGAGGGTCACAAAGTACAAAGCCACGAAACTCATCCGGATCAAGCGGCCGTTTTATTCAGACCGACGACGCCGTTGCTGAAGACGCCGACACCAATTCGCTCGATTGCCTTCCGCAAGGTTTGAAGAGCGTCTTCCCAACTTGCAGGACTTTCCGCCCAGTCCGCATCAAGGTCGAGACGATGGCGGATGCGCTGTGCCAGAGACTTGGAGTTGATGGTGGGATTTGCCGTGCCAACAAAGTCAAGTGGCTTTACTCCCTCCTCAAGCAGCCACTCGCGAAGCCATAACTGCCGCTGCTGCATCGTCTGAATCGTGTCGAGAAGATTTGGACTGTATCGCTTCAGCGGATGATCGTTCTTCGTCCGGAAACCGGGGATGGGCAGGTCGTCTCTGGGGGGAGTATGAAGGAAAAGCGCACCGAATGGAGTCCTCGTCGTTCGGGCAAATTGCTCAAGCTGGCGAAACGTGGGCAGGCGGTCGCCCGTCGTCCACTCATCCAATTTCGGGAATTTAGTCAACAACTCATCCATCGACAAACCAGAACGATCAATCGCCCAGCGGAGAAGTTCGGGTTTTACGACAACTGTCGGCATCTCGTGATTAATGCTCCCTGGTCCGGGTGTTCCGGAATTCTACACATTCAGCCATCATGAGGTTCCTCACAATTTCACACTTCGATCTCTCCGCTCATCAGGCGAGGCAGGGGTTATGACATTGCGAATGGAGTTGAGCAAGGTACAGGTTCTGAGTGGTCGCGCTGATGCAGCAGATCCTTTTGTGCCGGTGATGGTCGAGAGCGGAACGAGGCTGAATGATTTCGAATCAGTGACATCTGGCATGCTGCTGCAGGTCGGGGCGCTTCCGACGAACCCATATCGCCGGCGGTACCCGCCCACCGATCGGCCGAGGGGGGCAGAGGGTATCCGATGGTGCTGTCCGCTGGTGTCGTGACGGGTACGCGAAGCTCTCGCGATCACCGGTTCGGCGGCGATCTCTGACCTCACCATGCCCAGGCTCGGAAAACAGTTTCGACATCCAGGCCGTCAACGACCAGACCACACCCGCACCTGCTGCCACCCTGTCCGCCGGCAGGGACTCCCCACTCGCATCGATCGCAATCAACGCCGCCGCGAGTAAAACAGCAGCACGCACGCGGCCAGCTGGGCTCAGAAGACCAGAAGGGCTGGGGTGCGCTTACTTTGGTCGGTGACTTGGTCGGTGACTTGGTCGGTGACTTGGTCGGTGACTTGGTCGGTAATTCGCAGCATCGACCAGCACGGGGTCCCACCCGAAAGGAAACCGTATCCCGTCACCTGCCTTCCCACGAATCACCGCACCTTTCCTCTGTGCTCCTCTGTGCCTCTGTGTTTCAAACCCCATCCCTCCTCGGCGCTCAGACGCGTTTGGTAAACACAGAGGCACAGAGATAACAGAGTTGTGATGTGGACGTTGTGTCTGCGAGTGCCGTCAGGCATTCGCCCGAGACCATGCTCGCCATTCGCTGCGGCTCTCAGTTCGCCGCACGCTGGATCCCGAAACCCGGGATTCTGCAACCGTATCCAAACGAACGCTTTGACGCCAGACAGCCGAAGTAAGAGCCGGATACGGTCACTCTGCACGCCCGGAGACGCGCGAGGGTCCGCCCGAAAGGGCGGGGCCTGCCGCGACCGCTGAGTTGTTGCGCGCAACCATCGGAACCAAACCGGGAACTTCCCACTTCCCACTGCCCTCCTGCGATTTCGGCCTGTAAGGCCAGTTCCACCAGCCCGGGGTGCAACCCCGG
>CAZLOQ010000348.1:0-3792 GCA_964561125.1 uncultured Chitinophaga sp. | reverse complement strand
AGCTTCAGGAACGCATACAGCCTCTCCGGCGGTCGCTGCCCCAGATAATCCCTTGCAAAGACCGCCATCTGGCGATCGTAGTTCTTCTGACTGCCCGTGTGCACGTAACAGGCGCCGCCAAACCTCCGGATATCGCCATTGAATTCCGGACTGATGTGATACAGCTCGTGAAAGACCGTGATGAGCTTTTCATCGAATGGCAGGTTCAGGAACCGCGGGAGCAGAAACGTGAGCAGGTAGAGGGCTTCATGGCCGCGGTGCACGACCTTCTGCACCGTCCACAGCCGCCCCTTGCGACGCTCGATCGCCGCTCCGCCCTGGAAACGCAGCGGTGTCAGCCTGGCCTGCACACCCCATTCAACGGGCGAACGTGTCTGAGCGAACGTCACGGCGACCCGGGGCATTTGCACATGCCGGAACTCAGGATGCCGTGCGCAGATGTCCTCGCACAGAGCCGTCATCGCTTCACAGAAATCAAAATGCCCCACCGCAGGCAGCTCCCTCGTCCCTGGGAATACGCAGCCTTCCAGCGCTGCGATGCTTGAATGCTAACTTTCGTGGCAGGAAAAAGGAAGCCCTCCGTGGAGCACGGCCACCCGGCACGGTCTGTCCCCGCAGTGGCCGGTTGACTGGGTTGTGGACAATATCACAATTGCCAGGGGCGCTCCGACAGTCGCGGTTGTGCTGTTGCCGGAAGTGCGGCGGCTGGCGACGTCAGTCAGGCAGACTTTTTCGCGTAGTCCACAATTCCAGTCTGTTCAATGCGTCGCCATTCATGTTCCCAGGTCATTTCGTCACCTGCCATCAGCTCAGATGCATTGGCAGAGAACTGATTGAACAATTCGGTATCTGCAGCCATTCGCTGCATTTGAGCAGCCAGCTGTCGGGTATTGAGATCTGCATCGATCAGCAGGCCCACCCTGCGTCCTTCAATCCAGTCCGGAAATTCACCGACCCGCGTACCGATCACCGGCATCCCCAGCGCCAGGTATTCATAGAGCTTGGTGCAGTTCGTCCCGACCATCCTGTAACGGGTTGTGCCGGCGAGCAATGCCAGACCGCAGCAGCGACGGGTGGCTGCAAAACTGCGAAAACGAGCCGGAGTGACCCCATTGTGCACCGTGACACCAGGCATGGTCCGCAGCGAGGCAAGCAGACGAGCGTCACCCTCACCGAAGATGTGCAGTTCGCACTGGCTGCGGACAGCTTCCGGCAGCATCCCGAAGGCTTCAGCAGCGGCACCGCAGCCTTTTTCGACATAGACACCGCCAATGTAGACGAAACATAATCTGCCGGTTGCAGATCGCTGGTGTCCGGGCTGACGCCAGACGGAAGACGGATAGTTGTGAATTTCCAGAACGTTGGGCTGCCAGTGCTGCAGGTGGACCTTGAGAGCACTGTGATGCATGTGAATGCAGGTCACCACGGTGACCCACGGCAGACAAATCCGATGAATCCAGCGGACGATGCAGTTGAACAGCGCGTTTTTGAGTCTGGAGCGGTCACCCTCAAGTGCATTCAGCTCGAAATGGTCGTATTCGTCGTACAGCACGGGGACGCGACGAATCAGCCCCAGCAGCACGGCAATCGGGAGAACGGACCAATGGAAGCACATGATCGATGTCAGCGTTGCCCCCGCAACCGGGCCAAGGTCTGCAGACATGCTGCCGATGCGATCGGGAGTCATGGCCTGTTCGGATTTATCGAGAACCCATCGCCCGCGCGGAACAGCCAGAATACGCACTGCAACCCCCGCTGAACGCACGCCTTCGATATAAATTGCCATGCGTCGATTGACAACTCTGCCGCCGTTCAGACAAAGGACGTAGCGGAGGTGGTTCGGCCGGGACATGAGATTCTTCCGTGAATGCGTCGATCGCCTGCTTGCTGGCGGAAAATCGGAGAAATTCTCTGAATTCTGCTGGAATCCGTCTGCCCTGTCAATTCCGCCGGGCGCGTGAGTCAGCTCCTGATGCTCCCCCCGAGCAGGAGAGGAGGATCCAGAGCTTGCAGAAGACACCTGAAGTCGTCATTCTGCGGGGCCATGGTGATCATGGGGAGCCAGGACAGCAGAAACGGACGGGAAATTCGCGTGCAGTCATCGTCGACCACAGAACCGGACTCTGAAGATTCCTCCGGCGAATTGCCGTTTGTCAGCGTTGTTGTGCCGATTCGGAATGAAGCGGATTTCATCGTGGAGTGTCTGCAGAGCATCCTCCGCAACAGGTATCCGCCGGAAAAGCTGGAGGTGCTGGTCGTCGACGGGCTCAGCACTGACGGAACGCGGGAAATCATTCAGCAGCTGATGCTGAAGGACTCCCGTGTTCGCCTGCTCGACAACCCTGAGCGAATCGTCCCGCATGCTATGAATCGAGCGATTGCTGCGGCGAGGGGCGAGATTATCACACGCGTGGACGGGCATGCCGATGTCGCCGATGATTTCATCGCAAACAGCGTTCGTGTGCTTCGTGAAACACCCGGATGCTGGTGCGCCGGAGGCTCGATTGAAACAATCAGTGAAACGCGTGTGGGGCAGATTATCGCGGCCTGCATGAGCACGCCGGTGGGGGTTGGCAACGCCCGCTTTCGACTGCAGAACTATGAAGGCTTTGTGGATACCATCGCCTTCGGTTCGTACTGGAAATGGGTCTTTGACCGTATCGGCAACTTCGATGAGGAATTGGTTCGCAACCAGGATGACGAGCTGAATGCGAGGCTGATCAGGCACGGTGGCCGGATCTTCATGAGTCGCCTGATCCGGTGTCGATACTATCCGCGAACCAGTCTTCGGAAACTCTGGAGACAATACTATCAATATGGATTCTGGCGAATTCGAACGATTCAAAAGCTGGGCCGCCCGGCAACCCTGCGACAGCTGGTGCCGCTCGCCTTCGTGACGGTGCTGCTGGGGCTGGCGATAACGGCCCTGATCTTTCCCCCCGCCCGACCGATCCTCTGGATCTGTCTCGGGCTTTATCTGGGGGCACTGATTGCCGGAGCGATTCCCGTCGGACGGCGAACCGGACTTGCGGGCTTCCTGCTCGCCCCCGTCGTCTTCATGATCCTGCACTTCGGCTACGGACTGGGCTGCCTTTGGGGAATCCTGCGGTTTGTGATCCTCAGAAGCGGGAGGATCGAGGAGAAGATGTCTCGATGAGTCCTCCGGGTGCCAGTTCCTGTCAGACCTGAGCGCACTTTTCCAGCAGCGGGGATGCAGTTTGGGAATTTGTCGATTCCAGTGGTGCCCGCATCACGCAGGTTCCTCACGGCGCGAGTGATTTCAAGACTACCCCAGGCAGAGCTAGCTGCCACTGTGCCCCGAAACCTGGCCCAGGAAAGCACTCCCATGGGCTCACAACAGAACGATTTGCAGCGGTGCAGGCGGTACAGACGAAAACAACGGCGCCAGCAATTGCACCGGTGGCACCAATTCTGCCGACCTACCGCTGGACCACTGGAGTGTCTGCTCCTCGACGCGACCGCTTCAAAGTGAGATCCACCTGTATGCTGCACGTGGGCAACTTCGTCCAGCTGGACAGCGCCAGGTTCGACGATCCGTTCACTTCTCACCGCCCACTGCCCGCTTCCCGCTGCGATTTCGGCCTGTAAGGCCAGTTCCACCAGCCCGGGGTGCAACCCCGGGTCAGCCCCCCAACGAAGATGCACGCCCTGTAAGGGCAGTTCTCAGATACGGCCCCGGCATCGACCCTCCAACGCCCACGTGGAGAAGTGATGGGTTTTGAAACAGTAGAGTAAGGAGGGCCGACCGAGGTCGGGCCCTCCTCCTCTTCA
>CAZLOQ010000347.1:0-3926 GCA_964561125.1 uncultured Chitinophaga sp. | reverse complement strand
TGACAGCCACAGCGGGGACAACCGCTGCAATCGTATGGATTTCTTTCGGTGCATCTGCAGCAGTGCTCCCGGATTTATGGTGTGGTTGGTGTCTGCAGGACTGTCTGTCGCCGCTGCAGATCCTGAAGTTCCGGATCATCCGGCGGCAGCAGTTTCCCGAGCTGCTGCAGCTGTGCCGCGGCTTCAGGCAGTCGGGATTCATCGAGCAGCAGGGACGTCAGCAGCAGTCGTGCGGAGCGCATTTCAGGGGCCGTGCGGAGCGTATCGTGGAGCGTGGAGATTGCATCCGTGCGACCGGAGGTCCGAAGCAGACAGTGGGCCAGATTGAGTCGAGCGAGTGCGAGGTCGGGTTTGATCTGCAGTGCTTCACGAAAAGCGGCTTCGGCGTCTGCATATCGGCCCAGCACAAACAGCGCACTGCCGCGGAGATGCAGGAGTGAGGGGGCTCGGGGTGTGCTGAGCAGACCTTCGTCGATGACCTGCAGTGCATCTTTCGCCCGGTCTTCTTCGAGCAGCAGGCGGGCGAGCGTGGGGAAGAAATCGGCATGGGCCGCCGCACGGGCACGGGCTGCCAGGAGTCGGCTGATGGCCTGTGGAAAATTGCCGAGGGCGGCGAGTGCCCGGGCTTCGGCAATGATATCGGCCGGATCCGTGCTGAAGCCCAGAACTGCTGCGGCGAAGGGGTCGTTCCAGCCGGCCGATTCGAGTGCTTCATTCTGAAGTTCGCGGGCGGCGGCGCGGGCTTCATCCGCCCGTCCCAGCTGAAACAGAGCTGCGGCATGGAGTTCGGACAGTTCTCGCACCTGCACGCCGGCCTTTCGCAGTGGTTCAGCCACCGCAACTGCCGCTGCCGGCTGGTTCTGCAAAAGTTCGACCCGGATCTGTGCAAGAGCCGGCCGGAGCTCATTCGGGGCCAGCCGGCGTGCGTCGAGGATCAGTTCGCGGGCGGGTGCGAGCTGGTTTTCGGCGAGCAGGAGTTCGGCAAGGCGCAGTCGCGGCAGCCAGCTGTCGGCACGGAGTGCGGCAGCAGCTCTGAAACACTCCATCGCCCGGCTGCGGCTGTGGGGTGTTTCCGCGAGCCCCTGCAGGTACTTCCAGCGAAAGCTGTGGGGATCCAGCTCGCTGGCAATCCCGAATTCGGCCGCGGCCGCACTGTCGAACTGATGGGCGAGCAGCACACTGGCAAGGTTGCCGCGCAGTTCCGCGTTTGACGGCTCCGCTTCCGCCCGCGATGATTCGCGGCGAATCGCAGCGACCGCGGCATCAGCCGCTCCGGACAGATCGGGCAGTCGGGGGGCGGGAACGGAACGCCGCAGAGCGACGAAGGTGATTGCTGCAGCGATCGCGACCAGAGCAGTCAGAGCAATCAGGAGTGATTGACGAAAACGTGTCATGGAAACGATTCGCTGAGCATGCAGAAGTTCAGACGCGAGGCTTTGCGGGGCCTCCCACGGCTTCCAGGTCCTGATCCCGCTGCCCGATTGCCACCGCCACTGCAGCTGCCGCGTCGGCAGGCAGAATTCGTGAACCGGCGACGGCGGTTTGTTCAATCTGCTGAGGACTGCGGGCACCGACGATGGCAGCGGTCACTTCGGGGCGTCGCAGCGTCCATGCGAGGGCGAGTTCGGGGAGTGTCCAGCCGAGTCCTGAGGCGATCAGCTGCAGGGCGTCGACAAAGGCGAGGTTGATCTGCAGCTGCGGCGGCTGGAATCGCGGATCGCGGGAGCGATGGTCCTTCGCTGACAGGTTTTCCACGCGGGCAGTGGAGAAGCTGCCGGTGAGCAGTCCTTTGCCGAGCGGGCTGTAACAGATTACTCCGATGTCCTGCTGCCGGCAGAACGGAAGCAGTTCGGCTTCGACGTCTCGGGCAATCATCGAATAAGGTGGCTGAAGAGAACGCACGGGGTGCAGCGGAATGAGCCGCTGCAGCTGAGCAACGGAGTGATTGGAGACGCCGATTTCGCGAACCTTGCCCTGAGCCCTGAGGTCGATGAGCGTCTGCCAGCCTTCTTCGATTTCTTCATCGGGCTCGGGCCAGTGCAGCTGGTAGAGGTCGATTGTCTCGGTGCCCAGCCGCCGCAGACTGGCGTCACATTCGGCAATAATGCTGCTGCGGCGCAGACACTTGCCGATTTCTCCGTTGCCAAGTGACACGCGGCCACATTTGGTGGCGACCAGCGGTCGGGCATCCAAAGGCAACTGCCTGAGCGCTTCTCCAACCAGCAGCTCGCTCTGGCCTTCGCCGTAAACGGCTGCCGTGTCGATCCAGTTGATGCCCAGTTCGACGGCGCGCAGGATGGCGGCGATGGCTGCGGAGCGATCCTGATCACCCCAGCCGAATTTCCAGTCACCACCTCCGATCGCCCATGTGCCGAGGCCGATGACGCTGAGTGCAGGTCCGGTTGAACTAAGCGACCGCTGGAGCATAACCCGGGACTTTCGCTGGTGTGTGTGACCGACAATCAGTAGCGCGCCAGATCTTCTGTGGTGGCCAGCCCCAGCTGCTCCACCAGTTCCTGGGCGCGGCTGACCATCATCTTCAATTCACTTTGCAGTGCCAGAAACTGCCAGCCTTCGCTGATGCGTCGCTGAACTTCCTCGACCGAAAAGCAGTGGATACCAACCGGGGTCCCGGTTTTTTTGCCCGCTGCGAGTATTCGCTGGAGCATCGCTTCGAACGCTTCCGGACTCGGGTCCGATCCGTCCGCAGGTTTCATCTGCCAGAACAGATCGTTGGGCCCGACGAAGATTGCATCCACCCCCGGCAGGCTGTAAATCTCTTCAGCGTTGTCCACACCTTCCGGTGACTCCGTCTGCAGGATCACGAGGACTTCATCGTTGGCGCGGCGGTAATACTCGCCGGAGGTTGTCTGGAAGTTCTGTGCGGGGATGCTGCCACCAATGGAACGATTGCCCTGCGGAGGATAGCGGGCGGCGGCGATGGCAGTTCGCGCCTGTTCAACAGTATTCACCATCGGAACGACAATTCCCCACGCGCCCCCGTCCAGCACTCGCTTGATCAGATCATGATCCCCCCGCGGCACTCGAGCCAGCGGTACACAACCCGCATCTGCAATTGCAGCGAACATCAGAGACGCTGTCGACCAGTCGATCGGGGAATGTTCAAGGTCCACCGTGAGCCACGGAAAACCCGTCCTGGCCATTAAACGAGCGGTAAAGACATCGCCAAAGGAGAGCCAGGTTCCGACCGAAGGCTGACCGGCCTGAAGCGCACGCTTGACGGGATTGGTTTTCATAAAGAGGGATCGCGAACGGAGGGAAAGTGGCTGAACCCGGTGTTCAACAGGAGGTTAAGCATAGCGAGTCCTCGCTGAATTGTCGACAGCCCGGGCGCTGCAGACCGTGGCCCGGCCTTCTCCCGGGCTGTCAGTTCCAGTCAGACGTGAGCGCACTTTTCCAGCAGCAGGGATGCAGTTGTGGAATGTGTCGATTCCAGTGCTGCTGCCATGATGCAGGTTCCTGACGGCAAGAGTGATTTAAAGACGCCCCGGAGCAGAGTTGCCGCTGTGCCCCCAAACGTGACTTCACAGGAAAGCACCCCATAGGCTCTCGAAAGAATGACGACCACCCCGGCGTTGGTTCGGGCGAAGCGACAACAATGACGCCAGCCATCGCACGGCCGCCGGAGGCGTGCGGGGACAGACCCTCGAGAACGATTGCGGCGGTTGCGGCGGCTGAGTCGGTTCAGGCGAAAACAACGATGCCAGCGATTGTGGCGACTGAATCGATTCTGTCGTCTCAGCGTTCGGCCGCCGGAGGCGTGCGGGGACAGACCCCCGAGAACGATTACGACGGTTGCGGTGGCTGAGTCGGCTCCAGCGAAAGCAGCGATGCCAGCGATTGTGGCGACTGAATCGATTCTGTCGTCTCAGCGTTCGGCCGCCGGAGGCGTGCGGGGACAGACC
>CAZLOQ010000346.1:0-3976 GCA_964561125.1 uncultured Chitinophaga sp. | reverse complement strand
CCTATATGAGCCCTGAACTGGTGCGTGGCGAAGGACTCGATCCCGATCCCCGCGAGGACATCTTCAGCCTTGGCGTCGTCTTCTACGAAATGCTGACTGGCTGCCGTCCGTTCTCAGGCAACTCGATCCCCGAACTGTTCCAACAGATTGGTGATGTTCGCGTTACCCCGATTCCACCCCGCGAACATGACGATCGTATCCCCGTCAGACTCGAAGAAATCTGCCTCAAGTCCCTCGCCAAACTACGTCGCGATCGCTATTCCTCCGCGGCGGAATTTGCCGATGACCTCCGCGCAGTTTTTGAACCCGATACCCGGGCTGCTCAGACCGCAGCACTCTCCGGAACATCCCTGACAACTCCTGATTCGCTCGCTGCCCACGCACAGATCACCCCCCGGGGGCTCCGACACTTCGTGGCTGAAGATGCATCATTCTTCCTCCAACTCCTCCCTGGGCTGCGCACCCGGGATGGGCTGCCTCAGTCCGTCAGCTGGTGGAAAAACCTGCTGCATCATGGTAGTTCCGACCGTACGACGCGGCTGTGCGTGATGTATGGCCCCAGCGGCTGCGGGAAGTCATCACTCATCCGCGCAGGGATTCTGCCGCTGCTTGACTCCAGCGTCCTCTCCATCTGTATCGATGCCAGCTTCCACCACACCGAACGAGATCTGCATGCCGCCATTCGTCGCCGGATCTCTGAACGCTTCCACGCCGATCTCTCCGAAGAGTCTCTCACCGAAACGCTCCGACAAATCCGCGTCGGAAAGTGGCTCCCGCGTGGAACAAAGCTCCTGATCGTTCTCGATCAGTTCGAACAGTGGCTCACCACCCACAGCGGCGAAGCCGCATCCGAACTCGAATCTGCCCTCCGCCAGTGCGATGGCACGCGTCTGCAGGCACTGGTCATGGTCCGAGATGACTTCTGGATGGAAATTACACGGTTCATGGAACTGCAGGAAGTGCAGCTGGTGCAGGGCCGGAATTCGGCCTCTGTCGACCTGTTCGACCCTCTTCACGCTCGCACCGTGCTTGCTGCCTTCGGATCAGCCTACGGCAGACTCCCACACCACGCTCGCGATTTTTCCAGCGAACAACGTGATTTCCTGAAGCTTGCTGTGGAAGGGCTGACCGAGCACGGCCGCGTCATCTGCATCCGTCTGGCCGTTTTTGCCGACATGTTTCGCGGCAGAGAATGGACTCCCGATGCACTGCAGCAAATCGGTGGTATCACCGGAGTCGGAACCACATTTCTCGACGAAACCTTCAGCAGCAGCCTCGCTGATGTCCGCTGCCGACGACACCAGCAGGCCGCACTTCACGTACTCGGCCACCTGCTCCCCGCACGAGGCTCCGAGATCAAAGAACCTCGATACGCAGAAGAACTGCTCACAGTCTCCGGTTACACCAATCGCCCCGATGCATTCACCGACCTGATTCTTATTCTCGACACAGAACTCCGACTCATCACTCCCGTCGAAACCGCCGACCGACACGCAGCCTTCCAGCTCACACATGACTACCTCATCCGATCCGTTCGCGACTGGCGCGAAAATCGACTGCCTGAAACTGCTGCAGGACGTGCTCGCCTCATACTCAGTCGCCACGCAGCCGCATGGTCCGACCGCCGGGAATCTAAACAGCTTCCCTCCGTCGTCGACTGGGGCCGAATCAACCTGCTCGTCCCACGCTCCCTCCGCACCACTCCCCAGCAGGCCATGATGCGGGCCGCTACTCAGTGGCACCTGTTCAGGCTCGGAACAAGTCTCGCCGCTTTGCTGCTTATCGCCCTCACCCTGCGTTCAGTACTTTCCTCGCAGTCAGCCAAAGCATTTGCTGAAAGTCTCCCCACAGTCGATCCCGGGCAACTTACCGAACGTCTGCGGCAGGCAGATGATATCGGAGCCAGACTCAGGCGGATGCATCCGAACAAAACTCAGCGCGCCGCAAACTCGCTATCCCGGCTCGCCTCGTGCTGGTGAAGCGCGACAGCCGCCAGGTACCGGAAATAGTCAACGAATTCCTGAATCCCGCCCTTGAACTCGCTTACCTCGCACCAATTCGGGAACGTCTGCGCCCGCACTCACGCGAACTGCAGCCACAATTGCTCAAACAGCTCCGGGAAAACATCAAGGCCGCCTCGACGGCAAAACAGGCCATCGCTTTCCGCGCCGCGCTCGCACTTGCCGGACTCGACAATGGCTCACCATCCACACCATGGAACGACGCTGGGCTGACATTCGTTGCCACCCAGCTTGTCAGTCACTTCTCAGAATATCAGCCGAGCCTTCGTGATCTGCTGCGCCCCATCGCCAGTCGCCTGCTGCCAATACTCAACCGACTGTTCGACGCAGAAACCTCCACACCCGACCAGCAGGTCAATGCAGCCATGGCCCTTGCGGATTTCGCCGGCAATGATGCCGACTTACTCGCAGATTTGCTCGCTCGAGCCAACCAGCGGCAGACGCAGATCCTGTATCCCAAAATCTCAGCATTCACAGCCGGACACGTTCGCGACGGGTTACTGGCCCTCGCACAGCAACAACCCGAGGAACAGCTCGGCGAACGGGATCGTGTCCGACTCGGTCGCCGGCGCGCCAATGCCGCAATTACACTGCTTCGCCAGGGTGACCGGAACAGGTCGCTCGCAGTTCTGCGAACCAAAGATGACCCGGAATCTCTGAGCCAGTTCGTCGCTCGTTGCCGCCGCTGGGAAGTCACACCCGAAGAACTCCTCGAATGTCTCCAGCGCAGCCTGACCCAGCGCAACTCCGAAAGCGGTCCTGCAGCAAAATCCGAGTCCAACGTCGTCTACGGCCTACTGCTGGCGCTGGGAAGCTACCCCGTTGAACAGCTTTCGGACCAGACGCGAACAGAGCTGATCGCGGTGTTGGACCCAGCCGCTGCCATTCCCAGTGCCTCGGCATGGTTGCTGCGACCCTGGGGGCACTCAACGACGGTCGACGCGCTGGATCAGACGGAAGTTCCCTATGATGCAACGGGTGAGCGTGATTGGTTTCGCTGGATCGTTGAAGTCACACCCCACGATCCACGCGAGCCCGAAAACAGAATCGACACGCTCCCCAAACGGCGTTTCGCACTGACATTCGTCGTCTTCCCCGCCCGCCAGTACCAGCTCGGCTACCTTGCGGATAACGACGCGGAACCTGGACGCAGGGCTGACGAACCCCAGCGAATCGTGCAGATCACACAACCCGTAGCCCTCTGCGATCGCGAAGTTCCATGGGCCTTGTACGAAGCATTCCAGGGCTCAGTTCTCCGGCAGCAGATCATCAACGCTTTTGGCTGGGACCTTCAGTCCACCGACTCCGTAATCGGTGTCACATGGTTCGAATGGGTCTCTTTCTGCCGCTGGCTGACCACAGCGCGGTTTGGTGAAGCAGAACCGTTCCAGTGCTTTTCCGATCCTGCGTCCTGGACGAAAGACGAGAACGGAGTCACTATTCCACCAGACCCACAACTGCACCACCCCGGCTTTCGTATACCCACAGATTCAGGATGGGAACGGGGAGCACGCTCGGGACAGAAAACCACATGGGCTTTCGGAAGCGATTCCTCGCTTTTCGGAGACTATGCCTGGTTCAAGGAAAACTCCGGGAAACGTCCCCGCGCATCCGGTGTCAAACAGCCAACGATCGGCGGACTGTTTGACACACACGGCAATTGTTTCGAATGGACCTGGGACAGGCATGACAAACTGAATCCCGACACCGTACTCATCGATCCGCTCGGACCTGATCCAGGCGAAAACCGCGTCATCCGCGGCGGGTCATGGGACCATGATCCCGATGACGGACGACTCGCCTATCGCCTCGCCTACTTCCCCACCGGCCAAAGCGCAGATAACACACTCCGCCTCGCCCTCACACCCACCCTTCAGCCCGCTGCAGCACAGCCCGCAAAATAAGAATTTGAAAAATCTCAGCAGATAGCACGCGACTCCTGCAAATTTTCCGGG
>CAZLOQ010000345.1:0-4029 GCA_964561125.1 uncultured Chitinophaga sp. | reverse complement strand
CCGGTGCTCGTCGCCCCGGGTCGTCGCCTCTGCCCCCTCCCCCTGCCCTGCCCGCCTTTTTCCCCGTTCTGGACTTCCGCCATGCTCCGGTTCGCAACTTTCACCGCCGGTCTTGCGTTCTGTCTGCTGCTGATGCCTGCCCTGCTGCCGACCGCGGCCGACGAACCTCAGCCTCAGGCTCCGCCAGGCAACGCTGATGCCCCGGAAAATCCGTTCCCCAAAGCCGTGCAGGTCCCGGAAGACATCCTCGATGGCGGTGCCGAATGGCTCAACACCGCTCGCCCGCTCACCGTGCCCGACCTCAAAGGCAAAATTGTCCTGCTCGACTTCTGGACCTACTGCTGCATCAACTGCATGCATATTCTCCCGGATCTCAAATACCTCGAAGAAAAATACGCCGATCAACTCGTCGTCATCGGAGTGCATTCGGCCAAATTCGACAACGAACGGGATGCACAAAATATTCGCGAGGCCATCCAGCGTTACGAAATCGAACATCCGGTCGTCAACGACAACGAAATGCTCATCTGGCGCAAATTCGGCACTCGGGCCTGGCCGACCGTCGCTCTGATTGACCCGGAAGGTCGCTACTGCGGTTCTCAAAGCGGAGAAGGTAACCGTGAACTCCTTGATCTGGTGATCGGCAGACTCGTGACCTATCACCGCCACCGCGGCACTCTCAATGAAAAACCCCTGGTTTTTGAAACCGAGGCGTCCAAAGCTGCGATCACCCCGCTCCGCTACCCGGGAAAGGTGATGGCCGATGCCGCCGGCAAACGGCTGTTCATCACCGACAGCAACCACAATCGCATCGTGGTCACATCGTTCTCCGGTGAACTCCAGTCAGTCATTGGCAGTGGTCGTCCGGGACGTCGCGACGGTTCCCTCGCCGAAGCCGAATTCTTCCGTCCCCAGGGAACCACACTTGTGGGCAACACGCTCTACGTAGCCGACACAGAAAATCACCTGATTCGCAGCGTTAACCTGGAAAACGGCAGCGTTTCCACACTGGCCGGCACCGGGAATCAGGGACAGCCGGGACAGCCCCCCGGCGCTGATCTGCTCACTACCGCACTCAACAGCCCCTGGTCCCTCGTACACGTCAACGGTACGCTCTATATCGCCATGGCCGGCCCCCATCAGATCTGGTCGCATCAACTGGGCAGTCAGCAAATCGCCGCGTGGGCCGGAAGCGGGCGTGAAGATGTCATCAACGGACCACTCGCCGAAGCCGCGTTCGCTCAACCCTCAGAAATCATCGCCGATGCCGCCGGAAAAATGCTCTACCTTGTCGACAGCGAAGGCTCATCCATCCGACGCATACCACTGGATGGCAGCGGCGGCGTCTCAACTATCGCCGGCACATCAGAACTCCCCCGGGGACAGTCACTGTTTGCCTTCGGTGATGTTGACGCTGTCGGCGCTGAAGCCCGATTCCAGCACCCGCTCGGCATCGCCCTCGACGGCAATCAACTCTACATCGCCGATTCCTACAATCACAAGATCCGTCGTATCGAACTCGAGTCCGCAGCCGTCACCACATGGCTCGGCGACGGCAAACCCGGCCCGGAACTCAACCCGCCCCGACTCAGCGAACCCGGCGGCCTCGCCATCGCCGACGGCCGCCTGTTCATCGCTGATACCAACAACCACCGCATTCTTTCCGTGAGCCTTGCGGACCGCAGCACCTCAGAAATTGCCGTCACCGGACTCACTCCACCCGCCGCTCGCCCCCGCAGTCCACTCCCGGATACCGCCAAAGCCATCGAAGTTCCCCCGCAGACACTCGCCGCCACCGACGCACTCCAGGTGACCGTGCGGCTCCAAATCCCCGCAGGCCTGAAACTCAATCCCGCCTTTCCAGTCACCTGGACCGTCTTCGCATCCGCCGAACAGCCGCTGGTCCCGGAATCCGCGTTGTCCACCCGCAGCCGCATTACGCCGGCAGAAGATGGCACCGTTGCCTTCACCGTCCCCCTCACCGGCCAGCCGGGTGATGCCACGCTGCTCCTGCAGCTCTCCTTCGGCTACTGTGATGCCGATGACACAGGTCTCTGCCGACTCGCCGACGGACTCTGGAAGATTCCCGTCAAACTCAGCACCGATGGCGGTGACAGCCGCATCATTCTTGATATGCCCGCCGAAGCCTTCTGATTGATCATCCATGCCCCCGCGCAAATCCGTCACCAGATCCTCACCTCCCGCCAAATCCAGCCCCGCTTCGTCCGCACGCGGACTCAAAGCCGCCTCGGATCGATTGATCCTTGATGTCGCCGACGAACTCTCCGGACCGGATGTGCTCGTCGTGCTGCTTCACGGCACCACACTCGCCTCCGCACTCCGCTCCGCTCGACCAGACCTGCGATTCACCTTCTTCACACCGGAACATTTCTTCAGCCGCACGCTGCACAGCTTCAACGACGACAGGACTCCCGACGGGCCTGCTGAATGCCGCATCGTCTGCGCGGCCGACCCGCCTGAAGGTACCTGGGACACCATCGTCTTCCCCACGTTCACGACGGATTCCTCCGAAGCCGCTCAGGAACTCTTTCAAACCCTCCACACACGTCTCAAACCCGGCGGTCGACTGTTTGTCTCCACCAATAATCCACGTGATCGCTGGATCCAGTCTCAGCTGCGGCCACTCTTCAGCCCCGTCGAAGTCCGCAAACTGCCCCGCGGAGTCCTCTGCGTCGCCGTTCGCTCCGCTCCTTTGAAAAAACTTCGCGGCTTCCACGCGAGATTCGGTTTTCGCTGCCACGATCAGGTGCTGCTGTGCGAAACTCGTCCTGGAGTCTTCAGCCATCGCAGACTGGACGGCGGTGCCCGCGCTCTGATCCGCTCCTTCGATCCGCTCCTCAGTGACATCGCCGCCGGCTCCTTCGACAGTCCCCGCAAAATTGTCGAAATGGGCTCCGGCAGCGGCGCTGTCTCGGTGGCCGCAGCCAGCATCTTCCCCGCGGCTCAGGTGCTCGCCGTTGACAGTGATGCACGCGCTGTGGATTCCACCAGGCGATCAGCCGCCCTCAATTCGCTCACCAACATCCAGACTCTGCTCACTTCCGAAGGCCCCGGCGATCAACCCGGAACCTGGGACCTGCTCCTCGGCAACCCACCGTACTACTCCGATTTCCGCATCGCCGAACTCTTCCTGCAAACCGCCCGAAAACTGCTCCGACCAGGCGGGCGCATTCACATCGTCAGCAAACCTGTCGAATGGCAGCTCGCCCGCATGCAGCAACTCTTCTCGGATGTTCGCCAGCTGCCCTTCGGCGAATACTTCGTCTTCACCGCCGTTCGCACAGCAGGCAGGTCTCCCCGAAATCATGTCGATTGATCTGCTGCTCATCGAAGAACTCCTCGCCAGCCAGTCACTCTGGAACCAGTCGCCCGCTTCCCTTCGCAGCGAAGCCGTTGCCATCGTCTCCGCAATCGCTCACGACCTCACTGCCATCAGCAGCCTGCAGAGCGCCGTTCTCCTCTCACCCGAATCCAGCGCCAACCCCGCCCTCCAGACTCTGCTGCCCCCGCAGGTCCGCCGCTGCATCACCAGCCGCGAACCAGCGGACTGGCTCCGGCAACCCGATCTGCCCCCGGAATCCATTCACAACCTGCTGATCGTCGCGCCGGAATTCAACAGCATCCTCGTCGATCGACTCCACGCCGCAGAAACCGGCCCCCTCCGTCACGTCAGAAAGATCAACCTTCCCGCCAGAACCGCAGCCGTCTTTTCTGATAAATTCGCCACTGCACGATGGCTTGAACAACACCAGCTGCCAACACCGCAGACATGGCTCCTCTCCGACCACGACAAACGCCTGCTGACGGCCTCGTTCAAGACCCCTGCGGCACGCCACGCATGCCACGGAATCCTCAAACCACGCTTCGGCGCCGGCTGTGACGAGGTCATGCTGGTACCGCAACTCCCGGAACCAGACACACTTGCCAACAACCCGGAGAACGCGGACAACCTCGACAACGCCGGCTGGGTGCTCCAGCAACGCATTCCCGGACGGGCCTGTTCCATCA
>CAZLOQ010000344.1:2996-4059 GCA_964561125.1 uncultured Chitinophaga sp. | reverse complement strand
GGGGTTCTTCCAACGCGACCAGGCCGGCTCACGGCGGTGACCAACGCC
The DNA here is from genome assembly GCA_964561125.1 of uncultured Chitinophaga sp. Lineage (GTDB taxonomy): Bacteria > Planctomycetota > Planctomycetia > Planctomycetales > Planctomycetaceae > SXXK01. The sequence continues at coordinate 4,011 of CAZLOQ010000344.1, read as the reverse complement.
AGGGTGCGAGGCAGGCACGCACACCATACCGCGGGAACAGAGTCTGCGATCGTCTGCTTTGCTGCGCGTTCATCAACGAACACTGTGACAAGCTGCGGGAACTGGCTGCTCAGGCGGACTCGGTCGTCGAGTTTGGGATGCGTCATGGCGTGTCGACCGTCGCCACGCGGCAGCACAGATTGTTGCGGTACGGCGCGAGCCGTCCGGTGAAGACGCGCATTATTCGTAACCGGAGGGCTTGCGCCCTGCCGCTGAAATTGTGACGATGCCGGCGAGCCGAAAAACGAAACCAGCGACGGCTGGCAGATCAGCAGCATTTCACGTCGTTTCCGTTCGTTGCCGGAGAAATTCAACGCCCGTGCCGGCCTGGCACAGGGGGATATTCTGGTTGTTTGGGAGGACGACGAAATCTATTTGCAACACCACATCGGTACGAAGGTGCGGGCGATGGACGGGCGTTTGTGGTCAACACCATGACATCAGGCAGCAAATTGCAGCTGAGTTGCCTGACATCTGATTGCGTGCCCAAAGTCAACTCGCATCGTTGACAAATGCGGTTACTCCAATAAGTCAACTTGCTGGTGCACTTCGGGCCGAACGCCAGCGACTGTGGCTGAGCCTTGCTGATATTTACGAAAGAACGGGGATTGACCGCGCAGCTTTGTCGAGGCTGTAGAAGAATGAGGATGCCAACCCGACGTTGACAACACTCGAACGTTACGGGGAGGCACTGCAGCTGCAAATGAGCCCAGGTCGACTGGTGGCAGGAAGCTTGTTGAGAACTCGATTAGCATGAAATTTGTGCTCATTCCGGGGGGGCACCTTTCTGATGGGTTCCCTGCCGGATGAGGAAGGCTCGATTGATGACGAGCGACAGCACGAGGTGACCCAAGCCCTGTACATGAAAGTGACGGGGAAGAACCCGAGTTATTTTACTGGGGGGGGGGGGGGGGGGTTTGGGGGGGTAATTTGACAACGGGGGGGGGGGAAAAAAGGGGGGTTTCACGAAAACCAC
>CAZLOQ010000344.1:0-2986 GCA_964561125.1 uncultured Chitinophaga sp. | reverse complement strand
AAGATGCGTTTTTTTTTTGGGGGGGGGGGGGGGGGGGAGTTGCTGAGCGTAATCTGAAGACTGGCAGGAGCGACAAAGATGTGGATTCAGCGAATCATCCGGTGGACAACGTGTCCTACGAGGATGCCCTGGATTTTTGTCGCAGACTTTCTGAGCTGCCTGAAGAGCAGGAGGTCGGACGACGCTACCGTCTGCCAACGGAGGCCGAATGGGAATATGCCTGTCGAGCTGGTTCGAAAATTGCCTTCACGTTTGGCAATGCGGCTGCGGATTTGGGATCGCATGCGTGGTATGTTGAACACAGCGATGATATGACGCACGCCGTCGGGGGTAAGAAGCCGAACGGATTCGGGCTGTACGACATGCACGGGAACGTCTGGGAGTGGTGCAGCGACGGGTACGATGAGGACTACTACGCCAACTGACCCGCTACGGATCCCGGTGGGCCTGACTCGGGGCCTTTCCGTGTTTTGCGGGGTGGCTCCTTGTCCTACGGGCCGAACGTCGCTCGGAGTGCGAACCGTGGTACTCCGGTCTACCGTGACAGCTACGGTATTCGTATGGTGTTGGAGTAGAGTTTTCTACCGCGTCTGTTGATTGCGATTTGGACGCGGAGGTCTCTATCGCTCTGACCTCTGGTCTTCTGTCCTCTGATCAGGCAGAACTGGCCAATGTTCGTAAACCCAGTGCCGCTGAAACAGGAAGTTGCGGACTTAGTTCGGTGTTGATCCGGAGATTTAATTAGAGTACGACAAGTCCTGGATTGAGTCGTTTCAGTTCAGCAACCTCCTGGGCATCCCACTGCTTGCCGATACGAAGAACCTCCAGTTGCTTCAGACTGAACAGCGGCGACAGAGTTCGATCTGCCGCTCTGACACCGCCGAGTGTAAGCACGCGGAGATTAACTAATTCGCCGATCGGGGCGATCGATTCCACATGATGGGTGGTCCACATCCCTGACATAATACAGAGCCAGGAGAGTTCTTTTAAGGAGGCCAACGGGTCGAGACGTTTGATCCGAAGCAAGTTTTCGATTTCCAGGCATCTAAGTGCTTTTAAGGAGAGAAGTGGTTTAATGCATTCAACTCCGCGTGAACTTCCGAGAGCGAGATCCGTGAGTGCACTGGCGTTTTCAATCGCTTCCAGTGTTTTAATTCCGCTGTGCTTGATATATAGTGTTTCAAGTCCGGGAACGTGACACGCAGCGTCGAACAATCGCTGCGGTACACGGGAACGAAAGTACAGGTGCCGAAGCCCAGTGAATGAGGGCAACGCCTCGCACCAGCGGTCCACCAGCCTGCGTTGCTTGCTTGTACTGCCATCTGGGTGAGTGCAGCTCACCACCAGACGGCCGCTGGAGGGTATCTCACAGGGTTCCCAGACCATTTTCGAGGGCCAGTCATCTGCCGAACCAGCTAAGCGGCGGAACACGCTGACTGCCTTGGCGAGGCTTTCGTCTGTACCGTTTACGTCCTCGGTGGCGATATGTTGCCGCGTGAGATTCTCGGAAGTACTGACGTCCACGGTGAAGGTCTCAAAGTTCATAATTATCCCTCACCCCGCTTTTGCAGGGCATCTCTGATTGTCATGTCAGATTCGCCACTTTACAGACTCCGTTGGATTATATATGCGACTCAGAGTATGTCAATTGCGGTGGTGCAGGTTCCCTTTTGAAACCCGACAGCGATTCGCGTCGTGAGAACACTTAGGGCTTCGATATCAAAGTGGCGGGCCGAATGATGAACGGCGACAATCGCCACGGTACAGGTCTCGTGACCACAATCTCACTTGCTGCCACCCATGCTACGGGGCGGAACGGCGTGTCTCCGGTCTCTGCCCCATTTGCCGTCGTCCCCGGATGATGGCCAGCGCAATCCCGTGTTTCATCACTGAGTAATACCCGACCGACCGGCGGGAACTCATTATTCCCGACGATGCAACGTCAGAGTCTGACGAACCCAATTCCCCGGCGGTACCCACCGGGTGGTCGACCGAGGTCCGTGCAGAGGGGTTCCGATTGCGTTTTCCGCAGGTGCAGTGACCGGGGGCGGGCATCGCGTTTGCGGTGAGCGAGTGGATCACAGCACTGTTTGGAAGTTCAACTCGAAGACGGCTTCTGCCAGGTAGAACGACGACACGAAACTCCACGCCTCACCGCCGCACGGCTACTCTCTAGTCCGCTCGAAGCAGCAGACATTGATCGCGATCTGTCCCGTAAAGACGCGCATTATTCGGAACCGGAGGGCTCGCGCCCTGCCGCTAAAATTGTGGCTGACGGGCTGCAGAAGGCGGGTGCACGGGAACTTCAGCGTCGGCTGGAGACCTGTTCAGTTTGTGAATGGCGAAACGACGACCGCTGCACGGTTTGTGGCTGTTACCTCGCTGAGAAAGCCTCGTGGCGATCCAGTGAATGCCCCCCTGGAAATTGGAATTTGGAGGTGTCTGATGTCCAGTGAGCTGCCGTTTGTTTCCTGTCTGTGCCCCACGTACCGTCGGCCCCAGATGATGGCCAACACGATCCCGTGCTTCATCACGCAGGACTACCCAGCAGATCGCCGGGAGCTGATCATCCTCGACGATGCCGGCGAGCTGAAAAACGAAACCAGCGACGGCTGGCAGATCATCAGCATTTCACGTCGTTTCCGCTCACTGCCGGAGAAATTCAACGCCCTTGCAGGCCTGGCACAAGGGGATATTCCGGTCGTTTGGGAGGACGACGACATCTATTTGCAACACCACATCAGCACGCATGTGCGGGCGATGGAGGGGCGTCTGTGGTCAAAGCCATCCAGCGTGCTGAGCACGTACACTGGCAAGCACGAGGTTGAAGACGCCACGGGGTGATTCCACGCCAGCCTCGCGTTCCGGCGGGAAGCCTTCGATCGCATCGGCGGCTGGCCCCTGACCAAACGCGGAGATTTCGATCAGCAGCTGATCGCTCGCCTGACCGCGATTGAAGCTCCGGGCGACCCCTGCCAGTTGGACT
>CAZLOQ010000343.1:0-4126 GCA_964561125.1 uncultured Chitinophaga sp. | reverse complement strand
TATCCAACTGCAACTGCCGGCGGTACTTCGCTACCGTCCCGCGATCCAGCGAAAGTAACGCAGAAATTCGACGATCGGAGGAACCGGCCTGAATCAATGTAACGATGTCAGCGATTGCAGCCATTTTGAGTACGTTTGCCATGTCTTTGCTCCTTTAGCAACAGGACTGCTAAAGGGTACATGACAATTACGCCTTTGCCTCAAGTGGCGGGTTTTGACGCGGCCATCGGTGGCGAGTTTTGGACGCCGACTGAAAGCGAGAAATCCAGCCAACCTAGTTTCCCGATTGTTTTGGAAGGGCGTTGAGTCTTTTCGCCCACTCCAACAGAGTTGGCCAATAAGAACTGGCATATAATCCCAGCTCACAGCGTTGACGTTGCTGCAGTTGGCCCCCTGACCTGCCTCGAAGAAATTCTACCTCGTTTGAGAAAATCACTGCGATCCAGTAGCCATACATCGCGTCGATAGTCCCATGCTCAACTTCAAGTCGATTTATCTTTTCGCACATATAAAGAAATCTTAACACTTGCTCAATCTTGACAAGCTTCGCAACGAGGCCCTTGTCTACTCCAGCTTCTGCGGGAGACTCGCCGTCTTTTTGCCGTTCGCCCAAAGCGTAAATGAGTGCCGGCTTTATCTCATCGTAGCCGCGATTGGTTTCAATCCATGTTAATATCGGGAGTATTTCCTTCCGAAATGTATCTTCCAGCTTAATTTGCAATTCGGTTGCATTTTTCTTTGCATTCAATAAGTAGGTGTTTGCGGCGTATAGCGCGGACAAGGCAGCGATAACGGAGGAAGCAATAGTAAATGGTTTCTCGATAGAGAATGTCCTTTCCATCTGCATGTTTAGCAGCGAAAACGTAAAGACGACCACAACAACTGCGATGCACCCGAACGCCAGTAGCTTACAAGCACAAACCGGACTATTCTGTTTCATTAATCTCTCACCAAAACAACATTTCATCGTCTTCGATGAAAATAGTAAAAGAAAATCTACGGGACTGGGTATACATTTACGATCAAGTTCGTCCTGCATAAAAAGGAGATGGCCGCTAAAATCTAGGCCCCCAACTGGTGATTATAATGTGTTCACAAAAGAAGAGAGTATTTCATCTTATGCTCAACTGTGTTTATATAATATTCTATAAATCATGGCATAACAGATGCAGTCGTGACTGTCGTGTTTTTTTCAAATGCTATCGAGTCAATGTCAATCGATTTTTTATTTGCTATGAATGCGTTTTCGTACTGTTAAGTGTGATTGATTGCAATTCTTCTTGGATACATTTTCAGATCTACACCACTTAGGGTTATTTGCCTGAGAAACCGGTCAGCACCGATCGGAATGTTATCACATTGGTTCTAGTGATTGGCTGCCTGGTGTCTGATATCTTGGTTTGGCAATCGCGAACCCCTCTGGTGTTGGCTTGAATGCGGCGTCATCACCAATTGGGGGCTCGTGGTGACTCTGAAAGGTCCGGAGTGACGTAAGATCGAGCTCAGTGACTACAAAGTAGTCGTCGCGGCCGCCCTTGATCCGAACCATATCTTTCATCCAGTTCTTTTTTGATGGTGAACGGACGCGACTGTCACCGTACTTTCGGTTGTTGACGAGTACCATGTAGCAATGGACGTCGAGGACCGCGGATTCAATAAGTGTGCCGAATGAATCCAAGTCCTGATTCCAGCTGAGCACAAACAGGGTATCGACGTTGCCTCGCATCTCTTGACGAAAACGTATATCGGTGAGCTCGCTGCATATCAGTACTCCGAAATCATGACCGAAGTGGCGGTAGATTGGCTTGCGGGCGTCTTTCGGTATAGGTGACTCTAGGGTGAGTCCGAACTTGGCGCGCAGTTCGTCGCGCTCGTGATGTGCAGGGACACCCTTTTGCTGTCTCACAACACACCAAGACCGGTAGCCGAGTCGGTCGTCTGCCAACACCAGGTAGGCCTCATTGACGACCTGTGTTGCAGGCTCAAGCTTTACTCGCCGATACTCGACGCCCGTGATTAGCGATGTCCCGGCGTTCATGAACAGTCCGGCCAATCTCGGCAGCCACCTGCGCGGAATCGAAAGTTCCGGGAAAACGACATACTCCGTTCGGTGTGGGGAAGTGACGACGGCATTCGCAAGTCTGACAAGGCGCTTGTATCGCTCGGCGGATAACTCTGGAGTGCCCTCCGCCGCCTTGGCCCAACTGGACTCTTCAGTTAGGAAGCTGGTGATTGCAATTCGCGGAGCACGACTTCTTTTGCCATCGCCAATAACCAGCACTTCACGAGTCCTGGTGTTGCCGTGATCGGGGGCATGAACTCCTTCGACAGCAATTGAAGTATGGGTATCTGGCTTGACCCAAGTCCCGCGCAGGGCAACCACGAAATCCCTGAGTCGATCGAGGTCCCAAGCGCTCTGGCAGTCGAATTCCGTCACTTCGCGGGGAGAAAATGGACGCGTTGGAAACAGGAGCGGGTACAACTTGTTTTCGGTCGATTCGGCCCCGCCCAGGAATTTGCGGATGACACCAAGGCGCACCATTTGGCTCTGAGGGAGTTCCCCGTCCCAAGGTGTGAGCGTGCAGGGCGGAAGGGGGACATATCCAAGTAACGCATTTTTGAATGGGAAACGGCCCAGATCGGTCCAGAACAGCTCGGACGACAATGCTGAAACGTTCTGGGCAACGCTGAGCGTCTTCGGATGCAGGGAGTCAATCGCTTTGAGCACAGATCCCACTGCGTGCCGAGGAAGCTGATCTTCGCCATTCAGCGGATAAGAACGAACAACCGCTTCGAGGAGCGCCTTTTGAAGATGTCGGAGGTAACCTTCCCACTGGCTGCCAGCCCCAGAGATCGGCTCCAGGGTCACGTTCCTGCGAAGTTGTGCAATCCCGTCTGCAATTCGCTTGAGAAAACGAGTAGCAACCGTCCAGTCCTCGCAGGAGACAGCCAAGCCAAGGAGGCGAGGTAGGTAGTCGTTCAGATCGAGGAGCCTTAGTGGTGTCAGGACGTGGCGTTCAGCAAACCGGTAGAACTGCCCTCGCTCTTGTTTCCATTCATCCGGCGGGAGATCGTGCGCTAACGTATCATACTGACGAAGCATGATGGAAAAACTGAGTCGCTTCAGCGACAACTGGTCTGCCTTGCGAAGCGTATCTGCGTTTTCATCGGGTCGGCGGGACGCCGTCAAAATCTTAGCCGCGGGTGATCTTTCCAAAGCATCAAGGTCCGGCAAAAGCCGCCATTCACTGGAAACCGCGTCGATCTCGCTCTCGATGGTGTCAAGCAGGTCGGCACCTGAGTCTCCCGATAGGTGGAATACTCTTTGTTTCTTTGCCTGAAACAACAGTTGGCAGCTATTGGAGTAGGGGAAATTAAGGGTCAGTTCCGACCAGTTGTCGCTGGCGCTCAAAGGCTTGATTCTTCGGCAGAGATGCCTCAACACATCCCGGGAACACCGCATTCTGCCGTTATCACGCAAGACGAGGAAAATGTCATCGACGTACCGCGAGTAGTAGATCGGATCGAGTGTCTGCTGTGCGAGTCGATCAAACTCGGTGAGCAGAACATTCGCGATAATCCGAGGTGCGGATACTCCGACGGGAAGGCCTGCTGGCGTATCACGCTTGAGATGAGGCAGTTGCTTTGCCCAAGTCAAGAAAGCTCTGACTATTTGTTTCGTGAAAGTACGCTCGTGGGCAAAAAGCCAGCGCCCGTTGACGTGCTGGAATCGGATCGCCTTCATGAATCCAGCCCGCAGGACGAACCTCGGATCGACATTGTGATAAAACGCCTTGAGGTCCATCGTGATGGCGACGACTTTGCGGTCCTCAGCCAGCTCTTGTCGAATGGCCCGCAGCCCCTTCTCACGCCATTCCTTGTAGCATTTGAAGTAAGGTTTGAATGAACCCGGAGCCGTGAGGTGAAACCGGCCGGATTCCTTGAGTTCTTCCTCCCCCTGCCGGAGTCGCCTCAGTCGTGATCCCCGTGCCGAATGGTCGAGGCATGCGTCAAACATGTGGCCGACAAGATTTACCCACAGAGCACAAACTACGTACATGTTGACTGAGAACAGAGCCACTGGGCGGAACTCAGCGATCGGCTTTTGATTGTCGTCGCGCAGCAA
>CAZLOQ010000342.1:0-4150 GCA_964561125.1 uncultured Chitinophaga sp. | reverse complement strand
CGGCACAAAACCCGGCGGTCAGCAAATTTCGTTTCCGCCGAAACTGCTGGCGGTGTCGGGATTGGCACCGGCGACTGCGGGGTTTAGAGAATTCCGGGGCACCGGTCCGTCGCAGCCCACGAGTGAACCGGGGCACAAGTCAAGTGGACTTTTCGCGGCAACCCGGAAGTGCCGAAGGCTGTTAACCAAGCAGCCATTGACGACCGCCTGCGGAAAAACAACCGGCTGGTTAACAGCATTGCACGCTTGTCTGTTAATTGAGACTTGCCAATTTCGCAGAGGGTCGCTACCATCTGAACTGCGGCGTCCATTTCTTCGGAAAGTTCTAAGTGCCTGATCTGCAATGAGTTACCGTCGTGAACACAAGCGTGAAGCAGCGCGAGTTGTCAAGAAGAGGGTCTCGTTCGGGGAGCTTTTTCAGTTCAGCGAACTTTCGAGAACAATCTGGTTAACGAAAAACGCCGGGAGGGCTGCTCCTCGGCGTTTTTTGTTTTCCTCCTTTTCCGGGGCGATTGTTGCGGCAGAGCGAATTCACAACGGTGGAGACAGTGCATGAACCCACTCGATCGCATCTCATTTGACCCTCGGATTATGGGGGGAAAGCCCTGCATCCGGGGGACTCGCGTGACTGTTGGCACAATCGTGGGGCTCATTGCAAGCGGCAGCAGTACTGAAGAAATCCTTCGAGATTATCCGTACATTCAGGCCGATGACATCCAGGCAGCGCTGTCCTACGCGGCCTTGCGATCAGAAGAAGTTGACGTCCCAATAGGCTCCCCTTGAAATTCCTGATCGACATGTACGGCCCGAATCGCTCGCCCCTTTGCTGATTCTGGTCCTGCGAAGATACAAGAATGAACTCACAGAAGGTGCACTTCTGATCGCTGATCGTTCCCGCTCACGCGTTCGAATTCTCCCGCTGAACAAGAGTTGAATGGCTTTCTGTTCTCCTGGGAAACCAGGACCGAACAGTCAACACAAAACGCCGAGAGTCACCCATCTCGGCGTTTTGTCTTTTTCCCGGTGTTTTCGACTGCTTCCAACAGATCGAGTCCCCCACAGCGACTCTCTGTTCGCAGAACCAATTTCCGGGGTCCGATCGCAACCCGCCAGTTCTCCACCGACACCCCAAAAATCGCCGCTCCAACTGTCGGGTTCTCTGCTGAACACGTCTCTCAGAGTTAACAACCCGGTCTTGTTTGGGGGCGTTTTCGGCAGAGACAACGACGTGTTTGCCCGGTTCCCACGGAACCCGGATTGCTATTCTCTATATGATCACTGATCTCCAGTAGAAGACTGGAACGGCCGACAACAAACCATCCATCACGCGCGTTTAACGCTGTGTTGTACCGCTACGGGGTTTCGAATTCGGTCTTTGATACCTTCACTTTGAATGACTGCTGTCGGACGCTTGTTCATGTGTGATCCTGTTCAAAGTCGGACAGACGAAAGCAACGGGGTCAGTCTGGTTCGCTCATCGCGATTGTACCAGGCTCCGACAGCTGCAATCAATACGGGGCCGGAGAACCGGAGAAAACGAACAGAATCACGTGTAGCAGGCTCAAATCCCGGCACAGGGACTGGGACTCTTCACCTGTCGACGCGACGCATGGCTCGGGTTCAATCCACACTTCAGGGAATTCGGCGGTGAGGAGCGGTACATCCACGAGATGTACCGCCAGGCAGGAGCCAAGTGCCTGTGCCTACCCTTCCTGCGCTGGCAGCACCGATTCGCCGATCCGGCTGGCGGGCGAACCTACCGTCGCAGTGTGGAAGGTCAGAGCAGTTCTCGCAGGGCGTCCAGGCGAGACCGTACATCGCTCCAGGCGGGAAACGCGCCAAAACACAATACACGACACTGGGATTCGTACTCAGTCGATAATTCGCTTGCGAGACTAACAGGCGGAAACAGTGCGTTGCTTCTGGAAAACGTCATGTCCGGAGGCGGCACATAACTCTTTGGGAAGTATTGAGTGCTAATTCGGTCGTAGTCCGCCTTTATCGCCGCATATTCAGCAGTCGACAGCATGGCCCGCACCTCCGGAGTGCCAGCGAGGCAGTAGAGATCGTAATAATGCCTGGCGTAACCCCCAATGGGAATGCCTGCCCGCTGGAAGGCATCCACCTTCGCATGGATTGCAAACATCTTTTCCACGAACGTCCTTCGAAAATGGAGCAGCCGCATCTCAAACGGCCCTTCGTCTTCAGTGCCGAGGCTGATTCCAGCAACTGCCAGATACTGCCCCACATAGGATTGGATGCGGATACGCTCGGTTGGCTCGCAGCCGCTGGCCGAACCAGATTCAACGAATACGCGGTTGCGGATGTCGCCGGTGCCGGCGAAACGCTGGGAGTACTCGAAGCGGTCGTTGCGTCCAAAACCGCCGATTGTCTGGCTTTCATTTTTGAGAAAGGTAAGGCCAGGATGCTGCTCGATGGCTTCCTTGAGTTTCTTCAACTCCCGGTCAATCCCTTTCTTACCGAGCGCAGGATCGAACGCCGCCGGATCAAGGAAGATGTCTACGTCTTCCGAGAATCGCTCGATCAACCCCCAGCCTTTGGAAAGACTGGTTCCACCCTTGAAGATGATGAGATTTCCTGCGGTCTGCTCAAGGATGCGCAGCGCTTCGGTGACGAAGTAGTCCTTTTCGATGATGGACTCGCGCAGACCCCGCGAACCGAAATGCTCCGCGGCGCGGATCACGGCCTGCTCGAAATCCGGGTGTTCATAGAGTCTCACGGCGCTTGCACTCCTTTGCCTGCCACGCTCCAGCATGGGTGAGCGCGGCCAGGATGCCGAACTCGAACCGCGAAAGCGGATTGAGACTTTCCCGAAGGCGTTTCAGTGCACCTCGTGGTTTGCCAAGCTGTTCGGCTATGGCACCGAGCATGGCACGTACACGCGGTGGTTCCGAATCAGCCACTCTGAGTAGACGATCCAACCGGCCTTGCTCGCGTGCCAGGGCGATGAGCCGTGACACAGTTTCCGCGGGAGGGAGTTCGCTCGCCGCCCCCCTGTTGCGCAGGAAATCGAGGAAGGCTGCATCCTCCTGCGACAACTCTCGCCATGATTCGGGTCGCCTCGTGTGGATCACCGTTTCCTTGCCGACGATCAGTCGGGGAAGGCTCGGACCGTCCGTGGCCACTTCCACCCGTCCTGGATTCTGGGTGGTGAACCCGAGCAGGTTCGCCGCCGACACACCCGATGGAAATACGCCCTTGCGGCGCAGCGGCAGTGCCTGTATCTGGCTGCGGTTCGGTTTGCTCGGCCCGAATGCCGTCTCGCGGGACCGGTAATACAGTCCCTTGCCCAACCGCTGGACTAACCCCTGTCGCGTCAGCCGTGACAGGGCCTGCGCCACCGCCGCCGGCGGCAGCCCCGCAAAATCGGTGAATTGCCAGATACGCTCGCCACCCCCTTCAATCCGTGCGCGGATAGTTTCCGAGGTGGTTCGAGCAGCGGTCTCAGTGCGTTTTCGGTTCTTTGCCATGATTCCAGTATCGCAAGGCGCGTGCTGATGGTCAAGTTTTTTTGCTGTAAAACATGACATAAAACAAACCAGGCGAAAACCAACCACCCTTCGGACTTGCGGTGATGGACTGCTACCCAAACGTGAATCGCGGGAGAACCTGCGTTTCCCTTGCCCGGCTGACGCCGAGATGCCGGGCGAGTGCAGCACGGTTCTCGAACTTACCGGAATCGGGAGGAGCCTGGAAATGACAGGCCAGTTTCATCCCGTCGGAACGTTCCTTCGGGTCCCGCTTCGGGTCGGGTTTCCCCGGCAAATCGATGCCCCCAAGGGATAACATGAAATCTGAGGAGTTCGCCGTAACGTCTTGACACATAAGGTTCCGCGTTCGATGAAACATGAATCGAATTAAGATAGTCTCGGAGGAGCATTTTTTGTTTTTCCCAGTGTTTTCGCCTGTTTCCAACAGATCGAGTCCCCCCATGGCGACTCTCTGTTCGCAGAACCAATTTCCGAGGTCCGATCGCAACCCGCCGGTTCTCCACCGACACCGCCAAAATCGCTGCTCCAAGTCCTGGGGTCTCTGCTTAACAACCCTCTCAGAGTGAACAACCCGGTCTCGCCAGGGGGCGTTTTGGGGGATCTGAAACATCGATTAGCTGGACAGCGCCATGTTGGGT
>CAZLOQ010000341.1:0-4159 GCA_964561125.1 uncultured Chitinophaga sp. | reverse complement strand
CCCACTGCCCACTGACCCTACCGGACGGCTCGCGCCGTGCCGCTGCAAACAGAAACCGAAAGTCGCCGGCATTGCTCCACCCCCGCAGAAACGCTGCGGAGCACCCGGACGCCGGCCGGTCATCTGATTCATCGGGGTTTCAATGCCCCGCGAACAACCGGCAGCATGGCTTCTGCCAGCCTTGCATGTCCTGCCGGGTTGGGGTGACACTGATCGGTGGTCCACGCTCCGATATCCGTGCCCTCGGCCGCAGCAGTGCTCCAGATGGCAGAGTGATCGACCAGCGGCAGCGAAAGCTCTGCGGCAACACTGCGAGTACGTGTCATGTACAGACTGAGCCGTTCATTCGGGTGTTCGCCCGCACCGTTGACTCTCGCTGCACTGCCCCACGCCGGTTCCGTCATCAGCACCGGTTGAATTCCGCATCGCTGGAGTTCCGCGACGATCTTTCTGAGACCTGCATCGAACTCATCGGCGCTGATGCGGCTTTCCTGACGGCCCTGATCGACATAGCTGTCGTTGGTGCCGTACATCACGGTCACCAGCTGCGGTTCCAGTGACAGCACGTCGCGCGCCAGTCGCTGCAGGGCCTGATCGGTTCGTTCCCCGCCAATCCCGCGGTTGATGACGTCGTAGTCGAGGCCCTGTTCCAGCAGTCGCCGCTGGAGCACCGCGGCGAAGGTTTCTTCGGCGGTGACACCGGAGCGAACGCCCTTCGTGATGGAATCTCCCAGCACCACAATGCGCGGTTTGGAAGCGGCGGTCGGACTCTGGCTGGGCTGGTTCCAGCGGACGCGGGCAGCAAAGACGCTTCCATCGGCTCCGCGCGGATGCGGCGTCTCTGCCATGATGTACTCCGCATCCGTCACCCACGATTCCCCGGCCGTCACCGCCGCCGCCCCGAAATTTCCCAGCATCACGCCGCGCTCCGGAATGAGCACCTGTTCGGTGGATCGCAGCACTCTGAGTGTGGCGGGGTCGACCTGAGCGATCAGCAGAGGAGCGCGATGGCGGGGAATCTGGTCGTTGTTGAGTCCCCGTCGCGTGTAACACAGAAACAACCCGCGATCGTGCACCAGCCAGTGCTGTTGAGTGTTGTAGCTGCCAAGGTCGCTGCCGTCGTCAAACTTCCATGGTCGCGGTTCCGAAAACTGCAGCCCATCCTCGCTCACACTCACAAAACCACCGCTGTCGTTCCGCAGTGTCAGAAAGTAGCGCCCCTGAAAAGCAGCCAGCGATGGTTCGCAGAAACCTCGACCACCCTGCTTTGACAGCACACCACCTTCATCAACCAGCCGCAGATCCCGGCCGTCAAAACGACACCGATAAACGGCCGCCGAATAATCCTCACCCGCCGGGCCGCGAATGTACAGCGGGAGCAGCAGGTCTCCGTCGGGACGCACCAGCCACTGCACGCAGCCCGCTGCAGCAAGGTAATGACGCCCCGACTCGTCCGGCAGCTCCAGCATCCTCCAGGGCGTCCATTCGTCCCGCTCAGGATCCCACGACGCCCACGCACACTGGTGCGATCGCGGCTGATCAAGCAGCTGTTCCCCGGATGCACTGTATCGCAGCTTTGTGCCGATGGCGAGCAGTCGACCGGTCGGAGCATGCCAGCCGGGTGTCACGTCACACACCGCAATCGTCTCGCCGTTTTCTGTCCTCCAGTCCAGCGCCGCAGGCAGCTGCGGAGCGGTCCATGTGCGACCGAGATCAGCAGAATGCATCACGTACAGGCCGGAATAATGATCCGAAGCCCGCAGATGCTTCTGCAGCGTGCAGACCAGACGCACCGGATCCCCGAGCCGCGCACCCGGGACGGCCGCAATCCGCGGATGAAACCAGCAGAAATCCGGACTGAGCTGCCTGTGAATCGTCTGCAGCTCCGTCTGAAAACCGATGATCGGCGGAGACGGCTGAGCACTGATGCGACCGGGATCAGAAATCAATATCAGTCCGGCAACGAAGATCCACAGACGAAACATCACAGAACTCCTGATCCAATGACCTGAATCCGCAGCACGCCCAGCGCCCGACTGGTGGCTTGTTCAGCCGGAAGCCGGCTGATGAGCATCGCCGGTACACAGGCAGTTTTCCAGTGCAGTCCTGAACATTCCGGACAACCCACAACAAATCGCCCGCGTTACAGCGCCCCGAATGCCGCAGCCACGCCGCAGGCCGTCCGGTAATGCCATGCCGGTGCATGGCACCTGCGGCCTCACGGCAGCATCCCCCCTGCAGCCTCACTCGGTTGGGCGGCCGCTGTTCAATATGCGGAATCCGGGTCAATTCTGAGTGCGATCTGAACAGTGCAGCGGGGTTGCAGCATTGAAGACAGCATTGGCGGGGACATCAGCGTCTGGAAACTTGCCGGCAATCGCAATAAGCTGCTCCAGTCCACCACCGAAGAAAATCGCTGGCTGGCGGGTGTTCTCGCCCGAAAGACCGGGATGGGATTCTGATTCAGCGATGACGGCCTGATGCAAATCTCTGATTCCGGGTTTTGACGCCTTATCCCTGAAGAAACAACAAACATGTACCGGTCAATTCAAATCGACCACTTTCGTGGCATCAGACATCTTCAGGTCAATAACCTGACGAACATCAACCTGCTGCTGGGAAAAAACAACGCCGGCAAGACTTCTGTGCTTGAGGCATTCTTTCTGTTGTGCGGAGCAACGAATCCTGCCTTACCTGGTGTCGTCGCGGGACTGCGGGGGCAACGCACCTCAAATGTACTGCCGGACAACCTCTGGCGTCCATTGTTTTATCAGATGGACCCATCGGTTCCCATTGCAATCAGGGCGCAGCGTTCCAACGAATCAGTCAGCCGAATTCTGAACATCGAAGCACTGCTTCAGTCTTCGTCGTCGCATCCGGAAACGAGTACCGGGACAGCCTCATTTGATGACGAATTAACCATCGAAATGCTCCAGCTGCATTACACAGATGCAGGCGACCGTAAATTCACGACAAAGGCGAAATACGACGCAGAAAAACGCTGGCTGGATGCTGTTCCCACAGACCGCGACGACTTTGTCCGGTCCGCTTTTCTCTCAGCGCGATCATACCCCACGATGGAAAGAGACGCCCGGCAGTTCAGTCATTTGGTTCGCATCAAGCAGCAGCAGGAGGTTGAAAGTGCGCTGCGGATCATTGAACCGCGGGTTCAACGCGTCGAAGTGCTGTCTGAGTTCGGAGGGTCTGCAATCTACGTTGATCTCGGCTTGCCCTCCCTCATTCCACTTGCCGCCTGTGGCGAAGGATTCGTGCGGTTCTTTTCAATCATCGTCGAAATCACAAGCTGTCGACAGGGCTTGTTGCTGATTGATGAAATCGACAACGGACTGCACTACTCCGTGATGGAAAAACTGTGGACTCTGCTCGGAAAATTATCAGACAAACATGACGTGCAGATCGTGGCAACGACGCATAATGAAGAACTTGTTACGTCCGCCGTGAACGCGTTTGCGGACTCGCCCGGCATGTTTGCCGTGTACCGCATTGACGGCACTGACGCCGGACACAAAGCTGTTCGATATGACGCGGATCTTCTGACCGCCGTGCGCGATGCCCGCTTTGAGATTCGGGGGTAGGCAGTGGACAATTCCGAGCGTTGGAAGATCCGCGAGCATGATCGAGTCATCATTCTTGTCGAGGGAACGCATGACCGGGACTTCGTCGAGCAACTCCTGGATGTGCATGGCATCAGCCGCGTACACACCAATGTCATGCCCAAAGGCGGCAAAACTGAACTGAAGCGGAATCTGCAGGTTCTCGTCAAAGATCCTCGATTCTCCGGCATTCAGCGACTTCTCGTTCTTCGAGACGCCGACAGGACACCGTATCCTGATGGAATCGACACCGGCACCCCGGACAAATCTGCAAGCGTATCCGCCGCGCAGAGATCGTTTACCGCTGTGCGTGCTCACATCCTGAATGCCGGCCTCGCTGCACCGGAGCGACATGGTGAATTGACCAGCGGCGACCCTCGCGTCGTCGTGTCGGTATCCTGTATCGGCCGGGGGACGCCAGGATCCGCTCTCGGAGCGGGCACTATGACAGGAAAATCCAATTGAAGTCGGAGTCGAATGTGAGGAGGCAGATTCGAGGGCTGCGAAATCCCCGAACTAAAATGCGTGGATGACGCTTTCGCGCG
>CAZLOQ010000340.1:0-4329 GCA_964561125.1 uncultured Chitinophaga sp. | reverse complement strand
GGAGCACAGCAGCTGGGAGGAACCGGAGCACAGGCGTGCGGGACGACCGGAGCACAGCAGTGCGGATCAACCGGAGCACAGCAGGTGGGCTCAACGCTGCAGCCACCGCAGCCGCTGCTGGACTTGAACAGACCGAAAAGTCCGGCCTGGGCACTGTTGGCTACAGAGAGCACGACCAGTGCAGCTGTAAGAGTAATTGCCTTCATCTGAGAATCTCCTCAACGTCGTTCTTGCTGAGTCTGTCCGGCGAAGCACCCTGAATGCACACGCCGCATTCAGAATCCTGGTGTCTCGCAGACATCCTCTGGGTAACGCCACAAATGTTTTCGTCCTGCGCGATCTGGGTAGCTCAGGCAAAGCGCAGGCTTTGCCGATGCCCCGGAGTTCTGCGCACAACGGCAACGTCTGTAGCGATTATGCGGGCTGCTGGCGGCAATTGAGGATTGCCGGGGGGAATCCAGCGATCGTGTTGCGGCGAATGTGGTAAGTTGAACGAGGCTCGCAGCGAGCCTGCATCGCTGACACTTGCCAATCCACTCCCGAGTGCAGACAATTTGCGGCAAATCGAGTTGTCCGAACCGGATGCGGCCGTCTCGAGTGCTTCCATTTTGTCCTGCTGCCAGCTTCCCCCCTCCTCGAATCACTGCGAACTCAACATGAATCCGGCCCACAGCACAGCTGATGTGGACTTCGTGGTCCGCTTCCGTCATCGTCTCCGTTTCACATCCGACGTCTTCGGCGGAGACTCCGCTATCCTTGCAGACGTGCTCGAGTCGTCTGAGGACAGAATTCCACGGGTGCAGTTCTGGGTGGATCAGTGTGTGGCCGAAGCCAATCCGGATCTGCGGCAGCGACTGCACGCATTCGGGCGGAGATATGCCTCGCGTCTGATTTCCTGCGGGCCGCCGCAACTGGTTCCCGGCGGCGAGGCGATCAAGAACGATGTGCATGTGCTGGAGCAGATGCTGCGAGTGATGCATGAGTCTGATCTGGACCGCCGTAGTTATGTGGTCGTGATCGGAGGCGGAGCCGTGCTGGATACCGTGGGTTTTGCTGCTGCGATCGCGCATCGCGGCCTGCGGCTGGTAAGAATTCCAACCACCACGCTGGCCCAGGCGGATTCCGGAGTGGGAGTGAAGAACGGGGTTAACCTTTTCGGAAAGAAAAACTGGCTGGGATCCTTCGCGGTTCCGTGGGCCGTGGTCAACGATCGCCGACTGCTGGAGACACTTGGCGACCGCGATTTTCGCTGCGGCTTCTCTGAAGCCGTCAAAGTAGCACTGCTCAAAGACCCTGAATTTTTCAGCTGGCTCCACGAAAATGCTGAGGCGATTGTCCGGAGGCGCGGGCAGTGCTGGACTGCCATTGAAAAGTCCGCCCGCTGGCATCTCCAGCACATTACTGCCGGCGGTGACCCGTTCGAAATGCTTGAGGCCCGCCCGCTGGACTACGGACACTGGTCCGCTCACAAACTCGAAGCACTCAGCAGGTTTTCGCTCAGACACGGCGAAGCAGTGGCGATTGGAGTGGCCTTTGACACGGTTTATTCGTCCATGGTTCACGGTCTGCCCGCGCCTGCTGCCGAACAAGTGCTGCAAACCCTTGAACGGCTCGGGCTGCTTACCGATCACCCGGTGCTGGATCAGACCGAACTGGTCTTCGATGGTCTGGAGGAGTTTCGGCAGCATTTGGGTGGCCGTCTGACGGTCACGATGCTGAGCGAAATTGGCCAGCCGATTGATCTGCACGCCGTTGACCGTTCGGCTATGAAGTTGGCGATTCAGCACGTGGTGGATCGAATTCGTCATCGTCCGAACCCGAACCGGCAGACCGATCACTGCCGTCCGCCGCAGCCTTCCATGACTTGAAATCCCGCATCCGCCACCGGAAAAGTCCGGAGAACTCCGGTTTCCAGGTGGATTCGTGGCCCGCTGAATGCTATGCTCACGCTTTCCCCGGGGCCTGTGCAGGGGTGCGCAGTGTCCACAAGTTTCTCAGGACGTTTGGCAGCAAACCATGGCAAAAAGTCGGCTTGCAATGCGGCGTGAGGTCGAAGCGGCAGAAGCCGCAGAGGCAGCGACCGATACCGTAAAGAAGAAAACCCGAAAAGCGGGCGTGGAAACAGCGGATTCCTCCGGCAAAAAGAAAGCGTCCAAAGGCGACAAAAAAGACGCTGCCGCGCGAAAGAAAAAAGCTGCCCGGCCCCGCACCAAACGCGCTCGCGAACAAATGCAGCGTCGACGGATCGTCTGGGTTGTTTACAGCAATGCCATGCGGGAAGAAGGGCGGTTCCTCTTCTACGAAAAACAGAAGGCAGAGGAACTCCTCAATACACTCATGGCCCGCGGTAAACGCAAGTACTTCATGCAGCCCATGAAGGAACAACTCAACTCAGACGGAACTCCGCTCGTCCAGGTCGTCGTGCCTCCCCCGGAAGACGAGGTCGAAGACGAACCCCGGGTGGATGTCGAAGCCGAAGCCACTGAAGACCTCGATCTCGACGTCGAACTCGAAATCGACGGCGACGAGGCCGAAGAGGGTGTCGAAGTTGAAGCCGAAGTCGAAGATGATGCCGTTCCGGAACTCTAACCCAAAACCGGCGGTCTGACCGCTCACCGTGCACATTCAACGGCCCTGCCGGTTCCCATCGAACCCGCAGGGTTTTTTGCTGAATGGCGTTCTGTCCGATTGAAGCTGACTCAGCTGAGATTCCCCGTGACCACTCCGCAACTGCTGGTGTCCGTTCGCAGTCCCGGCGAAGCGTTGAACGCGGTCCGGGGCGGGGCACATATTGTCGATATCAAGGACCCCTCTGCTGGTCCGCTCGGCATGGCCTCGTTCGCCGTCATCCGCAGCATCGCTGCGACACTCGAAGCATTCCCCCAGTCGCCGCCATTGAGTCTGGCCCTGGGTGAACTGCGAGACTGGTTCGAGCCTCGTGCCGCTGCTGCGTTGCCCGCGGTTGGTTCCCTGCAGTTCTTGAGTGGGCTTCTTGACGAACTCTCCGTCGTCCGGTTTCTCAAGTGCGGTCTCTCGGGCTGTCGCAATGATGCCCGTTGGGAGCATCTCTGGGAGCAGCTTCGTCTGGCTGCCCCGCCGGCCATTGGCTGGGTGGCAGTCGCCTATGCAGATGCGGAACGAGCCGCTGCTCCGGAGATCTCAGAGGTGCTCAACGCAGCCATCGGCGCCGGGGCGCGGGCAGTGTTGATCGACACGTTTGTGAAGGATGGTCAGCGACTGCTGGACTGGCTTTCTCCACAGCAGCTTTGGCACTTCAGTCAGCAATGCCAAAAACACCGCATCCTGCTGGCACTCGCCGGTCAGGTTTCGTCAGCTGACTTCGCAGCTCTTCGGGGTGCCGGCGCAGACATCGTTGCGGTGAGGGGAGCAGCGTGTGCGGGTGCTGATCGCCTGCAGGCGGTCTCGGAACAGCGAGTGAATCTGCTGGTGAATGCTCTTGACCGGGCGGTGCAGTCCTCTACCCCGCAGCGGATGCCCGGTGACAAAGACCGAAAGCAAGTGGTGTAGTGTCTCATTCAGGTCGAAGCGTTTTCAGAGAAACTCTCGGACCAGCCACTTGTCAGAAATGTGCTCGGCCATCTTCGTCCCGGTGAAGACCACAACGCTGCCATTTGCCACGGCGGTACCAATAGTCCCGCCCTATCGAATGGCTCTGGCAGCCGCAGAGAGACAGACCCTCAATCGATCTCTCGGGCCGCCGGCACGGTTCTAACGAACACACCGTCACCAGCAGTTGCCACGGCGGCACCGATTGTCCGACCCCCGCGCATGACTCTCGCAGCCACAGAGGGACAGACCCTCGATCGATCCCCGATGCCGCCGGCGCGGTTCGAACGAACACACCGTCAACAGCAGTTGCCGCGGCGGCACCGATTGTCCGACCCCCACACATGACTCTGGCAGCCGCAGAGTGACAGACCCTCGATCGATCCCCGATGCCGCCGGCACGGTTCTAACGAACACACCATCGCCCGCAGTTGCCACGGTGGCACCGATTGTCCCACCCCCGCGCATGACTCTCGCAGCCACGAGGGACAGACCCTCAATCGATCTCTCGGGCCGCCGGTATGGTTCTATCGAACACACGGTCGCCAGCAGTTGACACGGCGGTACCGATTGTCCCGCCCCCGCGCATGACTCTCGCAGCCACTAGAGACAGACCCTCAATCGATCTCTCGGGCCGCCGGTATGGTTCTAACGAACACACCATCGCCAGCAGTTGCCACGGCGGCACCGATTGTCCCGCTCCCGCGCATGACTCTCGCAGCCACAGAGTGACAGACCCTCGATCGATCCCCGATGCCGCCG
>CAZLOQ010000339.1:0-4346 GCA_964561125.1 uncultured Chitinophaga sp. | reverse complement strand
GTCGGAGCTGAAGGTTCGCAGCTAAACCCCGCCACCAACGCCCCCGCAGCCCCCGCCGGGCTTGTCCCGTCGGAGCTGAAGGTTCGCAGCTACACCACGCCGCCAACGCCCCTGCAGCCCCCGACGGGCTCGCCCCGTCGGAGCTCAAGGTTCGCAGCTACCCCGCGCCCCCAACGCCCCTGCAGCCCCCGACGGGCTCGCCCCGTCGGAGCTGAAGGTTCGCAGCTACCCCCCGCCCCCAACACCCCTGCAGCCCCCGACGGGCTTGCGTTGCGGCGGGGTCGCCCGCGAACCTCGGCTTCAGACGGGGCAAGCCCATCCGGGAGCCCGGCAGCCGTCGTGCCAATTCAGGATTATTCGTCCTCGCGTCTTGGCCCGAGCTTGTCTGGTCTGCCGTCGTCCTGCTGTGAACGGTTACGAAGTCGCAGCGTTCGTTTGGATACGGTTGCAGGTACACGTTGGCGAGCCGTATGGGAAGCCAGGAAAGGCGACTTCACAGACGAGGTTGAGCACCGTGACCACGGCTCTCTCAAAGAAGCACGGGGCTGATGTATTGCAGTAACGCGGTGAACCGAGCACGTCGATCGCGACGTGCTGCTCCCTGCACACGCTGTCGAGCCATCAACGCGCTGGTCCGGCTCAGTGTCCGGAACACGGCAGCAGCCAACCCGCAGGAGACGGACGATTCCGGCGACGCCGGCTCCGCAGAAGACGCTGCGTCATGGCAGCACCACTGGAATCGACAAATTCCAAAACTGCATTCCTGCTGCTGGAAAAGTGCGCTCACGTCTGACTGGAACTGACAGTTGGCTTTAGTACTCCGGGCTGATAGTCGCTGCAGGCATCAAAGTGCCCGGTATCTCCGTGGCTTCCGGCTACCGCCGAAAAAATTGCTGGCAGAGCAGCTGACAAGGCCACGGCCCCACGTCTGGCCGTCAGCGCTGCGGTGGTGCCCCGAGGGAAGGAGTCGTCGGAGTCTCAACACAATCACAAGAAGCTCAGGAGGGTGGAGGAACCGCCTTCAACAGCGTAAATACTTGTTCTCAACTCGTCGCAAATGCTCGAAACGCGGTCCGATTCTCAAATTCGAAAATCCGGAGCATTGCTTTTGACTCAGGCTGGGCCATAATTGAAATTCGAGTGTCGGTCTTGTCACGCATTTCGACTGACGATACTCACCAACCCGAAGCCGAGACAGCTGTGGCAAGTAACCGACAAAAACCACCCGTCACCTGGCCGGAGGCTTGCCAAAATATTTTGGTCAAGGCGATGGTTTCCGGGAACGTGGTCAAGTTGGGGCTTATCGCATCAGTCTGCCTCCTGGTGTGGAAAATGGATGGCAGAGCATGCGTGGATATGTTGGGCATGTTTCTGCAATCGAAATTGTATTCTACCCTTGGGTGGGTTTTGTTTCTTGTTGTTTCAGGAATTTCCATTCTCTGCTTCAGATTACTCAGGCGTATCCATCGCGAGGAGATGGACCGCCTGGTAACGGAGAGAAACGCCCTTCAAGCCCAGCTAACCGCAAGTACAATTCAGAGTTCGCATCAACAAAAGCAACTCGAATACAAGAAGTGAAAACATGTTAGAGTTGAAACTCGTCTTTTTCGTCATTCTGGCTGTTGGTGGTTTATTATGGGCGTTTTACTGGACAGTCATACGGCCGACATTTTTAACGCGTATCCGCTATCAAATGTTTGCACTTCGTGACTCACTTCGTTCGCTTGCGATCAAGGGCCGTTGTGACGCTTCTTCGTTTTCATTCCGTCACCTGGAAGGAATGCTGAATGAAATGGCAGCACAGACTTTTTCTTACTCAGTTTCCGACATCTTGGAATTCTTAATCTTAGATGTATTAATGTCGAGGCAAACTGAAGCGGAGGGGAAAGCAAGGCAGGAAATAGATCGCTTTCAAGCAGAAGCAGGCACGGATCTTCGGAGCATTGAAGATGAAAGTCTGCGACTTATAAAAGTAGCGATGCTTCTGAACTCACCCTGGTGGAGTCTGTTTGGATCCATGATTCTGTTGGTTCGTTCGATCAAACGAAGAATTGACGTCTGTAATCGCGGTGTGTGGTACCGGATGCACCTTCAGGGCACTTGAACTTCTTCTCTTGCAGCCAAACGCATTACATTGAGTCGGTTTGAAGTGTCCTTCAGGTGAATCCTGGCAGGTTGCGGTATGGATCGCCGTTTCGGATCGCCCACCCCCGCGCAGATCCGGATGTACAGAGTTGCCGCAACGGGCTCTTACCTCAGGTGTTTGGCATCGCAGCGTTCGTTTGGATACGGCGTGCAGGTACACGTTGGCGAGCCGTATGAGAAGCGAGGAAAGTCGACTTCGCAGATGAGGCTGAGCACCGTGACCACGGGGCTCTCAAAGAAGCACGGGGCTGATGTGGTGCAGTAACGCGGTGAACCGAGCACGTCGATCGCGACGTGCTGCTCCCTGCACACGCTGTCGAGCCATCAACGCGCTGGTCCGGCTCAGTGTCCGGAACACGGCAGCAGCCAACCCGCAGGAGACGGACGATTCCGGCGACGCCGGCTCCGCAGAAGACGCTGCGTCATGGCAGCACCACTGGAATCGACAAATTCCAAAACTGCATTCCTGCTGCTGGAAAAGTGCGCTCACGTCTGACTGGAACTGACATCGGAGCTGAAGGTTCGCAGCTAAACCACGCCACCAACACCCCTGCAGCCCCCGACGGGCTCGCCCCGTCGGAGCTGAAGGTTCACAGCTAAACCACGCCACCAACGCCCCCGCAGCCCCCGACGGGCTCGCCCCGTCGAAACTGAAGGTTCGCAGCTACCCCCCGCCATCAACGCCCCTGCAGCCCCCGCCGGGCTTGCGGTGCCGCGGGGTAGCCGGTGAACCTCGGCTTCAGACGGGGCAAGCCCATCCGGGAGCCTGGCAGCCGTCGTGCCAATTCAGGATTATTCGTCCTCGCGTCTTTGCCTGAGTTTGTCTGGTCTGCCGTCGTCCTGCTTTGAACGGTTACGCCAGGCCTGAACTTTGTTGCTGACGGCGGTCGTGACTGTCAGCGGTTATCTCTTGTGAAATAATAGGTAGCGGCGGCACTTACAAGGCTTGAGATCGCTGGCAACCAGGCATTGAAAATCGAATTCAGGTTCTTGATCCCCTCTTCCTTGCCACCGAATGCCATGATGGCTGTCAGGATATAGTGCAGGCCGATGCTGGCTCCGAGGATCACTACGAGCCAGGTTGCGAGCGACTTTGCTGTCTCGGCGCGATGCCGGGCTTCGTGAAACAAGAGCTCCTGCAACTCCCGCACTTCGCCGGCTTCAATCGGCTGATCGTTGTGGTCTGTTTCTTCGTTGGGAGCAGTGCTCATCGTCGGTTAGCCCTCCGTTTTTGCACTGGCAGCCTGAAGTGCTGGGATGACGATGACGCGTTCCTCTCTGGTTTCCGGATTACGTACCATCACTTCAGTGAACCCTTGCCCCGCCTGGGACTGGAGTGCTCGGCTGATTTGCAAAGACTCTCGGACGGTATCTGCCATCGAGGAGAACCTCCCTTGTTCGGTCAGTTTTTGAAGGCTCTCAAGGCTCCGTTCGTCGAAACTGAACACGACTCGCCTGTTCCTGGACATGGTTTTGCTCACCATTGTTGGTTGTAATCGGTCCGCGTGACACCATGTCAATATATCGGATGATGCCGCTCAAGTCCACAAAAAGACATCAGAAGTGATATCTTTTTGCATCACGTGTGGGTAAAAACGTCGCAACTGTTTGGTGCAAAGGTGGTTGTTATCACGAAGAAAATGTGATTTTTGCTGGATTGCCAGGCGAGAACGGCCATGTTTGCAAAACGTCCAAAATCGAACAGCTCCTGATTGTGGCGAGCAGGTCGCGGCAGGGACCGCCCTTTCGGGCGGCCCCCCGCGCGCATCCGGACGTGCAGAGTGACCGCATCCGGCTCTTATTTCGGGTGACTGGCATCGCAGCGTTCGTTTGGATACGGCGTGCTGGTACACGTAGGCGAGCCGTATAAGAAGCGAGGAAAGTCGACTTCGCAGACGAGGTTGAGCACCGTGACCACGGCTCTCTCAAAGAAGCACGGGGCTGATGTATTGCAGTAACGCGGTGAACCGAGCACGTCGATCGCGACGTGCTGCTCCCTGCACACGCTGTCGAGCCATCAACGCGCTGGTCCGGCTCAGTGTCCGGAACACGGCAGCAGCCAACCCGCAGGAGACGGACGATTCCGGCGACGCCGGCTCCGCAGAAGACGCTGCGTCATGGCAGCACCACTGGAATCGACAAATTCCAAAACTGCATTCCTGCTGCTGGAAAAGTGCGCTCACGTCTGACTGGAACTGACA
>CAZLOQ010000338.1:0-4360 GCA_964561125.1 uncultured Chitinophaga sp. | reverse complement strand
CCGCAGCCCCCGACGGGCTCGCCCCGTCGGAGCTGAAGGTTCCCAGCTACCCCCCCCGCGCCCAACGCCCCTGCAGCCCCCGACGGGCTCGTCCCGTCGGAGCTCAAGGTTCGCAGCTACACCGCGCCCCCAACGCCCCTGCAGGCGAAGACGCAGAGCTGCCTTGAGGTCGTGACCTGCAGCCGTCGTGCCACTCTACGACCGTTCGTCTTCGCGTCTTTGCCTGAGTTTGTCTGGGCTGCTGGAGTTATGCTGTGAACGGTTACACCGAGCTTTCACCCGTTTCACCGCGATGCTTGCTGGACTGTCCAGCCACGCGGAGCGCCGTGCCTTGACGCAAAATGCGGCTTTCTGCGGAAAATTGCCGCCGCTCTCTTGTTCCTTGTCGGCAGAGCCTCCATCATTTTGCCGACGGGGGTTTGCCCGTCGTATTCGTGACATTCGTCGTCCACTACCCGACATGCAGCCCCATGGCTCTGAAACCGGACACCATCAGGCACTATCGCGTTTTCCTCGCATCGCCCGGTGATGTAGAGAACGAACGCCAACAGGTTCGGCAATTCTTTGCAGACTATAACCGGCAGACAGCACACCTCTGGAATGTCCAGTTCGACGTCATCGACTGGGAGAATTACTCAACAATTGGCGTCGGCCGTCCGCAGGAACTTATCACCGAACAGACGCTGGAGAGATACCGGGATTCGCTGGCGCTTGTCGTCGGCATCATGTGGCAGCGATTTGGAACGCCGACAGGAAAAGCAGAGTCTGGCACGGAAGCAGAATTTCGATGGGCGATGAACAGCCATCAGGAAACAGGCTTTCCCGAGATCAAATGGTTTTTCAGGGTTGAGCAGGAGGTAAGTTTTCCTACGGATCCCACGGCACAAAAAAAGGCCATCGCGCAATGGAGAAAAGTCTGCGCCTTCCGCAAAGAGATGGAGGGTCTGGGTAATCCTGTGTTCTATGGCCAGTATCAGGATGGGCGATTTTTAGAGGTTCTCCGCCAGGACCTGAATCGGTGGCTGTCAGATGAAAAACGGCCGTGGCATCTCCCGCGTCAACCGAAGAAGACCGCAAAGCGTCAGGCAAGCACCCCCCGGTCGGCAAATAGGGCTGCCGAATCGGTCCGCGTAGCCGAACAGCACTTGCAGGAGCACGCAGAACGCCAGGCTGCCTACTGGAATGCGTTGCGTCAGTATTCCGCGGACGCTCCGGCACCTGCAGGCACCACCCAGCCTGCAGCCTGGATCAAAGATGCCGAGGACTTCCGCCTCGACTGCTACGTGGCCCCTTCCATCAAAGTCGTTGGTCCGCTGCGCCGTGGAAAGGATGCCGCAGAGCTTTCCCAGCGGGAGGAGGTTCCGGTGCCGGGTGCGGAGGACGAGCCTCTGCTGCGGCTGTTGCAATTCAGCCTCGGAAAAACTCCTGCCACACCCTGCTGGTCTGATGCCCCCCATTGGCTGCAGCCCGGCCGGTCGCTTGTGATCACCGATCGGGCCGGGGCCGGCAAAACCATAGCCACACTGAACATCTGCCGTCTGCTGGCGACAGACGACTTTCGGCAGCAACACTTGGGGGGCCGTACGCCGCTCGTTGTCCGGATCGCCGGAGCCTGGCCGACGTTACCCGACGGTCGGCTGCTGACGCTCCCAGAGACGCTTCGGCACGAGCTCAGAAAAACGCTGCAACTGCGTCCCGATGATGCCACCGTCGATCCGACGGTCGACTATGCCCTGAAAAACAATCGCTGTATTCTGGTCATGGATGGTTTTGATCAGCTCTCCCAGGCCGAACAGCAGCATGTGGAGACTCTGATCCTGACACCTCCGCAAGAATTCCGTGGCTCCTGCCGCTGGGTTGTGGCCAGTCGCCTGCATTCGGTCGACGACCGTCCATCGCTGTTCAGTGACAAACACTGGCAGCGAGTCTCGCTTTGCGAATTCACCCAGGAGCAGCAGGACGGCTACTTCCAATTGCCCGTCGGTTGTGCCCCCGGCGCCCGCTGGCTGCAGCTGATCGGGCTGCCTGAAGATCCGGCCACAGACGATGCCCGGGAAAGGACCAGACGCGTGCGAAAAGACATGCAGGATCTGCTGGGCCTGCCGATGGTGCTGTGGCTGCTGCGGCAGCTTCTGGATCCCAATACTGCCTCAGGCCCGCCGGTCGTGGTCCCGTACCAGAACCTCAGCGAGCTCTCGCTGAAGGTCAGCCGCACACTGCTCAAACGAGCCATCGAAAAAACGAGGATCGACAGCGATTCGCCGCAAAAGGGTCTGTTCGAAAATCTGCGATTACGTGCGGAAAGGGACATCGGCCTTAACGAAGAGGAGCAGTTGGAGAAGCTGGAGCACGTGCTGTCGCTGATGGCCTTTCAAATGGCCATTCTGGGCGAAATGAACGGTGTGATAAATCGTGGCCGCTACGAGTGGTTCCTGCGAACCTGTCGTGACCGATATTTTTTCGAACTGGAATCGCGCTGGGCGCGTGAAAAGAAGTATGTCGAGAAGAAGCGTCTCGAGCAGCAGCTGGACTCCGAACATGACGCCTGGGAATGGGCTATTGGTGTACTGCAGACCATCGAACTCAATCACCAGACCGTAATCGACTATCACACCGGTCTGGGCATCGCCTTCCGCAGCCGCAAGATCCTTGAATGCTATGCCGCAAGATACCTGACGCGGTATGCGAAAGAACGGGATATCCTTGGGGACGACCCGGATGCGGTCACGTTGCCGGAATTTTATGATCAGAAAAAGCTGCCGCAGCATTCGATCGAAACAGCGGGCAAGTACGCCAGTCTCTGCGCCTTCGATTTCACAACCGCACCGGACTGGAAAGAAATCTGGCAGCTGGCATCGAACATGCCGACTGAGGTTCAGCCGGCATGGGAAGTTCAGCCTGCGAAACCCAATGTGATGCTGCTGGCGTTATCCGCCCTGTTCCGTCCGCCGAAACGAATTCCCGAACGCGATCTGCGTCCGACGGAGCTGATGTACCGCGCGTGGCATCGCCTGGAATATCTTCCGGAATTGGCCCGCCACCGCCTCTACTGGGACACCACCGCCGGTCGCTGGCTGTTCGGACGCGAACTTGAAGAGCAGGGGCAATTGGAATCGCGGGCTCAACGTCTGGTGGTGCCCGGTGCGGCCGCTGTGATGGCTGAATTCCGCAAATCGGCTGACGAATTGCGGAAAGAATTCGCACAGCTCCCGCAACCGGTGCCGGAGCCTGGCACGTCAGAGCACACGGCGTGGTTGCAGCAGTGGGCAACTCAAAGCAGCAGGACCAAAAGCGGTGCCATGCTGCAATGCCCGCCGCAAAGCTGGCAGGCGGCGTATGAGGCACAGCGGCTTGCGGACGATCCGCACGGCAACAGTGTGATAGAGGGTTTGATAAAGCCGCTGCCGGCATTTCGGCTGCAGGCCACCACGGTCACGCGGCGGCAGTACCGGGTGTTTGATGCGGCGCTGGAAACGAGTAACGTCGGTGATGTTTATGACGCCGGTGATGATTTTGGCCGCTATGATAACTTGTATAAACCGATCTCCGAAGTATTGCCTCGACGCAGCTCGGGTTCTGAGCCGGGGCAGTCAAACGACGACTTTCCAGTGATCTGCGTGACTTGGTTTGACGCATGGGTGTTCGCCAAGTGGCTGGGGCCACAGTTTCGGCTGCCAAAAGAAGACGAGTGGGAATTGGCCTGCCGGGCCGGGACGCGGACGGCTTATCACTTTGGCGATGGCCTGAATGGGGAACAGGCAAACTGCTATGGCAACGATCCGGATGGAGTGGATCGCAATGGCCAACCCATGAAAAAAGGTCCTTACCTCGGGCGCACGACGCCGGTCGGCGATCCGCGATATCCGTGCAATGCGTGGGGCTTCTGGGATGTGCACGGCAATGTGTGGGAATGGTGCGAGGAACCTTACGACGAAGATACAGACCCAGGCGTTCGTGTGCTGCGTGGGGGCTCCTGGAACCGCGCTGCCAACAAGTGTGTTGCTTCCAACCGCGACGGCTACACTCCGGTCGGCCGCAGCGGCAGCAGTGGTTTTCGTTTGCGTGTCGATTAGTGTTCTGCAGTCATCCTCATGGTTTCTGTGGAATTCTGTTCCTCTGCCCTCTGTGCCTCTGTCCTCTGTCTTCTCTGAAAGCGGCGGCGAAGCCGCCGCGCGTACACCTGCTTAATCTTGTTGCGTAACCGTCCACAGCTGCCTTACCGAGCGGAAAGCAACCCTGACCCAGTGAAACAGGCTCCCAACCTGGCCCGCCAACCGTACGCTCCAGTCGGCAAACCGCCTCGCAGCGAACACCGCAGCCCCCGACGGGCTCGCCCCGTCGGAGCTGAAGGTTCGCAGCT
>CAZLOQ010000337.1:0-4369 GCA_964561125.1 uncultured Chitinophaga sp. | reverse complement strand
TTGCGTCAGCTGCTCCAGCTTCAAGCGACGCTGCGGCTGTGACCTGATCCTCGAAATCCGTGTCATCCGTGTCATCCGTGGTCAAAAACACAATCGCATTTTCCCCCCATACCTGTAGCAATCCACGTTTCCGACATGCTGCCTCATCCGCGAAGCACTCACGGTACTTCGAACCCTTCGCTGTCCATCCAGGCGATGTCTTATGCCTTCCCCGCGGATGCAAACACCGGAAACTTTCCAACCGGGCTTTCCAGTGGTAGAATCCAGTGACCGCAAGCCAGCGGCGATCAACCCGAACGACCGAACCGCACCGAACCCGAATCCTGAATCGCATGGCCAAAAAAGCAACAAAGACTGCCGACTCCACCGCCAACCTCGGCTTCGAAGCCAAACTGTGGCTGGCGGCTGACAAGCTGCGGAACAACATGGATGCAGCCGAGTACAAGCATGTGGTGCTCGGGCTGATCTTCCTCAAATACATCTCCGACACCTTCGAAGAACATCACGCGAAACTGGTGGCCGGCGAAGGGGATCTGGAGGGTGCGAATCCGGAAGACAAAGACGAATACCTCGCCGCCAATGTGTTCTGGGTGCCGCCGGAAGCTCGCTGGTCTCATCTGCAGGCGAATGCGAAATTGCCCAGCATTGGCAAGGACGTCGACGACGCCATGGTCGCTCTGGAACGCGACAATCCACGGCTCAAAGGCGCGTTGAACAAGAACTACGGTCGAGCGGATCTGGACAAGCACCGGCTGGGAGAACTCATCGACCTGATCGGCTCGATTCAACTCGCCGATGTGGCCAGCCGTTCAAAGGACCTGCTGGGCCGCGTTTTCGAATACTTCCTGACTCAGTTTGCCAGTGCCGAAGGCAAGAACGGCGGCCAGTTCTACACGCCGTCCTGCGTTGTCCGAGTGCTGGTGGAAATGCTGGCTCCGTATAAAGGCCGCATCTACGACCCGGCCTGCGGTTCCGGCGGGATGTTTGTGCAGTCAGAAAAGTTCGTGGAATCCCACGGCGGCAAGCTGGGCGACATCAGCATCTACGGACAGGAAAGCAATCCGACCACACGTCGACTGGCGGTGATGAATCTTGCCCTGCGAGGTATCGAAGCGGACTTTGGCCCGGAGCATGCGGATACGTTTCGACGCGACCTGCACCCGGATCTTCGCGCTGACTATGTGCTGGCGAATCCGCCGTTCAACGATTCAGACTGGTTCCGCAAGGATGATGACGTTCGCTGGCGCTACGGAGTGCCGCCGAAAGGCAATGCCAACTTTGCGTGGGTGCAGCACTTCATCCATCATCTTGCACCGACCGGCATGGCGGGATTTGTGCTGGCCAACGGCAGCATGAGCTCAAACCAGTCCGGCGAAGGCGAAATACGCAAAGCCCTGATCGAAGCGGACCTTGTAGACTGTATGGTCGCCATGCCCGGGCAATTATTCTACAGCACGCAGATTCCGGTGTGTCTGTGGTTTCTGACAAAGAACAAAGCCGAAGCCAAACGCCGCAAACGTAAAGGCGAAACGCTCTTTATCAATGCCCGGAACCTTGGCACACTCATCGACCGCGTCCACCGCGAGCTGACAGACACGGACATTCAGAAAATCGTCACCACCTACCACGCGTGGCGCGGAGAAACAGGTGCGGGCAAGTACGAAGACATCGCCGGCTTCTGCAAATCCGCCACCACAGCCGAAATCGCCGGGCACGGTCACGTCCTCACGCCCGGCCGCTACGTTGGTGCCGAGGAAGTGGAAGACGACGGCGAACCCTTCGAGGAAAAAATGCCTCGTCTTGTGGCTGAACTGCAGGCTCAGTTTGCTGAATCGGCGAAACTGGAGCAGGCGATCACAGCGAACCTGAGGGGGTTGGGTTTCAACGGAACAACCTGACATCACAAACTGTGATCTCAAGTTCGCCAGACTGAGCAGGAATTCGAGTCAGCAATGGCAAAAAAAAGAAGTCAAAATCCACCACAGCCCGCTGGTCTGATACCGCCGGAAACCGTGGAACGCAGTATTCTTGTGATCCGTGGCGAGAATGTCTTGTTGGACGCAGACCTTGCGCAGTTATATGGAGTCGAGACTCGAGCACTCACTCAGGCCGTCAGGCGGAATCTGAATCGGTTTCCAGGCGACTTCATGTTCAGGCTGTCGTCCGGAGAATTCGATCAGTTGCGGCGATGCCATCCGTCGACTGATGCAGCAACCGTTGTGGAATGCCAGGGAAGGTGGGATAGGTTTTGGCCGGGAGACAGAACGGTGAGGTCGATAGATTCTGATTTTCAATGCCGTCTCGCCCCGGGGTGCGGCAAGTTTGCCGAACCCTCGAACCGGGAGCAGGACGTCGAGGGCGACATGAGGGGGCTGGGTTATGGCGGGTGAAACGGCATCAACCGAAGCAGCAACCTATCCACGAGGTTTCTCGAGAGATACCGCATGGAAATGGCCGATGGTTCCGGTCCGCAAGCTAGTCACATTGAACTATGGACGTGCGCTGAAGGCTGACACTCGCAGTCCCGGTAAAGTGCCGGTATTTGGGACGAACGGGCGATGCGGCTGGCACGACACGGCCTTGGCCAAAGCACCGGGATTGATTCTTGGGCGAAAAGGACAAGGGCCTCTCGGCGTCGAATGGTGTGACGAAGATTTCTGGGTTATTGATACAGCCTATTATGCAAGTACTGTCACCCCCGACATGGACTTGAAATACCTTTACCATCTGGTGAAGTACGTCGGACTGAATCATCTGAAGGATGGGACATCGAACCCAACGCTTTCCCGAGATTCGTTTGGTGCACAATTGTTCCCGCTCCCTCCTCTCTCCGAGCAGCGTGCCATCGCGGCGGTGCTTGGTGCGTTGGACGACAAGATCGAGTTGAACCGGCGGATGAACGGGACGCTGGAGTCGATGGCGCGGGCGCTGTTCCAGAGCTGGTTCGTGGATTTCGACCCCGTCCGCGCCAAACTCGACGGCCGCCAGCCCACCGGACTTGATCCAGAGACTGCGGCACTGTTCCCGGACTCGTTCCACGACTCGCCACTTGGTCATATTCCGACCGGATGGACCACAATCCCGCTCTACAACACAGCCCAGTGGGTGAATGGTGCAGCATTCAAAAACGAAGACTTCTGCGCTCCCGGAGAAGGTCTTCCCGTTATCAAGATTGGGGAGCTGAAAGACGGGATTGGTGCCCAGACGAAGTGGTGCCAACGTGAGTCGGGGGCGGACAAAATTATCGACACGGGCGACTTGGTTTATTCGTGGTCAGGTAGCCCGGACACATCGCTCGCAGCGTTCCTTTGGAGCGGTGGCCGTGGATTGCTCAACCAGCACATCTTCAAAGTGATTTCAGAGACGGTCGCGGAGAAGCGATATCTCTATTACCTCCTTCAACATCTGCGCCCGGTGCTCGTTGAGACGGCGAGGAACAAGCAAACTACCGGCCTCGGTCACGTCACGATTGCCGACATGAAGCGATTGCTGGTGTGCATGGCAAACAAGGCAGTGCTTGCCGCGTTCGACCGGAACGTTGCCCCGATTTTCGACAGAGCTTTCACCAACTCCCGGCAATCCCGCACCCTCGCCACCCTGCGCGACGCGCTGCTGCCGAAGCTGCTGAGCGGGGAGTTGAGCGTAGCGGGGGCAGAATCATTGATGGAGCACGCCTGATGGCAGAGTCGTTCAACATCTGCCTCGACGAAAGCTGCCACCTTGAAAACGATGGCATCGACGTCATGACGCTCGGGGCTGTCTGGTGTCCCCAGGAAAAGGCCCGGGAAATCTCAAAACGCGTGCGTGACATTCAGCAGCAGTGAATGCGAGATTCAATGAAGATCTGCTGACGAACCAGCCAAAATATAACTGCAAATGGGTGCGTTGCCGCCGCGATCCAATTTATTACGGAAAGTACGCCGGCTTCGGCACACGAGATTGACGAGTGGAAGAACGAACGTCAGGGCGAGATTCGCAGCCTGCTGTGGTTTCGGGAGGAGTACCTGGTGGTACTTGCCGAGCGGACCAGAAAGCACGACGGGTTCCGGTACGTGCAGTTGATCACGGCATATCACACGCCGGAGGAAAGTCGAAAAAGAAAACTTCGAACCGAACGCGACGCTGCCACTTCGTAAACGGCTGAAGCCGCCCCTGGAGGAGACGACTTCGGTACTCCATCCACACGTGGCAGCCGAGTTGCCCGAACGCCCAAACGACTGAGACTGAGTTGGACTTTTCCCTGATCGCTCAATAATTGCGTTTGCGGGTTTGCCATGTGTTTGCTCCTTCAGCAAGGGGATTGCCGAAGGGTGTATGACAATTACGCCTTTGCCTCAAGTGGCTGGTTTTGACGCGCCCATCCGTGGCG
>CAZLOQ010000336.1:2337-4402 GCA_964561125.1 uncultured Chitinophaga sp. | reverse complement strand
TCTTTGCCTGAGTTTGTCCGGTCTGCCGTGGTCCGGCGATGAACGGTTACGGTTCTGCTTCAACTCCGTCCGCTCCGGCAAGCAGTTCAGCAGCTTTTTCGCAGGCGACTTTCGCTGGGGGGTGATCCTGAAAGAGCACGAGGAAGCGGCTGAGTTTTGCGCGGGCCTGTTCGGGCTTATCGCCTTGCAGTTCTGTGCCGGCCTGGGTGACGAATGCACTGCAGAGCTGAGCCAGATCCTCGCGTTTGAGCAGCTCATCGCGAGCCGCGGACAGACGTCGCCGGGCCGCCTGATTCCACAGCCGGGGCTGATTAAAGTCTGCCTGGGAATCGCCGTCAGCGGCCGCTGCCTCGTCCGCGTCCGCAGCACTCGGCTGTGCCGGCTCCGCGGTCGCTGTTGCGGTGAGCTCGATAAATGCCTGCAGTCGATCAAGGGCAATCAGCGGACTGGCAGAGGCGTCCGCTTCACGGCGGAGCGCATCGTAGGCGGTCTGTTCAAGCTGACTGCGGCCTTTCATGCCTTTGCCGAGTCGTTTTTCTGCCTGAATTTCGAGCAGGAGCGATCGAGCCTGATCGAGCAGGAGCGTGTTGCGTTCTGCGAATTCACCATCCGGGAAGCGGTCGAGGGCGGGTTTCAGAAAATCTTCCTGAGCGGTTTCGAGGATGGTGGCGGCATCGGAGCGTTCAGGGTTCCGGAGAACCTGCTGGACGAGGGCGTCGCCGCCCTGATGGAGCATTTCTTCGGACGGACGATTGAAGACGGTGAAATAGACAGTCCCGCAAATCAGCAGCAGGAGTGCGGTGACCAGAACGGGCGTGCGTTCATGGAACGGGCCGCGGCGACGTTTTTTCTTCTTTTTGGGGGCTGTTGCGGCGCCGGCGGTCGGAGTTCCCGGAACTGCTGCGGCGGCAGCAGACTGGCCAGGGACGGAGTGATCGGCGGAGTCTGTTGCGCAAGTTTTCAGGGACGCAGCGATCTCGGTGAGTTCGGTGTGCACGGCGAGCGCATCGAACGGGCGATCATCGGGTTCTTTTTCCAGCATTCGCAGGATCAGCTGATCCAGCGCGGGCGGACACGACGGACATTTTTCGCGAAGCGGGAATGGTTCGCGTTCCATGTGTGCGAGGAGCATTTCGGCGGGGTTATCGGCGAGAAACGGAGTCTGGCCGGTGAGTAGTTCGTAGAGGACACAGCCGACAGCATACAGGTCCGTTTTACGGGAAATTAAGGTGCTGCCGCGAATCTGTTCCGGCGCCATATAGGCGTAGGTGCCAACCGTTTTTCCCGCGGCTGTTAATGGCGTTGCTTCGGTGTCGCGGGCGATCCCGAAGTCCCCCAGCTTGATTCGCCCTTTGCTGGTGATGAACAGATTGCCCGGCTTGAGATCGCGATGGATGATGCCGGCGTTGTGGGCGTGTTCGAGTGCTGCGCACAGCTGGCGCCCGGCTTCGATGGTTTGTTCCGGCGTCAGGCGGCCGCGGCGTTTGAGCAGCCGGCTGACGGCGCCGCCGTCGATCAGTTCCATCGCGTACCATCGCTGACCTTCGTGCGTGCCGCCGCCGTAGTAGCGGACGATGTTGGGGTGCGACAGTCTTTTGAGGATGCCGATTTCGCGTTCAAACCGAGCGCGAATCTTGCTGTCCCCGATCAGGCCCGGGGGCAGTACCTTGAGCGCCACCTCGCGGCCCGTCTCTGTGTAGGTGGCCCGGTAGACAACGCCCATGCCTCCGGAACCCAGCTGCCGACCGATGATGAACGGTCCAATTCTGCGTTCCGTCATAATCCCCGCTCACGTGAATTTCTGCTGTCGGAATTGGTCTGAACAGTTACTGCCTGCATTCTGACATGCAGGAGCCGTGCGGGCAAATCTGCGAAGCGGCAATTTACCAGCCCTCATTGCCCGGTGCTGAAGACTTTTTTTCGCCGTTCGGGTATCCTCCGGCCGAAGTCTCAAGATCCACGCCGCGCTCCGGAGGCCTCCGTGAAAATTCATCTGCTCCCGTACATCCTCCCCCTCAGCCTGGGTCTCGTCATAGGCTGTTTTAAGCCGCCACAACCGCCCGAG
>CAZLOQ010000336.1:0-2327 GCA_964561125.1 uncultured Chitinophaga sp. | reverse complement strand
CCCGCTGCACTGCAGCCCGCGGCGGCAGCCCAGCCCACCGAAATTCGGCAATTCGATCCGGCCGCCGGAAAACGCGTCGTCGATCCCGAGCGCCCCGTCACCGACCCCATCACCGGACCGCTGGTCGTACTGCAGAACGCCCGGGAAAAAATTCCCCAACTGGCCATCCAGCATGCGGTCAACCTGTTTCAGGCTGCCGAAGGTCGCTACCCCGCCTCATTCGAAGAATTCATGTCACGCATCATTCAGGAAAACCGCATCAACCTTCCCCAGCTTCCACAGGGGCTCAACTGGGAGTACGATGTGGATGCACACCAGCTGCTGGTCGTCCAGTCACCCGCAGATCCCTGAAAGGCACGTCTGGTCGAAACAGCTTCCCGGTGACCGGCAACATGCCGGGTGTCCCGAATCCCCGAAACACCAAACATTCTCAGCTTCCCCACAGAGACTCAGCATGGCAGTCGAACAGATCCTTGTCATTCCAACCCCCGTCTTTCACCAGGTTGGCCACTTCCAGGGTTTTTGCAGTGACATCGACCGCTATCTGCCGGTGATTCTGGACCCGCAGCACGCCAGTTACCGTCCAAGACCGGAAATGGAACAGGATCCCACCTGGAAGCAGCTCATTCCCTATTGCATCTTTCGCTGCAATGACCTCATATTTCACTACCAGCGAGGGACGGCTCAGGGTGAAGCGCGGCTGCACGCCAAACGCTCCATCGGAGTCGGCGGGCACGTGTCGTCCGCAGACCTGAATGGCCCGCAAATCCCCTATCTTGAAGGCATGCGACGGGAAATTGAAGAAGAAGTGGACATCGAAAGCGGCTGGACCGAGGACTGCCTGGGACTCATCAACGACGACGAGACCGAAGTTGGCCGGGTCCATCTGGGGATCGTCCATATTTTCGATCTTGACAATCCGCAAGTTCAGCCGCGCGAAAAGTCGATGATCAACGCAGGATTCGCACCGACGGCAGAATTGTTCAGCCGCATCGACGAATTTGAAACATGGTCACAGATTTGTCTGAAGTATCTGGCTGCCACTGAATCGGGCTGATCATTTGCAGAATGATGGCCACAGTGCAGGTCAGAGCGGCAGCCCGGAAGGCTGTCGGCAGCGGCGGTTTTTGCCGAAGTGATTCAATGGAGTGGATCATGAAAAAATGGATGCTCTTGTTCTTATTCGCAATCGTCCCGGGAAGCCTCTGGACCGTCTCTGCCCAGGACAGCCCTTCGGCTGCAGCCACTGCTCCGCAACCCGGCCGGCTGTCCGAAGCACAGCTCGGCGAAATGCTCGCCGCTGTCGGCCTGCAGCCCAAAAAGACCGAACAGCGATATGACTTCGCCTTCAAGATGAACTACCGCGGCGAAGAATGGAAGTTCTCCATGTCCGCAGTGCTCAGCCGCAACGGCGAATCCGTGTGGGTCATGGCCTGGCTGGACCAGATTCCACAGACATCCGCCGAAGTTCCCCGCACGGCTCTGCTGCGACTGCTCGCTGCCAACGACCGGCTCGGCGAAGGCAAGTTCTTTGCCTACATCCCCACCAACAAACGCTTCGTTATGCAGCGTGTGATCCCCAATCGGGACCTCACCAACAAGAAGATGATGGAGACCCTGCAGGACCTCGCCTCCAGCGTCGCTGACGAATACCCCACGTGGTCCGTTGCCAACTGGGCTCCGAAGAACGATCAGGCCGTTGCCGATGATGCTGCCAGCAACCGCGGGGTGCCGGCCAACCCGACCGCTGCCAGCCGTTCCCCCTCCGCTCCGGCCGCTGGTGGTCAGCCCATCCGCTCCTCCGATTCCAAAGGGAAGTTTGATAAGACCAGCGTGAACTGAACCTCTCAGGAGGCTTCGAAGTGCTCGCACCGAAGCGGGCCAGCATCCGGTTGGCGAGCAGGGACATCCACGAACCGCGACGGTTGCAATCCAGCACCGGTGAATTTCGCTCTCAATCTGTGGTGGAGCACCGCGACACCACAGCCACCTGCTTCTGGCGGAACGGCGCGAGCCGTTCCGCTTCCATTTGGAGCCGAAAGCAGGTGGCATTAGGCTTGCGGCGTACAGCTTCCATTTGCGGCCGACAGCAGTGGGCAGTGGACAGTGGGCGGCGGGTAGTGAGAAGTCGATGGTTGCGTGCAGGAGCACTGCTGCGTTTACGGCCTGTAAGGCCAGTTCTATGAGCCTCGCATGAAATGCGAGGTCAGGTCATCCCCCGGCAGCTTCGCCCTGTAAGGGCAGCTCTCAGCCGAACGTCGCGTGTTCGGCTTGAGTTGGGTGTGCAGCAGCGGGCATTGCGGGGCGCGCCTGGTTGCTTGCAAAAG
>CAZLOQ010000335.1:4172-4429 GCA_964561125.1 uncultured Chitinophaga sp. | reverse complement strand
TCCGCGCCGCGCTCCAGGCGCGCCTGCCCAAGGGCGAGGACATCGACGCGGTGGTCATCGCCACGTCCTGGGACTGGCACACGCCCATGGCCGTCTGCGCCATGAAGAACAAGAAGTACGCCGCGGTCGAGGTGCCGGCGGCCATGACCTTCGAGGAGTGCTGGCGGCTCGTCGACGCCTACGAGGCGACCGGCGTCCCCTGCATGATGCTCGAGAACTGGAGCTTCCGGCAGGACAATCTCGCCCTTCTGAATATG
>CAZLOQ010000335.1:0-4162 GCA_964561125.1 uncultured Chitinophaga sp. | reverse complement strand
ATCTCCATGTAACGGTCGCAGTCACACCCTACAGCACAGTCTGGTGATCCGCAGCCAACCTCAGGGCCGTTGTCCCAGAATATCTCGGTACATGGTCCGCAAGGGCCTGTTCGGCGAGATCGTCCACGCCCAGTGCGCCCACACCCACGACTGCGTCGACCACTGGTTCTTCGATCCCGAGGGCCACATGCGCTGGGGCGGGCGCTACCTCGTCGATCACAACCGCTCCCAGTATCCGACGCACGCCGTCGGCCCGGTCTGGCCCTGGCTGGACCTTGGCTGCGGCGATTATTTCGACACGGCCGTGACCATGGCCAGCCGCCAGCTCGGCATCAACGACTACTTCAAGCGCAAGTTCGGCGAGAAGCATCCCTACGCCAAGGCCGAGTTCGCCCAGGGCGACGTGGTCACGACCCTGATCAGGACGAAGAAGGGCAACACCGTCCTCGTCAAGTACGACATGCAGCTGCCGCGGCCCTACGACAACCAGTGGGAGCTCCAGGGCACCCGCGGCATCTACAACGAGCAGCGGAACGCCGTCTATCTCGTCGACCGCAGCCCCGAGTATCACCAGTGGGAGCCGTTCCCGCCCTACCTGGAGAAGTTCGACCACCTCTGGTGGCGCAAGATGAAGGCCGAGGCCGAGGCGGGCGGGCACGGCGGGACTCCCTGACGGAGACGGAGCGGTCTGCTGCAGGGAAGATACTGCCGGATTTGATCAAAGTACAGACGTGATGTGAGGAATTGACTGAAGATCCACGCCGCATTTCTGTAGCGACGTGCGGAAAACCGGTCTTCGTGGCAGCGAGCAGCGAGGTTTGGGGGCGCGCCGTCAGCTCTCTGGAGCAAAGCCGCGGCGCATGGTGTTTTCAGCGATGGCGATGGGGATGAGGAACTGCAGGAGATAATCGGGGCCGCCGGCTTTGCTGCCGATACCCGACATGCGAAAGCCGCCGAAGGGGTGGCGATTGACAAGCGCTCCAGTGATCTCGCGATTCAGATACAGGTTGCCAACATGGAATTCCTGACGAGCACGGCGGAGTGTGACCGGGCTGCGGGAATAGACGCCGCCAGTGAGCGCATACCGGGTGTTATTGGCGATATTGAAGGCGTCATCGAGCGTTCGGACGCGGAGAATCGCCAGAATCGGCCCGAATAGCTCCTGCTGGGCGAGCGCTGAATCGGGGTCGACACCAGCGAAAATGTGCGGCCCGATGTAAGAACCCTTTTTGGCCAGCGGACCAGGGTCGACGGCGAGCAGCAGCTGGGTGCCGTTTTCAAGGTCGACTTTACGGATAAAATTCTGCAGGCGTTCCCGGGCTTCTTCGTCAATCACAGGACCAATGCTGGTCCCGGGATCTTCGGCAGGGCCGATGGTCAGACTGCGGACCGCCTCCAGAAGTCGCTGAGTAAACTGGTCGTAAATCGAATCCAGCACGATCACGCGGGAGCAGGCGGAACATTTCTGGCCGCTGTAACCGAAAGCGCTGCGGACCACACCAAGCACCGCTTCGTCAAGGTCGGCGTCTTCATCAATGATAATGGCGTTCTTGCCACCCATCTCAGCAATCACCCGACGCACATTCTGCTGAGCTTTGCTGGTGTCGGCAGCTACACGATTGATCTCCAGACCTACGGTCTGGGAACCGGTGAAAGCAATCAGGTCCACATCCGGGTGACTGATGAGCGCCGGGCCGACTTCTTCACCAATACCAGGCAGAAAATTGATCACACCGCTGGGGAGTCCGGAGTTGCGGATGATGTCCATGAAGCGAGCGGCCACGACAGATGACTGCTCCGCCGGTTTCATGACAACAGTGTTTCCAGTGACAACCGCGGCAATGGTCATGCCGGCGAGGATGGCAAGTGGAAAGTTCCATGGAGCAATCACAGCGCAGACGCCGCGGGGGCGATAGAAGTACGTGTTGTCTTCTCCGGGTACGGGCGTTTTACGCGGCTCACTGAGCTGTCTGTACTGCCGGGAGTAATACATGCAGAAGTCAATCGCTTCGCAGACTTCAGCGTCAGCTTCGGTCCAGGTCTTGCCGGTTTCAAGGATGATCCAGGCAGCCAGTTCCAGACGACGCTCGCGCATTTCCGAAGCAATGAGATCGATGTATTCAAGCCGCGTGGTCACATCGGAACGAGCCCACGTCTGAAAGGCACGGTGCGCTGCTTCCACGGCGTCGTTCGTCTGATCGAGACTGGCGGAGGCAACCTTGCCGATGATTTCAGAGGACCTGGAAGGGTTCCGCGAAATGATCGTGGTGCGAGTTTCACAGAACTTGCCGTCGATGACCAGAGGACAGGATCCGCCCAGCGATTCACGGACCGTGCTGAAGGCGTCAGTCATCGCCTGACGAGCTGCAGGATCAGAGAAATCCGTGAATGGTTCGTTGCAGAAGCCGGGTTCGGGAGAATCTTCGATCGGTGGTTCAGCGGCAGCATGGCTGGAAGGCTTCATAAGCAGAGTCTTTGCGGGGATGTGTTCGCTGAAATTCAGACGGAGAAAGGATTCGTTGGAAGTGTTTTCAAGCAGCCGGCGAACAAGATAGGCCATGCCGGGAATGAGTTCTCCGAAGGGCGTGTAGATGCGGACACGATGCCCGCGGTTGCGAAACAACGCAGCCTGATCGTCACACATCCCGTAGAGCATCTGGATTTCCCAGGCATCATCGGGCACGCGGAGCTCTTCGGCGAGAGCAATCGCGTGGGCAAGGCTGCGCAGATTGTGACTGGCAAAGGCCGGACGCAGGAGCGTGTGGTTTTCAAGCAGCACCCGGGAAAGCCGTTCAAAGCAGTCGTCTGACTGCCACTTGCGACGATACACCGGAACCGGCCAGCCACGAGCACGCGCGACGATGTTTTCGTAATCCCAGTAGGCGCCTTTCACGAGCCGAACGCTGATCGGAGTTTCGCGGCGACGGACCCATTCAAGCAGATTATGGAGGTCTGCGTCGGCGGAACGCAGATAAGCCTGCACCACAATCCCGCAGTCAGGCCACGAACGAAACTCGTCTTCCATGAGTATTCGCTGGAAGATGTGGAAGGTGAGCGACTTGTGGTCGTGCTGCTCCATGTCGACATGAATCTGAGCACCAAGCTGCTGTGCCGCACGCAGAATGGGACGCAGACGGCCGGACACACGATGATAAGTACCTTCAGCATCCACGTTGGAAAACTGACTGTCGAGGGCAGAGAGTTTCAGGCTGAGATTCAGCCGCGGGATGTGCCCGGAAGGGCCGTGGTCCAGGAGCGGATCCTCGGGCCACGCATCAAGAGGCGCCGCAAGGTCGTTCAGCAGGAGCAGCAGTGTCTTCTGGTAACGGTCCGCCTCCATGCTGCTGATCACGGATTCACCCAGCAGGTCAAGCGTACAGGCGAACCGGTTGCGGCGAAGCTGATGAACCGTCTGCAGGATGTCGTGAGCGTTGTTGCCGGCAATGAAGCGACGGGCCATACGGGAAGCGTTCGTACGCGCGTTCCACGCAAGCGCCCGGCTGAGCACGTGATTGCCTGTGGAAAGATCCAGTCCCAGTCGCACTGCCCAGGGGAGGTGCCCGCGGACGTCCTCGAAGTATTCCTCAAGATGACGGGCAATCGAGACGTGATCCCGCAGCATCGGAAGCACATCCACAAACCGGAAGAGCTGCAGCTTGATGGCCGGATCGTTCATCGCCCAGTGCATCAGACGGTCTTCCCACCACCGCGCCTGGAAAACCGATGGGGCACGCGGAGCAGACCGGGCAAAGAGATCAGTGCCGATTTCGAGCGTTCGCTGTTCGACCCGGTCAACACCCGCAGACAACTCAGCAACGGAAACAGCCGCGTCAGTCGTCCTGCCGACGGACTCAGAGTTTTTCGTGACGGGTTTGGATGCACTTTCCACTGGGACAGACGGCTGGATACCGACGTCGGCCGAGGGCGTGGCAGAAGGTTTTCGAGCAGCCTTTT
Organism: uncultured Chitinophaga sp.; assembly: GCA_964561125.1. Classification (GTDB taxonomy): domain Bacteria; phylum Planctomycetota; class Planctomycetia; order Planctomycetales; family Planctomycetaceae; genus SXXK01. Next base: position 208 of record CAZLOQ010000335.1, on the reverse strand, counting down.
TGGCCATAGGGCGATTTCCGGAGGGCAGCGGGCCCGCAGGATTTGTCGGGATGGTGGACGCAGCAGAAGAACATTGCTGATTCGGACCCGGGATTCTAGGGGATCCGTGGGAAGGGAGAAAGGTGGGCCCGGGAATTCTCGACCGACTCGGTTCGGGGAATGAGATCAATCAACACCAGCCAACTCCCGGAACACAGACCCCAGAACC
>CAZLOQ010000334.1:3379-4475 GCA_964561125.1 uncultured Chitinophaga sp. | reverse complement strand
GAAATCCCGCGGTCGCGGAGGCCGCGGATGATGTCCTGGATGCTGTGGATGGTGACGGGATCGATGCCTGTGAAGGGTTCGTCGAGGAGGATGATACGGGGTTCGCTGGCGAGAGAGCGGGCAATTTCGAGGCGGCGGCGTTCACCGCCGGAGAGGGACCCGGATCGTTGTTCGCGTTTTTCGAAGAGGCCGAATTCCGTGAGCAGCTGACGGGAGCGATCGTGGCATTCTTTCCGGCTGATTCCCTGAAATTCGAGGATGGCGAGGAGGTTTTGTTCGACGGAAAGTTTGGAGAAGATGGAGGTATCCTGAGGCAGGTACCCCAGTCCATGCCGAGCGCGCTGATACATGGGCCACTGTGTGACATCGGTGCCATTCAGAAGAACTCGGCCCTGAGTCGGCGCGATCAGTCCGCAGGCCATGCGAAAGCTGGTGCTTTTCCCGGCGCCGTTCGGACCCAGCAGGCCGACAATTTCACCCTGATTCACGGTGAAACTGACGCCGTCTACAGCGCGTTTGCCGGGGTAGTCCTTGACGAGTCCTTCGCAGGCGAGCAATGGCATAGGGGATCTCGGGAGGCGATCGGGAGTCTGGCGGTTTGAATTCGGAGGAGGCTGTTTCGTGAGTTTACAGGATCGGCCTGGATTCGGGGAAGGCATGTTTCACGGAGCACATCCGGAAGGGGGCTTGCTTCACCCCCAGAGTCCGCGGAGCTGCTGGTCTGGCGAAATTCCCAGAGGGAACTTCTGACTGGCGGGATGATTCTCGATTCCCGCGTACTGCCGCAGGGCCTCATGAATGTGTTCGGGGCGGACGAGCATGCCGTTTTCCGGCTGTACTTCGAGTGTCTGCGGGTTGATTTTGACGGCGAACTGGGCGTCATCGGTCTTCCCGATCACGCGATCACCTCGAATGCCCGGTCCGAGAAACATGATCGAGCCGATGGACCAGTGATCCTTGCCGTTGCCGTTGTTGTAATTGGGGGTGCGTCCCATTTCGCTTTGAATGACCACTACGAGCCGTTCGCGGATCTGCAGCGATTCCGCGCGATGCAGCAGGTACGCGATGCCTTCAAGCAGTTCCGGGATGAGCTTCA
>CAZLOQ010000334.1:0-3369 GCA_964561125.1 uncultured Chitinophaga sp. | reverse complement strand
TGATCCGTATCGTTGCTGGCATGGCTGTCGAACTGTCCGATGGACAGATTGGCTGAGACGCAGACACCTGCGCGGAAGGAGGCGAGTGCGATTTCAGCCTGCTGGGCAATTCGTTGTTTCGGGATTTCTTTTGGAATGTGGGGCACGACGCGGGAGAGGGCCTTTGAATTGACCTGGGCCGCATAGAGCATGGATTCTGCGCGCTGGCTTCTGGGGAGCAGCGGAGACTGCTGGCGTTCTGCGCGGCGGTCGGCCATGGCCTGTTCAATCCGATTCAGCGCAAACTCATCGTGATAGGGGGCTTTGGGGTTGCCCTCGATCGCATCCGCATTGGCAATTCGCTGGAGCGATGGCAGATAGGGGACGCGCGACATGGCCACCAGATTTCCGGTGGCGGAGTAGTTGCCGAATGTCAGAAAGGCGAGTGGACAGTCCGGGCCCTGACAGGCGGCCACGAGTGCAGCAAAGGTTGGCCAGGCGAGGCTGTCGAGCTTGCCAGTGGCCATGTAGCGGGCACAGGGGGAATGGTTGTTAACGGAATAATCCAGTCCGTTGAGAATCAGCAGTTCGCGACCGAATTCGGCGTAGAAGGCTTCATTCGAGATTCCTCCCTGCCGATGCTGTTCCGTCGGAGCGAAACGATGCCGGCCCTGCTGCTGAATCTGGTCCGCCGTGTACAGGCGGTTGATGCCTCCGACCCCCTTGGGGTCCATGAGCATCGTGGTGTCCCAGCCGCCGGATGCGTTGAGCACCACATAATACGGTCCGGGATAGGGCGGCAGTTCACGGCGATCGTCTGCCATGCCATTCGCGGGAGCGTGGCAGGGGGCGGAGAGTCCCAGTCCGATGGCGGCACACTGCTTCAGAAAATCGCGACGCATGTCCAGTTCCTACTCGTAAAGAAACTCAGGTTGCCGCAGCAGGTACGTAATCACCGCTCGCCACGCGCGGACCGTGTAATGCGGATCGGGAACCTGTCCCTGCAGGCCCTGTCGACAATGCCATGTTTCCTGCGGCTCGAATCGTCCGGTTGCGGCGGCATCCGCAACGACATCACTGAACAGTCGAAAGGTTCTGTGGACTTCATCCGAATCTGCGGCATCTGTTCGTCCGAGAATTCTTTCGTGCAGCCGTGCAATGGTGCTGCGGATCTGCCGATCGGCGGACTCTGAACTGCCCGGTACGATGTCTGGTTCGATGTCGGGGAAGAGCAATCGTTCGGCCGGGGGGCGACTGAAATCGAGAGCGGTGTGGCGACAGGCCACATCGTTGGACAGTGTCCGCTGAATGGCCCCCATCGCTCCGCTGGGATCCGTGGCCCGCTCCGTGACTTCCTTTGAATCAATGCCTCCATACAGCATTGCGGTCTGTTCAGTAAGCCGTCCCCAGGGGCGACCGAAAATCGCTGCAACTTTGCGTTCCAGCTGTTCGGGTGAGAGCATGCGGACTACGCCGATCTCCGCGAGTTCCGTCAGGCGGTCTTCGGTGAGTTCTGCGGCGTGCAGGCCATCGCCCCGATAGAAATCTGAAAGCACCCAGTCGCGGATCAGCTGGCGGAAGTTCATGCCTTCTGCAGCGAAGCGTTTTGAAATCGCATCGATATCGCACTGCTGCTGCTCCCATGCCCGCTGTTTTGCCGCGAACAGTGGATCGTCGATGTCCTGAGGCGGCTGCAGCGGGCGTCGTCCGGTGAGCATCTGCCAGGCGTGACCAGCCATTGTGCGAGCGAAGCGGGGGTCGCGGACGGTTCGTTCACCCAGCCACTGCAGAGCGCGCCAGCGTTCGTCGGGCGGGAGCGATTCGCCTTCAAAGCCAGCGGCAAACATATCGGTGAACCAGCCATCGCGGCGACGACCATAGATGCTGAAGTTGGCGTCAAACCGCCAGTAGTCCTGAAACAGCCCGGCGACGGGATCGAGTGACTGGTGGCAGACCACGCATTCCGCGGCCTGCATGGTGGGCACCTGGAAACGAGCAGTCGCGGCTGCTGCATCGGAACCCCGCGCTGCCAGTTCGAGGACATCCACGCCGAGAAAGTGCAGGTAGAACATCCGGGCTCGCAGACGGTTGCGGTTGGTTTCCGTTGTCGGATACCGGCTGAGGTACTGGAACGTGCTGAGCAGTCCGGCGTGCGGATAGAAACCACTGGTGGATTCCTGGTTTTCTGATTTGTTGCGGCCCACGAGTGCCTGCAGACGCACTGGAAGAAATTCCAGCGGATCATCCGGGTTTTTAAACTGCGGTTTGAGCTGTTCATACACACCGTAACCCCGCGCTGAATACGCGGAGACCATGATGTAGTCGGCTGTGAGAATTTCAGAGAACGGGCGATCGCTGCGGACAATGTGCTCAATCAGCCGCAAGGGTTCCTCCAGCAATGCCTGACGGTAATCGTTGGCCAGCTTGTAGCCGGCCTGGCGGCGTTCCTTCTCGTCCGCAATATGCGTCAGGTCATGGTGCTGATACCACAGCCGCGTTTTCTCGAAATGCTCGTATGAAAGCACTGTGGAATCCGGATTACCATCAATCCCGAGAACCAGAAAGATATCATTAAAGGCTTCGCGGAGCCGTTCATAGAAGGGTTCTTCCTGCTGCAGCTGCATCAGAATGCGTGCGAGTGCCTCGCGACCGCCTGCTGAGACCTGTTGCCTTTCTGCATCTGTCGGCAGTCGTCCCACCAGCGACAATGCCGCTCGACGCAGCAGCTGCTGGTCATCCGCCATGCTCACGTCAGTGAAGAACGACGTTCGCGGAAGCCCCGGAACTGACGGCGAATCGGATACTCCGGGCGCGGTTTGTACACGGCGATGAAAATCATCCAGAATTCGCATCGCAGTGGAATCGGCTGCGAGCACGGCCCCACCCCCGTGGTCCAGCTGACCGAGCGGCTTTTGCAGGAGCAGCCAGTGACCGTCGGACTGCAGCTTCGCGGCTGCCGTAAACGCCTGCAGATTGTGCTGCAGCACGTCCTCGGGTGACTTTTCCAGTGACGCGGAGGGATCCAGGAGCACAAAGGATGTGTCCGCTGCATCTGCACCGGCACGATGACAGCGCAGGCACTTCAACCGTCCGACCTTCGCCCAGACTTGATCGGCAAACCATGCGTCCTGAGCTGTGCTGCGGAGATTGACCGGACAAGCTGCAGCCTGCTGAGCAGACACAGAAGATGGAGCTATGCTGAGCAGAGCGGCCGCCAGCAGCAGGGGAAACAGGGGTCGCGGAAAAGGTTGCAGACACCGGCAGGAGGAGAGAAACATGGCAGGCACTCGATCGGACGGAGTCGCGGGCAGGCGGGGGGAGGATACAGGGAGAGAGGGCGGCGGTAAACTGAAACAGAGGGGTCATTGGTCATTGGTCATTGGTCATTGG
>CAZLOQ010000333.1:0-4495 GCA_964561125.1 uncultured Chitinophaga sp. | reverse complement strand
GGAGTAGCCAGTGAACCTTGGCTTCAGACGGGGCAAGCCCGTCTGGGAGCTCTGGTTTCGCGGTTTCGCGGGGTAGCCAGCGAACCTTTGCTTCAGACGGGGCAAGCCCGTCTGGGAGCCCGGGTTTCGCGGTGTCGCGGAGTAGCCAGCGAACCTTGGCTTCAGACGGGGCGAGCCCGTCTGGGAGCCCTGGGTGTCGCGGTGTCGCGAGGTAGCCGGGGAAACTTGGCTTCAGACTGGAATGGCAAAAGGTGCCATGCACCTTGACTCTGAGTGCAAACCGGACGCTAACGCGTTCCGGCTGATTGGACCACCATTCCTGGCGCGGAGGCTGCCTGCTGTTTTGGAGTCGTAAAGCGAATGGTAGAGGGACTTTCCGCTTTCAGGTGCCATGCACCTTGACGTCTGGACTGCCGTCGTCCTGCTGTGAACGGTTACGCGGACGTTCCTGCGTTCACGCAAAAATCTGCTCCACCACATGTCCCTCGACATCCGTCAGTCGGAAATCGCGGCCGCCGTAGCGGAACGTCAGTTGTTCATGGTCGAGCCCGAGCAGGTGCAGGATGGTGGCATGCAGATCGTGGACGTGGACTTTGTCGCGGGCTGCATAAAAGCCGAAGTCGTCGGATTCGCCAAAACTGAAGCCCGACCTGACGCCACCGCCGGCCATCCAGTAGGTGAAGGCATGCGGGTTGTGGTCGCGACCGTTTTTTCCCTGAGCTGTGGGTGTGCGACCAAATTCGGCGCCCCAGATGAGCAGTGTGTCGTCAAGGAGTCCGCGTTGTTTGAGGTCCTGCAGGAGCCCGGCAATGGGTTTGTCGACTTCCTTCGCCAATCGCGAATGTTCTTCCTTCAGATCTGAATGCTGATCCCAGTACGCGTGTGAAACCTGAACGAATCGCACACCTGACTCGGACAGACGCCGTGCGAGCAGACACTGTGTGCCGAAGTTGCCGGTTGGTTCTTCATCGATCCCGTAGAGCCTGCGCGTGGCTTCGGTTTCGCCTGCCAGATCGAAGATTTCGGGGGCCTCCGTCTGCATGCGAAATGCCAGTTCAAACGAATCGATCCGCGCGTTCAGTTCGGCATCGGCAGCGGTAAGATCTGCGGTTGACTGGTGATGACGATTGAGATCCTGCAGGAGTTCCAGCTGCAGCTGCTGGACGTCGCGTCTTGAGCGGGGATGAGTCAGATTCTGGATTTCGGCGCGCGTCCGTCCGTTCTGACGCGACGTGGCAATGCGCGTGGCCTGATGAATGGGCGGCAGAAAAGCGGAGCCGAAGTTGCGGACTCCGCCGTGTCCCAGTGTTGGATTGATTGTGACAAAGCTGGGCAGACTTTCATTTTCTGTTCCCAGACCGTAACTGATCCATGCACCCATGCTGGGGCGGACGAAGGTATCTGAGCCGGTGTTGATCTTAAGCAGGGCGCCACCATGGGCTTCGTTTGAGCCGTGAATTGACTTGATAAAGGTGATGTCGTCCGCACAGCGTCCCACGTGGGGAAACAGGTCACTCACCCACGCGCCGCAGCTGCCATACTGGCGAAATTTCCATGGACTTCGCAGCAGGTTGCCGGTCTGAGCAAACTGAATGCGCGGTTTTTCGATGGGGAGTGGCTGGCCGTCCAGTCGTGTGAGTTCGGGTTTGTAATCGAACGTGTCTACATGCGACGGGCCGCCATGCATAAAGAGAAAAATGACTCGCTTCGCGCGGGCCGGAAAGTGTCCGGGATGACTGGCAAGAGGATTCTGCGGGGCTTTGAGCGAGTGATCTGCAGTTGCTGTGCGCGCGAGCAGTTCGCTGAGCGCCAGGGAGCCGAAGCCAGCGCTGGTGCGCTGCAGCAGTTGTCGGCGACTGCAGCCTGGGGTCACCATCGGGATTTCCATGGGCTACTCCACAAAAAGAAACTCATTTCCCGCCATCAATGTTCGGCAGAGCGCGGACCATGCCTGCAGACGACGTTCGCGAGGATCCGCAACGTCAGCCAGTGCAGATTCGGTCCGCTGCAGAAAATCGGCGCACCGTGAGATTTCAGCGGCATCCGGCTGACGGGCATACAGACGCTGAAACAGCTCTGAGATCACTGGTCCCGTGTCCTGCAACGGCACGGAGGGATCGGTGGTCGGCAGTTGTTCGATGAGCCTGCGGGACTGTTCGTGAACGGCACTGCTGTTCATCAGGTAAAGAGCCTGATTGGGCACGGTGGTGACCGGGCGCTGTTCGATGTGATTGGCCGTTTCCACGTAATCAAACGTGGAGAACATTTCGTACAGGGCTGCGCGATTTACCGGGAGATAAATGGCGCGGCGATTTGAGTTGACGTCGGGGGCCTTGCCGCCGACCGTCAGGTCCAGACCCCCGCCGACAAACAGAATGGAATCGCGGACGGGTTCTGCTTCCAGCCGACGACGGTTCTGACGCCACAACAGGATATTTTCCGGGTCGCGTTCGGCATAGTCGCTGTGCACCGCACTGCTCATCTGCCAGGTGGACGACATCAGGATTCGGCGATGCATGGCTTTGAGCGACCAGTTGCTGCGATGCAGTTCCCGGGCCAGCCAGTCCAGCAATTCCGGGTGGGAGGGTAGTTCGGCCTGGAGTCCCCAGTTGGAAGGACTGCGCATCAGGGGACGCCCGAAATGCCACATCCAGATGCGATTGGCCATCACGCGGGCAGTCAGCGGATGTTCTTTGGAAACCAGCCATTCAGCCAGCTGCAGGCGACCGCTTTGGCTGTCAGGAATTGCCGGGGCCGGCAGGACGCTGGTGAGGATTGCCGGCATGCCGCGGCTGATCAGCTGAGGACCGGGCTTCAGGTGATTGCCGCGAATGTGCACAGGCAGGTTGCGGATTTCGCCTTCTTCCGTGGCCATCACATGATCAAAGGCGGGGAGGTCTTTTTCGAGTTGTTCGAGGGCCGCTTTTTTTTCTTTGATGGCCACTGCGTTGTCGGGTTGCAGCTGAGCCAGTTCACTGCGGGCCGAGTCGATCTTTCGCTGATGTTCTGCGCGGCGGGCAGTTATTGCCTGGGAGGGCAGGGGACGTTCCATCCACTTTGACACAAAGGCGCGGTCTGCCATGGAACGGGTACTGTGAAAGATCCCGGCGAGCGCGTAGTAGTCCTGAGCTGAAACGGGATCGAACTTATGATCGTGGCAGCGTGCACAGCTGACGGTGAGCCCAAGCATTGTGCGGCTGACCGTGTCCAGCTGTTCGTCCACAATATCGATCATCATTTTGTCTTTGTCCTGCTCTGCCAGCATTTTGGGGCCGAGCACCAGCAGGCCGGTGGCCGTCAGCAGATCACCAGCCTGCTGCTCGTCGGCTGGTACCGGGAGCAGATCTCCGGCAAGCTGCTGTGTGATGAACTGATCAAGCGGCAGATCGGCATTCAGCATGCGGACCACCCAGTCCCGGTAACGCCAGGCGTTGGGCAGTTCGTGATTCTCGTCGGCGCCGTTGCTGGTGGCGTAGCGCACCAGATCCAGCCAGTGACGTCCCCAGCGTTCGCCGTAGTGAGGCGAGTCCAGCAGCCGATCGATGACTTTTTCGAATGCATCCGGCGATTCATCGGCCAGAAAGTCGCGGACTTCATTGACAGTCGGCGGGAGTCCGATGAGATCGAATGTGACGCGGCGAATGAGCGTGTGTTTGTTGGCCCGGGCCGCCGGGTGCATATCGGAAGTTTCCAGCTTCGACAGCACAAAATGGTCGATCGGAGAGACCGCCCAGGTGGTGTTCTGAACCGGGGGCGGGGACGGATCCGTGATTTTGCGGAAGGCCCAGTGAGTTTTTGCGGATTCAAAGTCGACAGGCTGCAGCTTTGCGGGGCGGCTGGATTCACGCGGATCGGCAGCGCCGCTGCGAATCCAGGCGGTGAAGTCGGCGATCACCGCGTCCGGCAGCTTTGACCTGGGTGGCATGACCAGCGATTCATGGCGGATCGCTGAAAGCAGCAGGCTGTCTTCCGGCTTGCCGGGAACAATGGCCGGCCCGCTGTCGCCACCCTGCAGAGTGGCCGCTTTGCTGTCCAGCAGCAAACCTCCGCGAACGATCTTTGCATCGGCGGAGTGACATTCGTAGCAGTGCTGTACCAGAATCGGCCGGATCTTCACTTCGAAGAAATCGATATCGGCAGCAGGGGAGGGGGCCTGAGCCCAGAGTTGCGGTGCGGCAACGCAGCAGGCGAGACAGCAGAAAACGAGCGCCAGTTTTCGACTGAGGTGGGGCATCAGTGGAGACATGAGAGTGTTCACGGCGAGTTGTGGTGCGGGCGAGGCTGCCGGCGCAGGGGGCTGGTATCGGCAGGGATTTGGCGGGAACGACACGTTACCGGGATTCCGGACGAACCACAATCACATTCCGGGCGGGAAACCGGAGTTCTCAGCGGCTTTCGGTTTCAGTTTGAAGCGGCACGGAGCGCGCTGTCCGGTACAGCCTGCGGCAGTCCCGTCAGGGGGCCGATGTACTCTGCAGCGTCGGAAAATCTGTGT